>JAESQS010000321.1 GCA_016765035.1 Kordiimonadaceae bacterium | reverse complement strand
CCCCGCTTACTCTCTGGCCCCAAAAACCGCTGTACCAACACGAATGTCTGTTGCGCCCATACTGGCCGCCAGCGCGTAATCACTGCTCATGCCCATGGAAAGCCGTTCCAGTTTGTGGTGTTTTGCCAATTTTTTCAGCAAAGAAAAGTGCAGGGAAGGGTCATCATCCGCTGGTGGAATGCACATAAGGCCTTGCACTTCCAGCTCTAGCTCCGCGCACACGTCTAATAGGGCAGGTAGGTCAGCCACCATGCAGCCGCCCTTTTGCTCTTCTGCACCTGTGTTTATTTGCAGATATAGAGGCAAGTGGCGGTTCTGTGCTTTCATTTCACGGGCAAGGAAGCGGGCGAGCTTTGGCCTGTCTACTGACTGGATAACATCAAACAGGGCTACAGCTTCAGCGGCTTTATTGGTTTGTAATCCACCGATTAAATGCAGTTCAATGCCCTCATAATTTTGCTTTAGGTCGCTCCAGCGCTCCTGCGCTTCTTGCACCCGATTTTCGCCAAATACTTTGTGGCCTGCTTCCAGCGCTGCAACAACATTCTCTTTTGGCTGTACTTTGGAAGCGGCAATAAGACGTGCTTTAGACTTTTCCCGCCCCACATGCTTACACATTTTTTTAATCTCGGTATCAATTTGCAGAAGATTTGCCGTGATGGTGGATTTCAGGTCAGCAGTCATGCAAAATGGTCCTATTGTGTATGCACCCCAAGGGGCGTGTTTGTTTAAAAGAAGCTATGTGCCACGGATGCCTATATGGTCAAGCCAGTGTTGAAAAAAAAATCTGCCAGCGCCGCTTTGAAGCTGGGTGTCGCTGCAGGTGTGCCGCATTTGATTTTTATCACTGATGAAGACCGAGTGCCAGACCCCTTCCGGGTTTGTGAGCATATGCCTGCGGGCAGTATCGTCATTTGTAGAGATTATAACCATGCTGACCGAACAGGGTTTGCACGGGCTTTGCGGCAAATCACCAAAGAGAGGCAGCAGTTTTTACTTGTTGCCGGGGATGAGGCACTAGCCCGTTCAGTGCGGGCTGATGGGCTGCATTTGCCAAGTTATAAGCTGGCTTCGCCCCCACCGCTAACAGGCTTTGGCCTTGTCAGTGCAGCGTGCCATACCCGTGGTGATTTGAGGCGGGCGCAGCAGGTTGGTGTTGATTTTGCGCTAGTATCGCCTGTGTTTCCGACCATGAGCCATCCCGGTGCGCCTTGTCTTGGCGTGCATAGGCTTGCGCGGTTAATAAAGGGTGCACATGTGCCTGTCGTGGCGCTGGGCGGCATTAACAGCCGGAATGCAGGGCATTTAAAACAGCTAGGCTTGCTGGGTGTGGCGGCCATAAGCGCCTTTGTGCCGCTTTAAAGTGTATCTGGTTCAAGAAGCATTACCATTACCACCCCACAGTGTATCCTAGCGGGTGGTTGGGCCAGAGAATAAGCGGGAAGTGGGCCGGTATGCTCAAAGGTAGGGGATGTTCTAAAAGCGAGAAGTATTAAGAGGATGTTTGAATAAGCTGGCTGTGTACCGCTTTAGAAATCTAGGCGACCACCAAGGAAGATCATTTGGGCATTATCACCAGCCGCTGGGTTAATCAGCCATTGGTCACGGTAATCATAATAGCGCACACCGCCACGAACACCTAGACGGCTCATGATATGGTAACTGGCACCAAGTTCAACGGACATGATGCTGCGGAACTTGTTTTCAATGCCGTATAGGTCTGCGCCTTCGCGGTAGCCACTAAGGGATAGCCGGGCTGCCCAGCGAGTAGACTGGTAAGAAAAGCCTAAGTCAAAGCCGTGTAATTCATTTTCGAACAGGCTGGTTTGGCGCGTCACTGTTGCGTCAACACCAAAGCCTGCATAGCCCAGCGTGACACCAAGGTTATATTCAAGGTCAGCAGCACCTTCATCAGAGAAACCGGCTAGGGCTTGAATGCCTTGAACAGACCGGCGGTAGGCGCTTTCTATGGAAACTTCGATACCGCGATCCGTTGGGTCGTTTTTATCACGGGCAAAGCTCAGATCGAGGGAAGAGGTGCCTCCAGACAGTTCTGGCCCATAAGAACTGCGCATTTGACCATTCGGGGCTAGCAAAGAAGAAAAATCTGGCCGTTCTGACAGGCCGTCAATTGTTGAATTCCCCAAATTACTCGAATCACTAAGCGCAAAACTATTATTTTGGGTGCTGTTATTTCTGCGAATACTCAGTTCAATTTCGCCGATGGTACCCGGTTTTTTAAGTTTTATCCCCGCGCTTTCCTTCGCCATTTGCTCGGCAATGAAAGTGTCTAAACTCTGCAGAAACCCTGAGGATTCGAAGCGTGTTTTGTCCTCATCCGCCGACGCAAAGGCAGAAGGAGCAACAACCATTAAGGCTGTTAGGCATATGGACAACGCAAATTTCATAGTGTTCGCATATCTCGCATCACAAGGGTATTCAACCTGTATGGTACGGAAAATAGGCCTAAATATGCAAGCACCCACAATAAATTGTGAGGGTCTGTGACCTCTTTGTCACGCTTTGCCATGATTTGAGCGTATTTCTGACTAGTAACTACACCCTTGGGCAGTTATAACCCCGAGGAAGGTTTTTCCATGGGCGTGTTTGTTGATGGATTTGTCCGAAGAAAAACGTATCTGAATGATAATACAGGGTGTCTTATGCATAAAATAACCCGGTCGCTTCTCGTGATCTCACTGACAATGGTGATGAGCGCCTGCAGCTTTTTTGGCGGTGGCGACAAGGACGGAAAAGATATTGGCCCTCGGCCTACTGCAATGGGGATTAATGGATTTTTGTGGCAGGCGACGCTTGAAACACTTTCTTTCATGCCTTTTGATACAGTTGAACCAACGGGCGGCATCATTGTTACGGGCTGGCATTCTACTGCAGAAGCACCGAATGAACGAGTGAAGCTGACAGTCCGGTTCCTGACGTTGGACTTGCGGTCAGACGGCATCAAGGTTTCTGTTGTGCGCCAAGAGCGTAAAGACAACAACTGGCTAACTGTGCCGGTGCAAGCTGCGACAGTGTTACGGGTGGAAGAATCTATCCTGACGGCGGCGCGGCGCTTGAAAGTTGATGCTAAAAGCTAAATTGCATTTGTCTGTGCCGTCACTTTTGCACAGGCTTTGACTACCATTGGCCGGGTATATGCCCGGCCCTTTCACATTGTTTACACGAGAAAATATCATGTCGCGCTATAACGCAAAGGCAGCCGAAGCTAAGTGGCAGAAGGTTTGGGCAGACGCTAAAACATTTAAGTCTGCAAACATCACTGACAAGCCAAAATATTATGTGCTTGAAATGTTTCCTTACCCTTCTGGCCGCATCCATATGGGCCATGTACGCAATTACACTCTTGGGGATGTAGTTGCACGGTGTCGGCGTGCAAGAGGCTATGAAGTGCTGCACCCTATGGGGTGGGATGCGTTTGGTATGCCAGCGGAAAATGCGGCGATGGAGCGCAAAGTCCATCCAGCAGACTGGACATATGATAACATTGCCAACATGCGCGACCAGTTGAAGCAGCTTGGCTTTGCGATCGATTGGGACCGAGAGCTGGCAACGTGCGACCCAGAATATTACGGCAAAGAACAGCAGATTTTCATAGAGTTCTTTAATGCGGGCCTTGTTTACCGCAAAGAAAGCTGGGTGAATTGGGACCCTGTTGACAATACTGTGCTGGCTAACGAGCAAGTGATAGACGGCAAAGGCTGGCGCTCCGGCGCAGAGGTTGAGCGCCGCAAATTATCGCAGTGGTTCTTGAAAATTACAGACTTTGCTGATGATTTGATCGAAGGTCTTGGCACACTGGACCGTTGGCCTGATAAAGTGCGTTTGATGCAGCATAACTGGATCGGTAAGTCTTCCGGCGCCCGCGTTCATTTTGACATTGTCGGTCGCGATGAAAAACTGGAAGT
>JAESQS010000320.1 GCA_016765035.1 Kordiimonadaceae bacterium | reverse complement strand
TTAAGTATTTTTCACTATACCTTTAACATAAATAATATTAGATAATTATTCTATTATATATAGGTAATATAGGTATTATTATTTATAATAATACTATACATAAATCTAAGGCTGATGCCATTCTTTGCAAATAAGGTATAATATACACATCAATTATCCATATAATACAGCGATAAGCTGACTTATAGCGCTCATAAAATAGGTCTTTAGTTTAGATGAATTTAGATAGATTTTTTTTCTATTTGAAAAAATAGGGAATTTTATACCCTATAACTATGTTTACTTAATATTTCAGACTCGAAATGAGATTCTTAGAGCCAAAACTCTAAACGTTCATAAACTAAGGGCTTATCCCCCTACAGAGATGCAATACCCTCTGATTATCCTATCAAAGCATTCAAGAAGACATCAAATAAAAGGTGCCTAAAAACCTAATTTATATGATTATTTCACTTAATTTTGGCATAATTAGTATTACCTTTCCTTTTTAATTTTATGTGTATTTTAATTGATTTTATCAATTATAATTACAGGCTAATACCTAAGTTTAGTCTCATTTAGGAAGAAAACCCCGGCTGCATGCCACCAAGTTCTTTTAGCTGCCCTGCCCTGTAAGGAAGGCAGGCCACAGCCTAATACTATCGCGAGTAGAGTATTTGGAAGCAAAGGTCTAAGCTTGAGCCTTAAAAAAAAGAGAGCATAAAGCTCTCCTTTTCACACAGTATGCGCCCGTGCATGAGCTAGCCATCACGTGCACGGCTTTCCATTGTTTGCAGGAACAACTGTCCCGCAGGCAAGCGCACGCTGCCTAGATTGTATCCAGCCTTAAGGCTGCACTTTAAATAACCGCAGCAAGCCTTGTTGCCTGATCAATGGCGCGTTTGGCATCAAGTTCTGCCGCAACGTCAGCACCGCCTATCAAATGGTGGGGTTTGGTCAGGCCTTCCGCCAGGTCCCGCTTTGGCGTTTGGCCCGCGCAGATAACAATCGTATCAACATCCAACACTACAGGTTCCTTATTCAGCAGAATATGCAAACCCGCGTCATCAATGCGTTCATAGCTACAGCCCGGCATCATCTTAACGCCTTTATTTTTCAACCCAGTGCGGTGAATCCAGCCAGTTGTTTTACCCAAGCCAGCCCCAACCTTTTTCTCCGTACGCTGCAGCAGGAAAATTTCCCGGCTGGCAGGTTCCGTTTGGGCTTCCATGCCTTCAACCCCGCCACGTGCGGAAAAGGTCATATCAACGCCCCATTCCGCCATAAAGGCTTCCACATTCTGGCTAGTGGCTGGGCCGCTGTGCGCTAAAAACTCTGCGACATCAAACCCGATACCGCCTGCCCCAATGATCGCCACCTTTTTGCCAACAGGTGCATTATCCCGCAGCACGTCCAAATACCCAAGAACTGTCGGGTGATTGATGCCTTCAATGTCTGGCGTTCGCGGCGCAATACCAGTAGCAAGAACTATCTCGTCAAAATCAGCCTCATTCAAATCGTCCACACTGACAGACGTATTAAGGCGAAGCTCAATATCACTCAGCTCAATCTGCTTTGAAAAATACCGAAGCGTTTCATAAAACTCTTCTTTGCCCGGCACTCGCTTGGCTAGGTTAAACTGCCCGCCTATTTCAGTCGCAGCATCAAACAGCGTAATTTTATGCCCACGGCTTGCAGCATTTACCGCAAAGGCCAGCCCAGCAGGCCCAGCCCCCACAACAGCAATGTTTTTAACATTGTCCGCAGCCACCAATGTAAGCTCGGTCTCGAAACATGCACGGGGGTTCACAAGGCAAGTAGACATTTTCATATTGAAAACATGGTCAAGACACGCCTGATTACAGCCGATGCAGGTGTTAATTTCGTCGCTACGCCCTTCCCTTGCTTTATTGACGAAGTCTGCGTCTGCAAGGAACGGCCGCGCCATGGAAACCATATCAGCATCGCCCTGCGACAGCACTTGCTCCGCCACATCAGGCGTATTAATGCGGTTTGATGTAACAACCGGCACAGAAAGCTCTTTGCGGAATTTAGCCGTTACCCATGTGAAAGCCGCGCGTGGCACTTTCGTTGCAATGGTAGGAATGCGGGCTTCATGCCAGCCAATACCTGAATTGATAATTGTTACCCCCGCTTTTTCAATGGCCTTGCCAAGCATGACAACTTCATCAAAGTCGCTGCCGCCCTTCACAAGGTCCAGCATAGAGAGCCGGTAAATAATAATAAAATGGGTGCCTACAGCTTCCCGTACACGGCGCACCACTTCCACCGGCAGGCGCATACGGTTTTCGTAGGAGCCACCCCACTGATCGTTACGCTGGTTGGTGCGGGCTGCAAGAAATTGATTCAGAAAATACCCTTCTGATCCCATAATTTCCACACCGTCATACCCTGCGCGCTGGGCACGCTCTGCCATGCTGACAAAATCCTGAATCTGCTCTTCAATTTCTTCTTCTGTTGCGGCAGCGGGCACCGCCGGGTTGATAGGCGCCCTAATAGCAGAAGGCGCAATGGGGTTTTGGTTAAATGCATAGCGGCCTGTATGCAAAATCTGCATACAAATTTGGCCGCCTTCCTCATGCACAGCTTTGGTTATCAGCTTGTGGGATTCCACATCTTCTTCTGTCTGAAAACCTGTTGCAAAAGCAGAAGTTCCTCCGCGAACATTTGGGCCAAAACCACCCGTAACAATCAAACCAACGCCACCCTTCGCCCGTTCCCCATAAAAGGCAGCCATACGCTTATAGCCGCCCGGCGCTTCTTCAAGGCCCGTATGCATGGACCCCATCAGCACGCGGTTCCGCAGGGTTGTGAAGCCCAAATCCAAGGGTGCCATTAGCTTTGGGAAAAATTTATTGGTCAAAATTCCACTCCAGTTTCACGATGTAGTTGGCCCTACCACCGGCAGGAGAAAATCTTCTCAACGTCATATAGAGCTATTTTACAATAGGGAAAAAATAGCTTTCAGTCGGCTGTATGGTGCGTCCTGTTTCCCTGCGAACAACGCCAAAAAAACCCTTATAAACGCTAATTCCCGGCCTAAACCTCTGCGTTATTCCTTGCTAGAAGCTCGCTCAAAGGGAACCCCGTGTAGGGCTTAATCTCTTTAGTCACAACATAGGAAAAATATCGATCTATCCCGATACCAGCAGTCAGAAACTCTTCTAAAACCTCCTGATAATGGGCTATATTATTCACTATAAAGCGCAAAATATAATCGAACCCACCGCCCACAGCGAGGCACTCGACCACATAAGGGGATTTATTAATCGCATCTTCAAACACACGGAAATCATTCTGTCGGTGGCTTTTTAAAGTCACTTCCGTAAAGACCGTATCCACACTCAATATACGGCTAATATCCAACGTCGCTTTATAGGAAGAAACGACCCCTTTTTCTTGCAGCCGTGCCACCCGTTCATGGCAAGCGCTTGGTGACAGGTTTACTTTCTCGCTCAGCTTTACTTTCGTAAGCCGCCCATTCTTTTGCAATTCACTCAGAATTTTTACATCGAGTTGATCTAGCTTAACCATTTAGGTTCCACATCTTTACACTGTAACGCCATCCACTCGCACCCCCACTTACTGGTACACCACCCACTGGTACCATAGTGCAAAGACATTCATCAAGGTTGATACCATAGCAACTATATCCATCTTCTGGATTAGCATTGCTTGTATTATTTAGTCGCGTCAACAAAGCCCCTAAGCGCGTACTATATGCCGCTAATACACCAATTCATTTCTGGCGATATGTAGCAGGCTTTTCAAGTTCACAATCAAGGCCAAATCCCCATTCCCCAACACAGCAACACCCGCAAAAAGCTGCGCGGGGTTCATGCCTGTTTCCATTGGTTTGATAACAATGTCCATAAAGGCAAATACCTCATCCACATAAAGGCCCCAGTCCCTGCCCATATGCTTAAAAACTATGGCATTGATAACGCCGCCAGCCTGATAAACTTCCTGAATGCTTTTGGTCGTGCCAATGTTATCAATATAGTCCGCAGGCTCAATTAGTGGAATAACTGACTGGTTTCGGTGCAATAATATCTGGCTTTTATCAAAACGAACCCGGATACCGTCTTCCTTTTTCGAAAATCTAATAATCTGCGATATATCCGAGGAGGGAATAGCATAACTAATCCCGTTTATTTTGAACAAGGACACTTTGATTGTTGCCATGGTCAACGGGAACCGCAACAAAACTTCGCTTCCCTTTCCAAACTCACTGTTGATTTCTACAGCGCCTTTAATTTCTTCCACTTTCCGACGAACGGCATCCATCCCCACACCGCGCCCCGAAACAGCGCTAACTTTATCAGACGTTGACAAGCCCGAATTAAAAATCAAATCCAGCTTGTCTTTGTGGGACATCTCTTTGGCATCATGTTCAGAGACAAGCCCGCTTTCAACGGCTTTCGCCAACACCTTTTCAGTGTCCACACCTTGGCCATCATCGCTAATGCTGACAATCACTTTGCCAGATTCATTATAAGCATGAATGGTCAGAAGCCCTTCGTCATACTTCCCTGCCTTCAGGCGTACATCTGGTAATTCAATGCCGTGGTCCACCGAATTTCTAACCAGATGTGTCAGCGGCTCTGTAATGGCATCAATGACATTGCTATCTAGCTCTATATTTTCGCCAATAATCTGTAGGGATATTTTTTTACCCAAGTCCCTAGAAAGGTCGCGGACGATCCGCCTGTATTTACTAAGCAGCACCCCAATTGGGCGCATTCTGGTCCGCAGCAGGTCATCAAGAATATCCCCCGAGATTGATGTCAGCTTGTGGGAAATATCCTGAATTTCCTGATCCTCAGTACGCTCCGCTATGTCGGCAAGCGTATTTCTGATTTGGACCAATTCCTCAGACTGGCTCATCAACCGGTCCAATAGGTAGGACTTTACGCGTGTGGTTTCTTGCTGCTTCCGCTTTGTTGCCACCGCTTTCGAGGGGCGAGCCGGTTTGGCTTTAGAGGCCTTCCCTGCCGGCTTTGTCGCAGTCTCAGGTTGGGCCTTCCCACCGGAAGACAAGACAGAGTCAAGATATTCAAGTTCCGACACAGTGCTAAAATCATCCATCACCGCATCATCATAATATTGCAAATCAAACCCTGTGACTTCTGCCACATACACAGAAAGGCGTGTGAACACTCTGTCCCGTTCTTTTTCATAGGTGTCAAAGGGCTTGCTGCTTAAAACAGCCTTAATATCCTTCACAATCACAGAAACACAATGGGACAAAAGCGATGAAATCTTTTTATCCAGCTTAAGACCATTTGCCTGCAAGTATGAAAGCACCGAAAGAACCGCGGGGACAACCTCTTTCATAGACAATAAATTACTGGTGTCACTCGCCGCAGAAAGCGCCTCAATCAAATGCGCCGAAACACCATCTGATTGCCCTGCCTGCAACTCATCCATAAGGTCGGTCAGTTGCGGCATTAAACGGTTTAGGCTATCTGCGTCGCCAGAATGTGCACCGCTATTCGTCATAAACTCCATCCAATTGGTCGGCAAAGTCGCCCGTAGCCCAAAAACTACAGGCCCTAAAACTCATCATTCAGATCATCGATCGACACCACATATCCACGGCTTACCAATTCCACCAGCATTTGCCGTAAATCGCTTAATAGCGCGACATATGACGTTTGTGTTGTCTCTTCCTGCCAAAACGCTTCTTCCGTTGCTTCTTCAAGCAATGCCTCCCGTAAATCCCACAACAAGTCTAGGACAGTCAGGTTTATGCCGGACAGTTTGGCAAAATCATCTGAGGAAACTTTCTCCGAGAACCGCTTAAAGAAAGTAAGCAATTCCTCGGCTTCATGAATAAGCTGTTCGGTCAAGGCGGCACCAACCGACCGAGCGGCCCCTTTCAGGGAATGATATTCGCCAAAAAATGCGTCAAGTGTCTCATATACAGGGCCAACAGGCTCGCCTGCCTCTTTCAGATTTTCCACAGACAGAATAATTAGCTCAAGCGCGCTTTTCTTTTCCTCTGAGAAAATGTCCAGATAGTCCGGCACACTTTCCTCTTCCAGATGGGCGAAGTTCGGGTTGAAATCTACTTTAGTGGGGGGTGTGGCAGTTGCATCCGGCGTATCGGTATCATCTGCCTGTTGTTCAGGGTGTTCCAACTTATTGCACAGGTTATTTTTCGCGCAATAGGCCTTAAATTTATGAATTTCACCAAAAAGTTTTTGTGGAAACAGCCAGCCTTTTTCAACGATAATTTCACCAAGTTTGGGGCGGCGTTTTGAAACGGATTCCCGAAGCTCCTGCGTGAAACCATCCGTCCATATATCCAACTTCAAGCACGCTGACCGAAAGTCCATCAACTCTTCATTCTGCACGGTTAAGATATTAAGCACATCCTCTGCGCTCAAGGTGCCATTTTCATAAAGAACCACAATGCTTGCAGGTGTTTGCGTCACCTGTTCCAGCAAGGCTTCTGCCAATTGCGCTTGGGAAATCAACCCTGTATCAATGAGAAAGTTACCAAACCTGTCCATTTACTGGTCTCTTCACTGATCGCTGTGCACATCAATGTCTATGAATGAGCCAGACGTGCCTAGCAGCCCAAGGAGTTCATTTAATTTGGCGGCTGAAAATGGTTTTCGAACAAACCCACGTGCGCCAAAAAATGCTGCTACATCTTTCGGTACAAGCGCTAATTTCTCACAGCCTTCCAATATTGAATTTATCTTGCCGGGTTCTGGTTGGCCTTTGCGTACACGCGCCGCTATCTTTTCCAGCATTGTAAATTTCTTTTCATTTTCGATCATTTCCTCAACTGACTCCCCAAAGTCAGTGTGGGACGTCGCATCAGATGTTAAGAGAATGACTTTGGTTTGTTTATGCTTCTCGCGCAGGTAAACCAGCGCTGAAAGCCCATCCTTTACCGGCATACGCATATCAGTAATAACCAGATCAACCGGGCCATTCAGCTCCACAATATTGATCAGTTCTTTGCCATCGCAGGCTTCGCCTACTATTTCAACAGGCCCAAATTGAGGGTCTAGCCCCTCTAATGATTGTATCATGCGAGAGAGCATTAGAGGCTCATCATCTGCAAACACAACCTTCATATTCATCACTCCCAAAGCCACTAAAAAATCATGTTACTATAGGGTCAAATTTCTGGCCTAAGCGCCATCACACCGCAACCCAAGCCTATATTCCGTTGGGCGGCTTGTTAAAATAACACTCATGCTATCTTCTACTATCCACACATATAGTTAAGAATATTGAAATTTGGAAAATCAACCGTCGCCCATCATGGCATCAGCCTGCTTTGCACCAAAAAGTTGGGCTTTTCAGCCGCGGGTTATTATGTCAATTTCGATAAAGGGGGTCTTCGCCTTTAACTGTTTCATAATCACAGTCAGTTTTTTCGCAGAAAACGGCTTTCGCACAAATCCCCTTGCCCCAAAGTGCTTCGCCACTGTTTTCGTCGACAACCCTAGTTTTTCGCATCCTTCAAGCATGGAGTTTATCTTGTCAGGTGCAGTTTCCTTGTTGATTAGGCGCAGGGCAATCTGGTTCAGCATAGCGTATTTTTCTTCATTTTCTGCCGTGTCGTCCCCCTCGTCAGACCCAACGATGGATTCAGACGTCAACAATATCACATGCATGGCCTTATATTTTGCCAGCAAATATACCATTGCTGACAAGCCATCCATGTTGGGCATTCGCATGTCAGAAATAATCATATCAACCGGTGCATTTTCCTCCACAAGTTGGATCAACCTTTCACCGTCTTCCGCTACTCCGCACACATCCAGCACCCCAAATTCTGATTTAAGGCCTTCGGCGGCGCTTACCATACGTTCCCGCATGGCGGCATCATCATCTGCAAAAATAACCTTCATCTTCTCCACTCCTTGTCTATCCCTCTTTGTCTATTTTGATAAAATCACGGGTACTTTCTAACCGAGACAAAAGCGTTTTCAGTTTGGCGGTTGAAATTGGCTTGCGGACAAACCCCTGTGCACCAAAATGCCGTGCGACAGCGCAAGGGGCCATCGCCAGCTTTTCACACCCTGCAAGAATTGAATTTATCTTGCCGGGTTCATTTTCCTGACGGCAAATTCGCGCTGCAATTTTGTCCAGCAGCTCATATTTAGCGGCATTCTCGGCATTCTCGGCATTCCCTGCTGCTTGCCCTGCCCCGTGGGTGCTGACAGAGGTTTCCGACGACAGCAGAATAATTTTTAATGCCGGGTATTTTGACCTCAGATAAACCAAAGATGACAATCCATCCATCTCCGGCATCCGCACATCGCTTATCACCAAGTCAATTGCCGTGGCCTGCTCAACCGCAGTAATCAGTTCAGCGCCATTTTCCGCCACTCCGCATACTTTTACGCAATCAAAGGGCGCTTCCAAATGGTCAATGGCAGCCATCAATCGGGACCGCATTGTAGGTTCATCGTCTGCAATAATAACCCTCATGCCGCAAGCCCCCGGCCAACGGCTACTGCCTGCTGTATGCAGAGCCTAATCCTGTTGCCCCTCCAATATATGTTCCTACTCTGTTGCATATATAGTTTCTTTCAGTGCACTTGTGGCGATACGGGAAACGCTTGCATTTGGTGGCTTTTCTGCACAACAGAAGCCTCCAGCATAATTGTAGCAATGGCATTTAACGCCGCCTTTTCAGAAACAGCCCCAAGGTCTGCCGCAGCTTTCGCCATACCAAAAACAACGCTTGTTGCTTCATTTTGCGCAATGGTATAGGCCCCGGCTTGCTTCAGCCGTAAAAGCCCTGCAGCACCATCTTTCCCCATACCGGTTAGCAGCACCCCAACCAGCTTTTTACCCGTTAATTTTTGGGCGGAATCGAACAAATGGTCTACCGACGGGCGAAATCCATTACGCTCGGGGTCATCGGTCAGCCGAATGACAACTTTATTGTCCCCCATCTGGACCAACTTCATGTGCCTGCCGCCTTCTGCAATATACACATGGCTATCCTGTATTTCAGTGCCATCCACGGCCTCAGTCACACGCACAGCGCACATATCATCCAGTTGGGACGCCAGTGATTTGGAATAAACTTTGGGAATATGCTGCACAATACAAATTGGCGGCGTAACTTTCGGGAGCTGTTTTAACACCATTTCCAGCGCTTCAACACCGCCCGTTGACGAGCCAACCACAATCAACGATTCCCTGCAACCGGCCTTATTAAGCCGGACAGATGCCATTTCCGGCGCAGTGGTTATGGCGCGCATGTCTTCCATATGCTGCCGAGACTTATAGGCCGCAATAATCACACCATGCACATCTGACAGTGCGTTTTTATCGACAAAATCAAAAACACCCAGTTTCAGCGCATTGAAAATACTATCCGGGTCTACCCTATCCAATGTGGAAACAATCACAGTTGGAATGATATGATGCTCCATATATTTCTTGATAAACACCGTCCAGTCACTGCTTTTGGTATTCATATTAAGCGTGATAACATCTGGCTGTTCTTTTTCTATGGCGGCTTCCGCCGCAGTAATATCAGCCGCGTGGGCAACAACAAGCAACCGTGGGTCTTCTTCCAATATTCGTGTTAGCCGCTTGCGCGATTGGGCAGCATTCCCGACCATCAATATTTTAATCTGGCCCCCAGCAGGTTGCCTTTCGATCTGCCTGACAAGCGCCGGATCAGTCAGCTCTTGCGCGCCTTCAAACACGGGCGGCTGGTCAGCTTTTGGCCTAGTACCCGCCCCAAAGGGTGCTTCCGCTTCAGCCGCTTCAGGCAAGCCATCCACTTCGCGGTAAAATAAGGCACCTGTGTCTGACATAAACTGAATTTGTCGGCCACACGGCCCGCCCACAGCCTTACCCACAACAGGAATGCCAAACGCCGCTAAAACACCAAGGACAGGCTCTATATTACGCACGCCAATGCGTTGGCCTTTCATAAATTCGCCATAGTGCAGTTCGCCGCCGCCCACCACACGGGCTTCCAGATTTTGCTGGGTAGACCCGCATTCCTTAAATTTCCGAAGCAAGGCTATTACTGCTGTTTCAGCGCAGTCACTTTCCTCGTTGGGCGTGCCGCCAATATTGGTGGGTTCCGGTAGGCGAAAATGGCACATACCGCCTCGTTTCTCTACTCGGTCCCACAAGCATACTGCGATGCAAACACCCACAATTGTTTGCACACACGCGGGCGGTTCGTCGCAAACAACCATCTCACCAGACTGAATGTTTATCTCTTTCACAGTTAAAGTTAAACCTTCTTCTGATAGATGGAGGCTTCCACATAGGTCAGTTGGGGGTCAATTTTGTGCAGTTTTTCGGTCAGCCCAATGAATAAAAAACCGCCCGGCTTAAGTTGGCTAACAAGCTTTGCAACAATCTGCTGCGCCGTGTGGGCATCAAAATAAAACAAGACATTCCGCAGGAATATGATATCGAAATCGAGAGGAATTAAATCCCCATACTCAACCAGATTATGATGGCGGAACTTAAGACGTTGCCTTAGTTTTTTCCCAATTTTTACCTGCTTCTGCTCCTGAACACCCTCTGCCTCAAAATATTCATGCTGAAAGGTCGACGGAATATTGGCAATAGCCTCAATGTCATAGATACCGCGCTCGGCCATTTGCAGGCGCTGCGTGTCAATATCTGTCCCCAATATGCGATAATCGAAAAGCGGCACCGTCTTCGCCAGTTCTTCGCACATCATAGCCATAGTATAGGCTTCTTCGCCGCTGGAGCTGGCCGCAGACCACAGGGTAATCATCCGGTTGCTCGCGTGCTTTTCCAGCAAGTCTTTCAAGTAGGAAAAATGTAAACTCTCGCGGAAAAACTCAGTTTTATTGGTGGTCAAACTATTGGTAAACAGGACCAGTTCCTTACCAACTGCATCCCCCTGCAATAGCTGTTTATACTGTGAAAACTGAGTAAGCTTGAGGGCCAACAGGCGCTTGCCCAGCCTATTTTCCATCAAGCTCTTTTTTTCCAAGGGTATATCAATGCCTGCCTTGTCATAAATAAGCTTCGAGAAAAACTTAAAATCCGCGTTAGACAGTGTCGGCAACTTGAGTGACGAAGGCCAAACCCCCTGGTTGGGATCAGCCGTTTTCATCTGCTGAACTCTGGTATGGTCTGACGGAAACCGATCTTTCATCATGCATCACCTTGGTAGTCCAACAGTTTTTGAGGGTTACAGTCTGGCCCATGCCTGCTTGTTCCCGGCATCCAGCGAACGGCCTAACTGGTTGGTATGCCCGCCATTGTCCTCACCATAAGCAACGTTGTGATCATCTAGCGTATCCCCATCATTATAGTGAGATCCCGCACTGGCCCCGTCAGACGCGCTGTTTCCTGCGGCGGTAACCGAAGCGTTTTCACGGCCTTTCAAGAAGCTATTCAACCCCTGTACCAAGCGGTTAAGCTCATTTGCCTGCCGGTTTAATTCACTGCTGGAACCCGTTGCCTGATCCGCGATAGTAGAGGCGTGCTGCGTGGCCTTATTGATGGCTTCAATCGCACGGCTAATTTCCTGAATGCCACGGGCTTGCTCGTTCGAGGCCTCAAATATCTGGTCTGCCCCAGAAGCCACAATTTTAGACTGCCGCTGGGTTTCCCGCACAATGGCAATGCCTTCTTCAACCCTTTTGGAATTTTGCGCTGCAATGGTTTCAGCCTGCCGCACGCTATGTTTTACAATTTCGGAAATATCGGTGGCGGCCTTACCGCTCATCTGGGCCAAATTGCCTACTTCCTGCGCTACCACAGCAAAACCCCTGCCATGCTCACCGGCTCGCTCGGCTTCCACAGAAGCATTAAAAGAAAGCAGTTTTGTCTGAAACACGATCTCATCAATAATGGCGGTTTTATTGCCAATTTCGTCGATGATTTTCACCAGTTCAACAATCTGCTGGTTGGAATCTTCGATTTTCGCCATAGCATCATTCAATTCCACCATACTGTCGCCAACCTGAACAGACAAATCGCGGCTTTCCTGTGCTGATTTTACATTGGAATCCACCATGGCAGCAATTTGGGTCGTGCTGGCTGATGTTTCTTCAACGCTGCTTGATTGACGGTTGGAGATTTGAGCAAGATTTTGGCTGATGTCAGCCATATTTCGTGAAACAGAACCAACTCTGCCAGCGCTAACACTCATTTTCGTGACAATTTCACCAAAGCTATCGCCCAAATCCTGCAACTCTTTAGCGCTAAAGCTACTCAAGCCTTTAAATATTGAATGAAATGGCAGCGTGATACTATTGCTTACAAAAAATACAGTGAGCAGGGAGATTATCACGATAATAAACACCCCAGCAGCCAATATAAAAACTGTGCTATCAATGGTGTTTTGGGCCTCTTTTTGTCGGTCCGTCATCAGCGCCTGTTCCCGGTCACGGAACAGGGCTATTTGCTCTCGGAATTTATCGAAATATTGCTTGCCAAGCGCCTTTCCCACAAGGGATGCCATATCATCCATTGTTTTGGCATCACCGATTTGGCGGCGCAACTGTATGGTCTTTTCTGTTACATTTGTGTGCCAGTCTTCAATAGTACTTTCCATATCACCAAGCAGAGCCACTTGCACGGGGTTGTCATTCACCGTTACTTTCAGGCCATTTACCAACTGACCAAAGCGGTTACGCCCCACTTTATAAGGGGCAAGGAACTCTTCTTTACCAGCCAAAAGATAGCCCCGCATCCCGGTTTCCATATCAACAGCAGCGGCTTCTATGCGCATTGCTGTCTGAATGACTTCATTGGTATGGTTCACCCATTCAACGGTGCTTTTCAAATCTCCAATATTGCTGCTTTTTTCCGCAGCCGCTTGCCGGGTGCGCATCAAGACCCGTTCACGGCCTATAAAAGTTGCAACCTGCGTACGGAATTTATCAAAATACTGTTTCCCTTGGGCCTCTCCGACAAGAGCGGCCATATCATTCATGGTGCGTGCGTCCCCAATTTCACGGCGTAACTCAATGGCATTTTCGGTTACACTTGATTGCCACTCTTCAGTCGTTTCTTCAATTTTGCCCAGCAGGGTAACTTGTACCGGGTTATCAGCCACGGTATCCTTCAGGGCCTCCACCAGCGTACTAAAGCGTTTTTTGCCCCGTGTGTAGGGGCCGAGAAATTCCTCTTTTCCCGCCAGTAAATACCCGCGCATCCCGGTTTCCATATCAACGGCGGCAGCTTCAATTTGCATCGCGTTTTGAATAACCACATGGGTATGATCAACCCATTTGCTGTTTTCCTGCAATCTATTGAAACTGGTCAGGCTAACAGCCCCGATTAAAATGAGGAAAAGCAGGGTCACTGAGCTACCCATCAAAATTTTTGCTTTCAACGATACATTCTCGAACACAAGTTTTCTCCTAGAACGGGTAATCAGAATTTCGTAAAGCGCCTATCTGTCAGGCCCCTCATTAAACTTCCATGGCGGCTTCACTGCCTTGGCGTGTCATCAGTTCCAATTCGTCTGCTGTTAGTAATTTTTCGATGTCCAGCATCAATACCAGCCTGTCGTCATCAGCTTTCGCAACGCCCAAAATATATTCACGCTGCACTGTGGTTGCGATGTCCAGATTTTCGTCTAGCTGTTCATCGGTAAATCCCACCACTTCGTCCACATCATCCACAATGGTACCAATGGTCAGGCCATTCACATCTGTAATGATGATTGAGGTTTTTTTGGCCTGATACTCAATTTCAGGAAATTCCAGCTTCAAGCGCAGGTCTATCACTGAAATGATTTTGCCGCGCAAGTTGATCAATCCTTTAAAAAAGCAGGGAACATGCGGTATGGGAGTGATTTTAGCCAAGCCAATCACTTCTTTTACCGATGAAAGGGGAATGCTGTATTTCTCTCCTGCCAAGGAGAAAATCAAATTCTTTTGGTTGGTTCTGGCGCTGCCACCCGCAGCACTGTTAAAGGAGCTGGCTGTTCGTGTATTTTTTCGGGTTTCCCCTGTGTTTTTTTGCCTTGCCATATAGGTATTGCCTGCCCAATTATTCGTCACCCACCACCGGCTCAGTGGTTGCATAGGGCAATGCCCTTTACGTTAAAAACCAGCGAACACGCTGCGATGCAGCCAAACGCCCCATACCATTCACAGGACAGAATGCAGCACGCGCGGACCCTGCGCGGACCCTGCGCGGACCCTCAAATACTTACTATGTACAAAACAGATTTACGGGGGGTGCCCTTTGGTAATTAACCGCCCAAACACACACGGCACCTAGTAACACTATCCCCCTACTAGGTTAATAAATGGTTCAATGTGGCTGCCCTTCACAAATATAGGCTACCCCTAAATGCGTGTTATGAAGGATGACACAAGGCCCTGAATTTCGTCAGCGACGTTGATATGCTAGCGCGTTCGTCAACGTCAGGGCTGGCGATGTATGTGACCCAGATTAAGCCTGACGTTTGTAGGCTATGACGCAAAATAGCGGCTAGTACAAAAAATAGCGGCTAGTACATGGGCACACTGGGCACACTGGGGCACACTGGAAATTGGCTTGCTGAAGCTGGCCTTTTAGAGCCGACTATCTGAAGCTAGCGCTTTGGCGGTTTAACGAAAGCCACCCAATACGCTGTTTACGCCCCCGAAGGGCTGTAAGGGGAGCGGTTCAGGTTTTCCCGCATTTTAATGAGCGTTTCCATCAGGTGCAAAGCGTCTTCTTGAGATATGCCATCAAACGCGCGCTCGTAAATACGCGCCCCAACCTGCACGGCCTTGGCTAAATATTCCCGGCCTGTTTTTGTGATATGTACATGCACAATGCGTTTGTCTTTTTCCCACAATTTACGGGTGATGAGCTTTTCATCATTCATCCGATCAAGCATACGCGTCAAAGTTGACATTTTCAAAACACTACGCCGGGCAATATCGGTTACCGTGCTTGGGTTTTTATCACCCAAAATACCAAGAACCCGCCACTGAGCCTGATTCATACCAATTTGCTTCAACGCGCTGTTCATCTCATCAACATACGTGGATGATGTGCGGTTAAGGTTGTAAAGCGGGTATTCATCAAGAACGAAATTATCTTGTCCAGGTAGGGTAATCACAGCGGGCTCCATTGTCTGCATCCATCCAAAAACATATAGCAAGAATGCTTTAAGATGGAAACCTTGATGTGGAATATACTTCATATATTATTTGAAAATGGAATTAATATCTACTATGCTTCCATCAGAAAAAGGAACCCCAATTACCCTAGGAGGAGGACATAGTGGAAACTATATTGACACAATTGGCCAGTGCTATGGCCACCGGAAGCGTAAAAGTGGTTGATTTAACGCAGCCTCTTGAACCCAAAACACCTGTTTTGCAATTGCCGCCAGAATATGTGCAAAACCCGCCGTTTGAATTGCACGAGCTTTCAAAGTATGACGAGCGCGGCCCGGCTTGGTATTGGAACTGGTTCAAATGCGGCGAGCACACAGGCACGCACTTCGATGCGCCTGTTCACTTCGTTACGGGCAAGGACTTTGACAACAACACAACAGATACAATTCCAGTGAATAAATTCATTGGCCCTGCCTGTGTTATTGATGCCGTTGCCGAAGTTGAAGCCGACCCTGATTTCCTCGTGACAATCGAGTTTGTTGAAAAATGGGAAGAAACGCATGGCCGTATTCCCGAAAACTCTTGGGTATTATTCCGTTCAGGCTGGTCAAAGCGCCTTGACCCGGATGAGTTTCAGAATATCCATGAAGACGGTGCCCATACACCCGGTTGGCACCCCGATGTTATTCCCTTTTTGGCGGCAGAGCGTAATGTTTTGGGCGCTGGCGTTGAAACTGTTGGCACAGACGCAGGCCAAGCCTTTGGATTTGACCCCGCTTTCCCGTGCCACACGCTGATGCATGGTGCCAATAAATTTGGCCTTGCCAGCTTGACCAATTTGGACCAACTGCCGCCAACAGGTGCCATTGTCATTGCCCCACCGTTGAAAATTGTTAATGGCTCAGGCTCACCGCTCCGTGTGCTGGCCTTAGTGCCTTAAACACCCGCGGCATCTAAACATAAACCTATAATGGCGCGGGTAGTTGATACCCGCGCCATTATTTTGTTCTGCGTAA
Source organism: Kordiimonadaceae bacterium (assembly GCA_016765035.1). Lineage (GTDB taxonomy): Bacteria > Pseudomonadota > Alphaproteobacteria > Sphingomonadales > Kordiimonadaceae > Kordiimonas. Next base: position 3,717 of record JAESQS010000320.1, on the reverse strand, counting down.
AAAGCGGCTTTACCTAAAGTGGGTTTAGCCTACCGAGACATTCAGCGCATGTATCGCCTTAGAAAGCTCTTTGCCTTCTTCATCTTTGAGCGCCGCTGATTTTAAATTTTCCAATATGGACGCTGCGGTTTTTTCCTCTTTAAAGCTTGGGTATAGGCTCATGATTTTGGCTGTATTTTCAAGGCCACGATCATAAGTATCACCGTACCCTTTCATCAGCCTTTGCAGACCTGCCACTTCGCAGGCTAAATCATAATTATCGGAAACGGCCTTCTTAACATCGTCCATCCAAGCAGAAAGGCGCTCAGCTTCCACTTTGTAGCGCAGGCTTTTTGTGCGAAGCCATTTTAACTTCGCCATAAAAGATAACAGCAAAAACCCGCCTAATTTCGTTGTCGATATCCGGCGTCCTTTTTGAAAGAAAACATTAAGGGACGACCTTTGCAGCAAAAACCCGCCCAGCCAAGTAGGTAGGACATCACAAACTTCCTGCAAGCGCGGGTGCATATATTCGGACACAGTGATAATTTGGCCGGGTGCCGCTTTCACTTCATCTCTGAAACGATCAAACCGAGTGGCTCTTGTCTTTAAATCAGCCACACGTATTAAATCGTCATAGCTCATGGCAAGCGCAAGGTAGCGCGCCATATCTTTGCTCAGACGCCACTTTTTCTTCGCGCCGCCCATTTCGGCGTCCATATCAGTAAATATTTTTAACCGGTCAAGATACAGGTTCGCATAGGTTGGCCCTTGATAATCAACCAGCTTTTTCAAGCCCTCAGTGATGAGAAAATGCGCATGGGGCGGGAAGCTTTCTTTCATCCGCGCCAGCAAAGGCGCAACTGAAGCGGACGGTACTAAACCACCCTTGGCTTCCTCATCTTCTTTGCCCTCTGGATTGATTTCTGGATTGCTCTCTGGATTGCTCTCTGGATTGATTTCTGGCGTATCGCCTTTTTGGGCATTTTCATACCCAAGGGCGAAGCCCCGCAAATTGGCATCCACCGCACGTTTTGACTCTGTAATGGTTTTTTCAAAGATAGCACGGCCAAACGGCAAAGCATTTGAGCCTGCCAAAGCCCCAAATAATACCGAACTGATGACAGAGCCCGCAGCACGGGCCGCTGTATCCATATCAAAACAAATATAGGTGCCTGCCATTTTCTCGGCAAGGCTTCTCACATTGGAAAGTTCTCGCCTGCCGTCACCCATTTCCTGTTTTTCAACAATGGCATAATCGCGGTGATCTGAGGCAATAAGCGTGGTTTCCTCGGTCACAAACCCCCGCATCAGCGACCGGCCCGCCTCCATCATTTCAGAGGCGATTACAATATCAACATCCCCCGGAATTGGCGTTAGGGCAAGAACAGGGTTTTGCTTTTTGGTGTCTGCCAGATGCGCGGGAAACAGCTCAATATAATAAATAGTGGCCCCTGTGCGCTGGGCCACGCCCGGCACAGATGTATATTGCGCCAGATAGCCCTGCGCTTCAGCCATATCAAGAATCCACTTTGATAAGACGCCACCGCCCTGCCCGCCCATGGCTATTATGGCAATATTGATAGACTTATCTTTGCTCAGTGTTTTTTTCTGCTTCGTTACAGCCATTTTAAGCGCCCCCAAAGCTATGAGTAGCGCGTTTTTTCTCAGCCCGTTTCTGTATAAAACCAATGAGGCCGCCGCGCACCCCTGCAAGAAACTTATCCCACAGGTTGGGGTTATACAGGAGGTCTGCCCGGTAAAAAGAAGGGCACAAAACCGCTACATGGGTTACTTCACCGCACACACCGCAGCCTACGCAGTCATTATTCACATGGGCAACCGGGTCTTCGCGCAGCGGGTCTGGGTTTTCTTTAAGCGTCAAGGACGGGCAACCGGACAACCGAATGCAGGCATGGTCGCCAGTGCATGTATCAGGGTCCACCCCAAACCGGGACCGCACAATACGTTTGCCTTCTTTAATCATTTTATTACGAACAGGTTTTTCCCGCCGCTGCCGATTTAACATGCATTCGCTTTCGGCAAGAATGACTTTTGGCCCTTTTTCCGGCGTTGTAAGGGCTTCTGTCAGTGTTTTAACCATTTTACCCAAATCATAGGTATTCACTGTGCGTTGCCATTCAATGCCAAGCCCTTTGATGGCTTTGCTAATGGGGTTATTGGTTTGCCTAGTTTTGTTAAAGGCGCGCGAGGAAAGAATATCCTGCCCCCCAGTTGCGGCGCTATATCCGTTGTCAACAATCACAAGTATATTGTCGTTCTTGTTGAAGACCGCGTTACCAACACCACTGGTCAACCCATTATGCCAGAAGCCCCCGTCCCCCATAATGGATATTGTCCGGCGGTCTGCCTCGGTATTAAAGGCGCTTGCCCCCGACCAACCAAGCCCGTAACCCATCGTGGTATTGCCAATATTGAAAGGCGGTAAAATCGAAAATAAATGACACCCAATGTCACAGCTAACGTGCACTTCACCCAATTTTCGTTGCACCAGCTTCATGGCGGTAAAAATGGGGCGTTCAGGGCACCCTGTACAAAAGCCAACAGGCCTGTCTGGCACCGTTTCAGCCAGTGATTGTTGCTCGTCGGCTGACAAAACTACAGGCCGCTAAACTACAGGCGACAAAACTACAGGCGGCAAAATTTGGGAGGCAAGCAGCTTGGGTGCAGCGCTTTCAAAAAACTTGCGCAAGCCTTCGACCATCACTTGCCCGGTATATTCCCCTGCCATGGGTAATACATCTTTTCCATACAGCCGTGTGCCAATGTCGCGGCGGCGCAATATCGTATTGATATTTTGTTCCAGATACTCAGGCTGGCCTTCTTCCACAATCAGCACTGATTTTTTGTCTGCGCAGAAGCCTGCAATTTCATCATCTATCATCGGATACGTGACATTCATGCAGTAAATCGGAATATCCGTATTGCCGTAAACATCAGCGAGCCCCACAAGCGAAAGCGCCCGCATAAGCGTATTATAAAGCCCGCCCTGAACAATGATCCCCTCATGGCCACTATGGCCCCCAAGGAATTCATTAAGCGCGTTGTCCTTGATAAATTTAACCGCTGCAGGCCAACGGTTTTCAATCTTTTCAATTTCATGGGCGAAGTTTGAAGGCGGCAACACCACACGACCATAATCCCGAACAGGGTTTTCCATAGCTTCGCGCAACGTAAAGGCTGGCCGTTTATTATCCTTAGCCGTGAATTGGCCGTGCACATGGCACGCCCGAATACGCAGCTCTAGCATAACCGGGGTGCTGGATGCTTCTGACAGAGCAAACCCGTTTTCCACCATATCAACGATGGATGTCAGGTTTGGGCGGGGGTCCAACAGCCATATTTGTGACTTCATGGCAAAAGCATGGCTACGCTCCTGCATAATGGAAGAACCTTCGCCGTAATCCTCCCCAATAATGATCAGGCTGCCGCCCATCACGCCGCTAGAGGCCACGCTGGCAAGAGCATCAGATGCCACATTGGTACCAACGGTAGATTTCCACGTAACGGCACCGCGCAATGGATAATTCACAGAAGCCGCAAGCATAGCCGCGGCGGATGCCTCTGATGCGCTGGCTTCGAAATGAATATCTAAATCCGAAAGAATGTCCTGCGCGTCTGCAAGGACATCCATCAAGTGAGAAATTGGGGCACCTTGATACCCGCCAACATAAGCCACACCTGATTGCAGCAGGGCTTTGGTGACAGCTAGAATGC
>JAESQS010000319.1 GCA_016765035.1 Kordiimonadaceae bacterium | reverse complement strand
TGTCTACGCAGATGAAATTCAGGCTCCTGTGATCGATGCATGGCGCAACGATATGGATCGGGCTGGCCTCGATTCAGATGCTGTACTGGCCACTGCAAAAGCGGCGGTTAAATAACAGCAATGGAAACCCTTGTGGAAACTAGATCGAGGGCGCAGGCGCCCTTGATTATCGGTAATCTTATTGGCTTTTCATCGCGTTGGCTCGGCATACTTGCCGTGCTGGCGATGCTTGTCAGCGTGAATTTTGAGGTCATTGGTCGGAGTTTTTTTGATCACGCCACAATCTGGGTGACAGAGGTTACAACATATCTGGTGGTTGCAATTACATTTATCGGGGCTGCTTTTGTGGCTATTCGAGATGAGAATGTCCGTGTTGATCTGTTGCTGAATTGTTTTTCGGCTGCCAACCAGAGTGTGATCAAAAATTCTCTGTCCTGGATTGCCGTCTTTGTCACTTTGGTGTCACTTTGGAAAGTGACGGGATTTTGGGCAGAAAATTTTCACAGCGGTGCGCGAAACTGGAGTCTGATGAACACGCCGCTCTGGATACCTCAGTTGTCAGCAGTGTTAGGTCTTACTGGGTTAGTTTCAGCCTTGATCTTCACCGTTCCGGTCAAATCAGGGGTCGGGAGTTATTTGCCTGTCTTTACAGTACTAATATTTTCTTTGCTGGAAGGAACCGGTGTCGTATCACTTGGTTTGACACCAGTACAATCCCTTTCGTGCATAGGGATATTGACCTTGATTAGTGCTGGGTTGGCTGGCGGAATTCCGACATTAACTGTTATTTGCGGGGTGGTCATACCGGTAGCACTGCTGTTTTTTGCCACAGATAACTCGGCATTGTATATAAAATCTCTTGGGCTGATAGGCGTCTTGTTCTTCCTGTTGTTTTCGGGCCTTCCAGTGGTGTTCAGCCTTCTGGCAATCGGTGTTTTTGCAATGGTTTTCTGGCTGCCACCGGTCACACTGAATTATATTGGAGAACGTGCATGGGAAGCGGTGAATACTTTTGAACTTGCTGCGATCCCGATGTTTGTGTTGATGGGGGCGATCCTTGTGCGCAGCAATGCTTCAACCGAGATGTTTGTGGCAGCACGAGTAGGTATCGGGCGCATGCGGGGCAGCTTGGCACATGCGTCGATAATGGCATCCGGAATTTTTGCGGCGGTCTCTGGCTCTAGCTTGGCTACCGCGGCCACTATGGGGCGGGTAGCCGGACCTGAAATGATGCGCGAAGGGTATAAGCCCGAATTGGCATATGGAGTGCTAGCTGCAGGCGGCACATTGGGCATTCTGATCCCACCCAGTATCGCGATGATTGTTTATGGCCCTTTGGCTGGTGTGCCAGTGACCGAGCTGTTCATGGCAGGTATCGTTCCAGGACTTTTGATGATTGCGGCGTTTGCTCTAGTCGTTCTGATTTGGATTAGCATCGACGGCAAAGCAGCTCCTGCAGGCAAAAGTGCGACAATGCGCGAAAAGTTTGTCGCGTTGAAAGGTGTCGTTCCCTTCGTAATTCTTATGATGATGGTGCTAGGCTCGCTTTATGCCGGGATCGCTACTCCAACCGAAGCCGGTGCTGTCGGCGTCCTCGGGGCTTTAGTGATCAGTTTTATTCGCCGTACCTTGACATTTCCAGAACTGATCCGTGCACTTGAAGAAGCCGCGATAGCAACGTCATTCCTGCTGATGATCGCTGTTAGTGCATCAGTAATGAGTTTCGCAATCGATTTTCTATCGATGCCTCAAGCACTGGTGCAATTCGTACAAGGGATGGAACTTTCAGATCTTGGGCTCTTTATTGCTATCGTTGTACTTTACCTTTTCCTTGGTATGTTCGTGGAACCAATCAGCATGGTTTTGATGACCCTGCCTATAATTTTGCCCGTCATAGCAGCTGCTGGCTGGGATCCCCTCTGGTTCGGCATTGTATTGGTAATGCTAGTGGAAATCGGATTGATCACTCCACCTGTTGGCATGATCCTTTATGTGCTCTCTGGTGTTTCTGATGAGCGCGTGACGCTCGGCCAGATTTCCATGGGGACTATTCCGTTTGTTGGCGCATTCTTGGCCATGATTTTTCTGTTTTTTGCAATGCCCAGCTTTGTCACTTTCTTACCGGATCTAATGAGATGACCAAGAAAATACAATCCAATTTCAATCCCGCGTCGGTTGAGGGCTGGCTGTCACGCGAATTAGCAGCGGGTCGGCTTGAAGGGGGAGCGCTTGAGGTTCACCACACTGGAAAAACCGTTTACACAAACGAATTCGGAACATCTAATTCATACGGTGAAGCTGTTCGGCGAGACACTATGTTTTGGATAGCTTCAATGACCAAACCGGTGGTTTCTGTAGCGGCCATGCGGCTGATTGAAAGGGACGAGTTGTCGCTATCTGACTGGGTGTCTGATTTTGTTCCAGGATTTGGCGAACATGGTGTTCTTACATCCTCAGGTGATCTTGAAGCGGCGAAAAGGCCGCCAACCATACTTGATCTTATGACACATACATCTGGTGTTACATATGATCTGTTTGGCAACGAAGCTATACACCGGCGCTACGCTCAAGCTCAGGTGTTTGACTTTCGTTCAAACAATGTGAAAATTGCTGAGAAGCTGGCTAATCTGCCTCTTTTGTATCAACCTGGCACGGTGTTCGAGTATGGCATGTCCACAGATATGCTAGGCCGAGTGATTGAAGTACTTACTGGGTTGCCGCTGGACGATGCATTGCAGGATCTTGTACTTGGTCCGTTGGGAATGAATGACACTTCATTTCTTCCTGATGCCAAAAAAATCGCCGATATCCCGCCTTCAGCGATCCGAGACAACATTGCCCCGTTAATTTCACCTGAGCAGACTTGGTGGTCAGGTGGAGGTGGGCTTTATTCCACAGTCACCGATTATATGCGCTTTGCACGCATGTTGCTCCATAGTGGAAAACTGGACGGAATTCGAGTTTTACGGCCGCAAACCGTGGCACTTATGAGGCAGGATCATCTGCCAGAAAATGTGAAATATGGGAACTATACTGCTGCACTTGGCATCACAGCTCCTTGGACTGAAAACGGGCTTGGCTTTGGCCTCGGCTTTGCCGTTAGAACAAAGTGCTTAGATCACGTGCCAGGCGGTATGGGAGAGTATCTTTGGCCTGGCGTTTCTGGTGCAAATTTCTGGACTGACCCAGAAAACGACTTGATCGTCGTTTTTTTGACCCACGCACCTGACCATCGTTCTGATCATCGCATTGGTCTGAGAAATGCAGTTTACGCAGGATTGAACTGGGGAAATCGCACATGAATTATCCGAATGTCGCCATCCTAGGTGCAGGTACAATCGGGATGAGCTGGGCAGTGCTGTTTGCTGCCACGGGGCGTAATGTATCGGTTTACGATCCATCTCTAGAGGCACAAGGTCGAGTGATAACGCTAGCAGAAAACGCGTCAAAAACCTTGGCGGCTCTTGGTTGGAACCATGCCGGCGATGTTTCAAAATTGGTTTTTACTAATGACCCGATTGATGCTGTTTCCGGGGCTGATTTTATACAGGAAAGCGTGCCTGAACAACTTGATATCAAACATGCTCTATATGCTCAGATCGAAACGTATCTAAAAGCTGATGTTATCATTGGCAGCTCAACCAGCGGGTTGAAATTGTCACAGATGCAGGCAGGTTTCAAAAATCCTGGCCGGTTTATTCTCGCTCACCCGTTTAACACGCCGCATCTGATCCCTCTTGTTGAACTTATGGATAATAACCAAACCGAACCGGGCGTGTTGCAGGCTGCGAGTGATTTCTACGAATCTATTGGCAAGGTTTGCGTGCGTCTGAACAAAGAAATTCCAGGCCATATCGCAAACCGCCTGCAAGCCGCGATCTGGCGTGAAACTATTCATCTTGCCATGGAAGGTGTTGCTAGTGTCGGAGATATTGACAAGGCTGTCTCCTTTGGGCCGGGCCTGCGGTGGGCGGCAATGGGTCCCAACACTCTGTTGCATTTGGGCGGTGGAGAAGGAGGTATTCGTGCATTCTGCGAGCATCTGGGTGGCCCGTTTCAAAGCTGGTGGGATGATCTCGGTACCCCGCAGATTACGCCTGAAGTCGTGGATGCTCTGGAAACCGGCGTGAACGCGGCGTTGAAAAACACCTCGATGACAAAGTTGGCGCAAAAGCGCGATGCTCTATTGCTGAAATATATCTTGGCTGCAAGAGAGTGCAAAATGAGTTTGTAAGAAGCCGCGTCACAGCTGACTACTTATCGATTATGCAGAATGGCTGTCGAATAGAAATTAGAGTGAATGTGGCTTCTAAGGGAAAAGAAAACCCTATTCTTTAAAATGGTTTTATTTATCGGGCAAAAATGAAAGCACTTGCCATATTTAATTAATCTCAGTTCTTTTACCAATTTTGGTTGTGAGTGATTGTCTACTGTGTGGACAAAGCTACCGATATGGGTTCCTTGAATTGTTAGGAATACGATAACTACAACACAGGCAATCAGTGCTAAAAGGTGACATTTCATCTATTCTCCGGTTGAGCGTTGCACTTGTATCGGCGAAGAATTTGAAAGGTAGCAGTAAAATGAACCGACGTGTCGTACGGGCCCATGGCTCATTTGGACATTTGCCCTCAAACGGGCTAGTCCGTCACTGGCGGGTGGCTGGAAACTTTTTATCGCGTCCTTTTGCATATTTTCTGGGAGTAAT
>JAESQS010000318.1 GCA_016765035.1 Kordiimonadaceae bacterium | reverse complement strand
TGTTGGAAATGGGGTTATGGATTCACCGATCAAGTCGGTGAATGACTAGTGGGGCAAGTCGGTGAATGACATGTATGAATGTTATTTGACGATGATCTCATACAGATCATTCCAATCCGGATTATCTGCCTTAATCAGCTCGACTTTCCATGCACGTTTATAACGCTTTAGGGCCTTTTCACGAGTGATTGCTGCTTCGGCTGTTATATGGACTTCGAACCACACGAGCGTGGTTACGTCATATTTGTCAGTGAAGCCTTCCATCACGTGTTTCTTATGTTCCCACACACGACGCACGAGATTGTTTGTCATGCCTATGTATAGGGTGCCGTGCGGCGCGCTTGCCATAATGTAGGTGTAGTAGTTCATTCCTAAGCAGTAACAACTAGGGCTGCGCCAATCAAGTCGGCGAATGGCGGGGTGTGGTCACTAACTTTAATCGGCTAGTGATGTGCTGGTTTATCTTCTTCTCTGCTAAACAACCATTTTGCGCGGTCAGTGGATAGGGCCAGCACCATATCTATCCAATAATCATGCAAAGGGTCGCCTTTGATAGTATCAAGCGCGCACACGAAGGCTTCGCCTAGTTCTTCCCGTGTTAGGTCTTCTTTTCTACGGCTTTTCATTACTTTCCCCAATGGGTTTTCTGCCAGTTAACCCTTTATACCCTAATTCGTGGTACCCGAAAAGAGGGTTTATTCATGGGGGAAATTAAACCAATGGTATTATTTCCATGCTTGTTCCACGAAATGATGAACGCTACCAAACACTTCGAGATGCTATGGTGGCGGCACGAAAAGCCAAAGGGCTACATCAGTCGCAGCTAGCGACTAAGCTCGGCGTCAGTCAGCAATTTATCTCAAAGTTGGAAACGGGCGAGCGCTTGCTTACAATAGTCGAAGCTATAGATTTGGCTCATATATTGGGCATTGATTTAAACGACCTTATTGCAAAACTGTCCGCCAGCACCTCATCGTAAGTAGACACTTGCAAACACCCCTTAATCGGCGCACCCATTGCGAGAAGAACCCGGCAGTACGGATGCGCCGGCCAAGCCGAGCATATCTATGGAGGGCGATAGAGGGCCGCTAGCTGTCGTAGCGCCAAGGTGGGCTGTCGCTTTCCTCCATGCCGTCAAACAATTCTTTGGCATAGTCTGACGACAGGGCCAGCACCAGATCTATCCAATAGTCATGCAATGGATCGCCTTTGATATTATCGAGAGCGCGCACAAAAGCCTCGCCCAATTCATCCCGAGTTAAACTGACAGCGTTGTTATTTGGCATTTCCGTTCCCTATTTATTAACTTTTATACGACACAATATCCTTAATAAGGATACTGCGCAATAACCTCTTTTGGGTTATTATTCGAACCAAATTATTCAACCTACCAGTTTAAAATCGGTGGGGAACAATGGAAAAGTCAATCTATACAACGAGATACACGACTTTATGCATGCGAATGCGGGAAGCACGTCGTGCTGCCGGTTTAACACAAGTACAAGTTGCCAAACAGCTTGAAAGACCACAATCTTTTGTTGCCAAATACGAAGCCGGTGAGCGGCGACTTGATGTGATAGAATTCCTCGATGTGGCCAAAGTAATTAAGCTGGATGCCATAGAACTCATAGCAAACCTTCAAAAGATTGCCTAAGTTCTATTTTCCTATTCCCTACGCGAACAGGCTGCCCGTACCCCCAAAAAAGTTTAAAAATTCAGCCTCTATAATTTTATAGATAGCGGCTGAATTACCTCGCCCTACAGCTACAGCATGAGAGACACAAAAAGCCTAATTTTGCCTCTTAAATCAACCATTTGTAGCAAAATGCATCTACTAAACGCCACACCTCCGGGTGCGCAGCCCCCCTTTAGCCGCCACACGACAAAGTATTTGCTTAGTTAGAAAAAGATTCTTGCGCCAAAGGCGATGCCGTCCCGGCCAATTTCTTGGTCTAACGACGAATCTGCATAGGAAAAACTAATTTCAAGATTATCAAATACAAAGACTGACAAGCCCACCGACCAATCCAGCAGGTTTGACCGGCCATCCCTTGCATCATAGCCAATATGGGTCAGTACAGTTAGCTGCGAAATAAGCGGCACGGGCACTTCAAGGTCTACATAACTGTAGTAGCTATCAACATCTGGTGTGTTCCAGCGGCCTTCTGGCGCATAAGACAAGCCACCGCGAATATAGGCCAAGCCAAAATCACGGGCCATGCTGGCTTTAAACTCAGGGTAATAGGAAGAGCTGTCTAGGTGTATGCCATCAAGCTCAACGGAGACATCATAGATATAAGCGCCGCTTTCAAAGCCATAACCGGCAAAAAACTCAGTCCGCTCGCCATCCCGAAATCCATTATTAATCAGCGATGCATCCAAACCGCCATAAAAACCGCTTGTGTGGTATGCAGCAAGAGAGCCGTACAGTGTTGTGCCACTATCAGAAAACTTCAGGCCCCTGTCGCGCTGGTCTGTTGTTAGCGCCACATAGCCTTCAAAATCCCAATTAGGTTCATCTTGCGCGGCGATAGGCACAGTGAAGGCCCCGCACGCTGCCCCAAACAGCAAAAAATATTTAATCACACAAAATTCCCTTAACACTTTACAGAGAGGAAATAAGATCACCCAGCGTTGTTTTCAATAAGCAACATTGGATCAAGCCGTATATTTCCCCAATTCACTCGCCAATCCACATGCGGGCCACTGGCCCTGCCTTTGGCACCAATAGTACCGATCAACGCGCCTTTTTCAATTTCTTGTCCTTCTGTCACATCAACGCTGTTCATATGAAACAGAGTGGATGTCACACCGAAGCCATGGTCAATAATAACAATGCCGCCTTCCAACAGAAAGTTCGAAGCTGCAAGCCGCACGGTGCCCCCTGCTGGCGCAGTAACCGGTTGCCCCACAGCAGCGGCTATATCAAGCCCGTAATGAGGGCTTCGCGGCTTGCCGTTTAAAATGCGCTGGCTGCCATAAAAGCCAGAAAAACGCCCTTCCGCCGGTTTAAGAAAACCCGTTTGCCAGTGCGCTTTATCTGTGGTGAATGACCGGGCTTTTCCAACGCGGCTGCGTTCCACGGCGCGGCGCTCCCGCCATTCCGGGGGCGGTGTTACTGTTTTGGGAGGCAAGCCTTCAACACGTTCAACATCAAAAGTGCGCTGGGCCACATGCAAGGTTTGTTCATGCCGAGTGCCGTCTCTGTCAATGGTTACCAGCAGCACATCCCGCCCTGCATCGCGGCCAAAGCCAAATACAAAGGCACCGCCTGCCCCGACTTTTACAGGCTTTCCACCAAGAATTATTTGCGTGCCAGCGGTGGTTTTGCCCCACACCATACCGCCCTGCGTTAGGTGGCCTTGCAAATTTATCGCACAGGCGGCGGCGCTGAACATCGTACCTGTAATAGCTGCACAGGAGGCAAGTAATAGTCTGGTTAATTTCATGCTCGAAACCTAATTAGCAAAGGCGGCAAAAATTGGGCAGTCACTGCCGATTTACACACCCCCAACCATTGTGTGCCTGCATCATAAGTCAGGCAGCGCGGGTACTTCAACCTCTTCTATACGGTTTCGCTCAAATAAAATTCCCGTTGCCCGGACAAATCTATCCAAAAAACGCCCCAAAAGGGTCGCTGTAGCACGTTGTTTCGCCTGCGAATTGGCTATTAGCTGTTTGGCCTTTTCGCTGTTTGCATATTGCCGCAAGGCAATTTTCCCAGCGGCTTCTGCGTCTCCGTAACGCCCTGCGAGCATGGCTTTTTCAGCGAGAATAATCTGCTCGCGGTACCGGGCTTCCCGCAGCATCCTAAAATGAATAACCACTTCCCCCATTAGGCGGGCCACTGCGTCATCTGCTTCCTCGAGCGTTACAACAGGGCCTGCTCTTTCCTTGCGTTGTAGCGATGTGGCAGTAAAATCAACAGCGTCTTCAAGAGCCACGAGATGCATCCAATCGGCTGGCCATTCTTTACTATCAATGAAGCCATTCTCTTCAAGAAAGTGCGCTATTTCTTCCAGCGGCGTGTAGGATAGTGCGCGATTAAAACCGATAGCATTGCCTGACCTCGGCGTTAAAACCCGTGCCCCCGCTGGTAAAATGCTCAGTGTTTTTGCCTTTTGCCGCAAGCTCATGCCGCCTAGGCCAGAAATGGGCCGCCGGTTTAATACAGCCACATCCGCTTGCAAGGTGGGCAGCAAATCGCACATATGAATGGCTGACCCTTCTGAGAATATTATTTTTTCGGCATTGGCATAATATTTAAGCTGGTCAGCGATGCTATGGTCTTCAGGGCGCAGCGCATAATAGCCAGCTTGTACAAGGGCAGCTTCAAGCGCTGACTCACCAACAATTTTGCCTGCCGTAAAATGCCCGCGCAACACACATATTTTTTTGGGGAAAGCCGCATCCAACAACCTATCACCAGCAACGCGCTTAGCCAGCCAACTAATATGCATCGCGTGGGACTGGCTGCCCATCTGCTTTCCCATTTCACCAATAATCAAGTTTTCAACCACCAATGGTTCAGTTTCAATTTGGTAGGTGTCGACCCCAAAAAATGCCATCACTTCTTCTATGTAGGGGCGGATAAACTGGTTTTCTTCCGAAATAAGAAAGAGAACAGGAAGCCCGCTAAAATCTTCTTTATCCATCACCCAAAGGCGAGACAGAGATTCCGCGATAAAATGCCCAAAATGGTGGAGGGCAAAACCGCCATATATATACGTGCCTTCAAGGCGCTTAGGGTTTTCCGCAGCTTCACAGCCTATGTCAGAAATTTCATAGCCCCGAAAGTGCCGGGCAAAATCAGGAAACTGTTCCGGGTTGCGCAAGCCAGCCTGCACGGGGTTTGTCAGCTTATTTTCAGGCGGCGCCAAAGCGACATTATGAAATGTACCCACTTGCAAAGCCTGATCCGTTTCATTCAGCGCCATTGTTGTCTCCCCCGAAACACTCTTTATAAAATAGGTGCTACAGCAAGCTGCCTTGTCGGTCATTTGATGGGTCGTTTTTGGCAGGTTTTGCCTTTTTTGGCCCTGTTGGATTTTTTTGTGCCTGCTTTTTCGGTGCCTGCTTGTTGGATGTCGTCTTTTCTTGAGGCCCCTGGCCGGACACGCCGCCCTCAGCTAACACTTCAACCGCGGTTTTCCCATCTGCGAAACGCACCTGCAGATGCTCGCCCACAGCCAAGTCCGCTGCCATTGAAACAGGCCTGCCGTCTGCATCTTCCACCAACGCAAACCCGCGTTCAAGAACCCTTTCATAAGACAGGCTACCAAGCATACGCCCGGATGCCACTAGTCTGTTTGAAAGTGTTTCCAGCTTACGGGCATAGGCTGGCGCTATTCTTTTGCCTGTTGCATCAAGTTGGCTTTGGCGGAAAACAACTGTTTGCTTCAAGCGGCTCACGCTCAGTCCGCCGGCCACTTTATTGAACTGGATTGTTTTTTGCTGGCTCACATTCATCAAGCCGCGCGGCAAACGATCCGCCAATTCATCAAAGCGCTGGCTGGCAAGGCCGAGCAAGTCTTTCGGTTTTGGCAAAGCCCGCGCTAGTGCCTGTACTCGATCAACGCGTTCCCGCACTATTGTTTGGCGAAGCCCGGCCAGCCTGCGGCCCAAGTCAGCAATGGTATAACTAAGGTCTTCCCGAACTGGCACTGCCATTTCAGCGGCCCCGGTGGGTGTTGGTGCTCGTAGGTCGGAGGCATAATCGATCAGTGTCGTGTCTGTTTCGTGGCCCACTGCGGAAATAAGCGGGATATCGCTTTCTGCCGCAGCACGCACAACTATCTCTTCATTAAAGGCCCATAGGTCTTCGATGGAACCGCCGCCCCTAGCCACAATCAACAAATCAGGGCGTGGTGTGCTGCCTGTGCCATCAAGGGCATTAAACCCGCGAATAGCCGCAGCGATTTTGTCTGCGGCTCCCTCGCCTTGCACAATCACGGGCCATACAACAACCTGCCGAGGGAACCTGTCTTGCAGTCGGTGCAATATGTCGCGAATAACTGCGCCTGTAGGGGATGTAACCACCCCAATGACTTTTGGAATATACGGCAATGCTTTTTTGCGAGCAGAGTCAAACAGACCTTCTGCTGACAGCTTTTTCTTGCGTTCTTCCAGCAAGGCCATCAAAGCGCCTGCGCCTGCTGGCTCCATGCGGTCTACCACCATTTGGTATTTGGAGCGCCCCGGATAAGTTGTTAGCTTGCCAGAGCAAACCACTTCAAGCCCATCTTCAGGATTAAAGGTCAGCCGTGCAGCACTGCCGCGCCAGCAAATGCCGTCCATAACCGCTTTGTCATCTTTTAGGGAAAAATATAAATGGCCAGATGCCGCGCGCTTAACGCCTGACAATTCCGCCCGCACACGCACATAGCCGAACTGGTCTTCCACAGCACGCTTTAAGGCGCCTGAAATTTCAGACACGGTAAATTCGTGCGCATTACTGCCCTGAGTATTAGTACCCTTATCAGCATCCGTGGGGGGATAGTCTGCCATCTAAAATTACGCTCCCTAACAATCTATTTCTTTATAAATGGCAAGGCCAGCGCACGCCACTGCAAACTCATAATAAATGCAATATAGCCATTTCCGCCATAAGCCCCTTGTTTCAGTGGCAAGCTATGATAAAACAAGCGCGCCTGACACAAACTCTTTTTACTAGGTGCGCTTTACATGAATATTCTTGTTATTGGCGGCGGTGGTCGCGAACATGCTCTTTGTTGGAAAATTGCCCAAAGCCCGCTCCTTAGTTCTCTTTATTGCACCCCCGGGAATGGTGGCACGGCGGATATTGCCAGTTGCGTGACACTGGATACGGAAAACCATGTTGCGGTTATCGCCTTTTGCAGTGACCATGAAATTGACTTGGTCGTCGTTGGCCCCGAAGGCCCACTTGTCGCTGGCTTGGTCGATGACCTGACAGCCGCTGGC
>JAESQS010000317.1 GCA_016765035.1 Kordiimonadaceae bacterium | reverse complement strand
GACACACATATTTTTCGTGTGTCGAACCGCACTGGCCTTGCGCCCGGCAAGAATGTTGACAGGGTGGAAGATGCTTTAATGAAAGTTATTCCCGCCCCCTTTGCGCTGCACGCCCACCACTGGCTGATTTTACTGGGGCGATATATTTGCAAAGCCCGCAAGCCAGACTGCGCCAAATGCAAGCTCGTCGACATTTGCAAATTTAAAGAAAAAACCATTTAATATCAGCACTTTTGAGGGGGAAATCTTATGGCTATATCCAGAAAAATATTGGGGCATTTTTTACTGTTGGTGTCTTTGTTGGTCAGTGGTGCGCTCCCTGCGCTGGCGGCAGAAGCAGCAGATGTGCAGCATTATCCTCCAGCGGATATTAATGCGCCTTATTCGCCCGTTGTGCGTATGGGGGCGCTTTTGTTTTTGGCGGGGCAGGTTGGCCGGGCAGAAGACGGTACTATTCCTACAGGTACCTCGGCACAGACCCATGTGATTATGAAAAAAATCAAAAAATTGGTGGAAACACACGGGTCTTCCATGGACAGGGTGGGGAAATGCACGGTTTTTCTTTTGGACATGGCTGACTGGAGTAGCTTTAATGCTGTTTACACCCAGTATTTTAAGCCCGGCAGGCGCCCTGCTCGTAGTGCTGTAGGCATGAATGGTTTGGCAACTGGGTACCGGGTAGAAGTAGAATGCATCGCTGCCGTTAAATAAGGGGCGGGTATGTAACTATCTAAACTTGATACGCTCTAGGTTATACGCGGGTTAGGATTTAGTGGTTTTTACCTGAATATGACCTACCTTACATCCAAGTAAAAAATTTCGGGGGAAGTTGTTATGAAACTTGTTGGTAAAATACTGTTGGGGCTTGCAGCCTTAGTTGGCTTTATGCTTGTGCGCACGGTGGTTCTGTTGCCGGCTGGCACACCTGTTACCTTAAAAGAACCTGCTGTTGAGCAGAGCACGATTGACCGAGTGGCGGCGCGCCTTTCCAAGGCTATCACTTACCGCACCATCAGTTGGTCGTATGCTCAAGCACCAGACGCGTTTGCCTTCAACGGATTTCATAAGTTTCTCGCGGAAACATATCCTTTGGCTCACCAGACAATGGAGCTGGAGAAAGTGAGTGAATATTCACTGATGTACCGCTGGCCAGCCGCTAAACCAGGCGATAAACAACCCATTGCCTTTATGGCGCATATAGATGTGGTGCCTGTGCCGGAATATGGCCTTGCCAAATGGACCCATGCACCGTTTGAGGGTGTGATTGACGACGATGGTGTTTTGTGGGGCCGTGGTGCCATGGATGATAAAGCCATGCTCATCACTTTAATGGAAGCTGCTGAAACGCTTATTGCAGATGGTTTCCAGCCTGACAGAGATATTTATTTTCTGTTTGGGCATGATGAAGAGCTTGGCGGTGCCAACGGCGCAGTGGTTATGGCTGACATGCTAAAGTCCCGCAATGTGGAGCTGGAATGGGCTGTTGATGAAGGCTCTGCCATGGTGCAAGGGGTTGTGCCGGGTGTGCAGTCGCCAATGGCGCTAATCTCACTAGGTGAAAAAGGTTTTGTGACGCTTAGGTTTTCTGCAGAAGATGAAGGGGGCCATTCAAGCGCACCAAAATCCTATACAGCGGCTAGCTTGGCTGCGCGTGCTGGTGCCCGCGTGATGGATAACCCCCACCCCTTAGAAATCGATGGGTTTCTTGAACAGTTTTTACTGACTGTTGCCCCGGAAATGAATTTTACCAGCCGTTTTGCAGCGGCCAATATGTGGCTTACACGGCCTCTTCTTACGGCTGGGTTGGCTAATAATTCAGCGACAGCAGCCTTCATGCACACCACGACAGCCTTCACTATGATGAAATCTGGCATTAAGCCCAATATTTTGCCGCAGTATGGTGAAGCCATTGTGAATTACCGCGTTCACCCTCGCGATACTGTGGCAGGTGTGGTTGCGCGTGCCAAAGAGATCATTGATGACGAGCGGGTTACTGTTACGCAATTTGGTGGCAAAGAAGCCACGCGTATGTCTTCGGTGGATAGCGAAGGCTACAGCATGATTGCAGAAACGGTGAAAGAGGTGTTTGGGGACATACCAACAGCCCCTACGCTGACAGTGCAAGGCACAGATGGTAGGCATTATTACGGTGTTGCGAAAGACGTATATCGTTTTATGCCTTTTGTTTTTCAACCCACAGACCTGAAACGCATTCATGGCACTGATGAAGCGGTTGATATTGTTTCGCTTGCGCGACAAGTCGGCTTTTTCGAAGCATTGATTAAGCGGGCAGCAGAATAGAGCCAAGCTGCTCAGTAGAAGGGGTTTCAATGTCGCTGGTTCCCTTACATCCGCAGTTGGCAGCAGACAGTGTGCCAGTGGTAGAAATTGCCCTGTGTGATGTGCGGTTGATTGCGGATGCCACTTATCCGTGGTTGATTTTGGTACCGCGGCGGGAGGGCGTGCGGGAAATTCACGCGTTGGATGATGTTGACCAGCAGCAGCTTATGCAGGAAATTTCCTTTGTGTCCCAACTGCTTGAAGAGTTGACAGGGGCAGATAAAATGAATGTTGCAGCGCTTGGTAATATGGTGCCGCAGCTCCATATACATATCATCGCGCGCTTTGTGGGTGATGCAGCGTGGCCTGCCCCCGTTTGGGGTGCCACCCAGAAAAAACCATACAGCGACGATGCTCTTGAAAGCTTAGTAACTAAACTAAAGTCTGCTCTTACCTGATTTGGTTTAGCTAGAACATCACACTTGCTTTACCAGAATGCATTTTCATTGCGTAGCCCCTAGGGTTTGTTACAGGATGGCCCCCTGTTATCAGAAGGGGCCTTGGTTATGTGGAAACTGCTTTTAATCCTTGTATCTGTTGGTTTTATGCTGCGCCCCGCCAGTGCGGCGGATACTGCCCCTATGGATTATTTAGTGGGGATCAACCAGTCAGAATATCAGTTTGTGCAGTCTGACGTATTGGGTCGTGGCTTCCACATTTATGTAAATTTACCAGAAGGGTATGCATCTTCAACGAAAGCATACCCAATTCTTTATTTGCTGGATGGTGATTACACATACCCCATGCTTGCTAGCTATTATCGCTACTTAAAATTTGCTGAAGAAGTGCCCGACATTATTCTTGTGGGCATCGCTTATGGTGCTGATGATTTTAAGGGAGGTAATATGCGCGGCGCAGACTTTACTGCCAAAGCGGAAACTGCTGCTCATTATGGCGGTGCCCCTTTGTTCCAGCAGTTTTTCGCGCAAGAGCTCTTCCCTTTGATGGAAGGAAAATACCGGGTAAACCCAGACAGGCGCATCATATTTGGGCAGTCTTTAGGGGGGCAATTTGCGCTTCATGCGGCCCTAACCAGCCCTTCGTTATTTTGGGGACATATAGCGAGCAACCCGGCTTTGCACAGGAATTTGCCGTTCTTTCTTCAAACATCAGTGCCTGAAGGTGGAATGTCTAAAGTATTTGTTTCGGGTTCGGAACAAGATGATGCCCGCTTTAAAGTGCCGTTCTTAAAGTGGCAGAAACATTGGTTGGGTGTAGAAAAAAAGCCGTGGCACTTTAAAACCACCATATTGAAGGGTCATAATCACTTTTCAGCGGCTCCGGCAGCCTTTAGGCAGGGGCTATTGTGGCTTTTTGAATAGGGGCCTTTGTTAGTCAGTCTGTTCCAATGCCATATAAACCAGTGTTTTACGAGGGTCTTTTGGCGAGGGCTCTCTGTATGTTTCCTCGAAGCCTAAGGCCGTATAAACGTGCAGGGCGCGGGTATTTTCTTCATAGACATCTAACCAAATAATCTCTGTTTGGGTTTTGAACGTTTTTTCAATCACTTGCAGTAGAAAGGCTTTGCCAATGCCTTGGTTTGGCGTGGCTATAATCATCCGCCGCAATTCTGTGCGTATAGCGTCAGTGTGCACCAGCAGAACGAATCCTAGGGGATGGCTCTGGATATCTTCAGCGATCAGGTAAATACAGTCGGAATTTTGCAGGTTGTGTGCGTGTATCTCTGCCGTGTCCCCATGCACATAGGATGTGTTTGGGCCATCTTCACAGGCAAGCAGGAAGGGAATATCCTTTTTTGTGGCTCTTCTGATTTTAAAGGGCGTCTTCATCCCCTGATCATGCCAACAACAAGCATTGTTAGCAATATGATGGAAGGGATACTTTGAAAAAGACGGTTTATTGCAGCCCATAAAAGTGTAGAAAACCGCAGTTCTATAGAAAAAAGCAGGAGAATTGCCCTGCTTTTTGTGTGGTCATATCCAGATAGTGAATTCTGTGCGGTATAGCGCGATCAGGTCGCCGACGAAAACCAGAACCAGCCTCGAAAATTGAATTTCGTAGACTCGGATAAAAAGCTGCAATGCTGAGTTTTTACTCAGGCATTTTATGCCAAATCTTTAAAAATTCAGCAAACTCATATGTTGAGCTATTATCACTATAAGGTGTACTTGTAATAACACAACTATTTTATACGTATTGGTGTATTAAGCCATTTATAGTTGTTAAACGCGATAGGCAGGCAGGGTTTTACCCAGCCTGCCTTTGGCGCATTTAGTGCCTAAAGTGGCGCATACCGGTAAAGACCATGGCCAAGCCTGCTTCATCTGCGGCATCGATAACTTCTTGGTCACGCATACTACCACCTGGTTGAATAACAGCGGTTGCCCCGGCCTCTGCGGCGGCGATTAGGCCATCAGCGAAGGGGAAGAAGGCATCTGAAGCTACAACAGAACCAATAGCGAGGCTTTCAGTTTCGCCTGCCATTTCAGCAGCTTCGCCAGCGCGAAGTGCGGCAATGCGGCTGCTGTCACGGCGGTTCATTTGGCCTGCGCCGATACCAACTGTCATATTATCGCGTACATAGACAATGGCATTGGATTTCACGTGTTTACCGACCTGAAATGCAAACAGCATGTCTTTCATTTCTTGTTCGGTTGGCGCTCGCTTGGTTACAACCTTTAAGCCGTCTAGCGTTACTTTGCCCGTATCCCGGTTTTGCACCAAAAAGCCGCCTGCAACGGTTTTTACCAATTGGGCCTCTTTGCTTGGGTCTGCAAGGCCACCGGTGGTTAGCAGGCGCAGGTTTTTCTTAGCGGCAATAATGGCTTTTGCCTCCTCTGTTACATCAGGCACAATAATAACTTCGGTAAAGACTTTTACAATTTCAGTTGCGGTTTCTGCATCCAGTGTGCCGTTGAGTGCCACAATGCCCCCAAAGGCTGATACAGGATCACATTTTAGGGCTTTACTGTAAGCTTCCAGCAAGTTTGTGCCTGTTGCCACGCCGCAAGGGTTGGCGTGCTTGATGATGGCAACTGTCGGCGTCGCCGGATCAAAGTCACTCACCAACTCAAAGGCAGCATCTGTGTCGTTCAGATTGTTATAGGAAAGCTCTTTGCCTTGGTGTTGTGTGGCAGTGGCGATGCCGGGGCGTAGTTCAGCGTTCGCATAAAAGGCCGCAACCTGATGGGGGTTTTCGCCGTAGCGGCACTCTTGTATTTTTGTGCCGGCAAAAGATTTACGTTCGGGGAAGGTTTCACCATTTTGTCCGGCAAACCAGTTTGAAATAGCAGTGTCATATGCTGCAGTACGGCTATAGGCCTTGGCAGAGAGTTTTTTGCGGGTTTCGTGGCTGGTGCCGCCTGTTTCGTTCAGTTCGGCAATCACACCGGCATAGTCGTTAGGGTCTGTAATGATAGCGACAAAATTGTGGTTTTTGGCAGCAGACCGCACCATGGCCGGGCCGCCGATGTCGATATTTTCAATGCAAGTGTCAAAGTCAGCGCCAGAAGCCACCGTCGCTTCAAATGGATATAGATTGATAGCAACAAGGTCGATGGCACCAATATCATGCTCTTTCATAGAGGCGATATGGGTTTCATTATCGCGCAGCGCTAGCAACCCGCCATGGATTTTCGGGTGCAGGGTTTT
>JAESQS010000316.1 GCA_016765035.1 Kordiimonadaceae bacterium | reverse complement strand
TGAAACTGAGCTTGCAATCGCTGGCTACGGCAAAAAGGCCCGTGACGGCAAATTAACTATGGCTGACATGCAGGGTGGTACTTTCACCATCTCAAACGGCGGCATTTTTGGCTCGCTTATGTCCAGCCCAATTTTGAACGCCCCACAATCTGGTATTCTTGGAATGCATAAAATCCAAGAACGTCCGATGGCTATTAATGGCAAGATTGAAATTCGCCCTATGATGTATCTTGCGCTGTCATATGATCACCGGGTTATTGATGGCCGTGAAGCTGTTACATTCCTTGTCCGCGTGAAAGAAGCGCTGGAAGACCCAACTCGTCTTCTTTTGGATATGTAAGGCCACTCACAGGTTATAGAGAATACTATATGGGTGGAGCGTCTTTGTGATCTCCGCCCATTATTATAATAAGTAAGGGATAAAAAAATGTCCGACGCATTTGACGTTGTTGTAATTGGTTCTGGTCCTGGTGGGTATGTGGCGGCTATTCGTGCGGCGCAACTTGGTCTTAAAACGGCTTGTATTGAAAAGCGTGAAACCCTTGGCGGCACCTGCCTGAATGTTGGCTGTATGCCCTCTAAGGCACTTTTACATGCATCGCACCTATATGAGGAAGCCGGGCATGGTTTCGAAAAATTTGGTCTGTCCGTTAAAGGGCTTGATTTCGATATCGCTAAAATGCTGGAAGCCAAAAATAACACAGTAGACGGCCTTACTGGTGGCATTGAATTTTTGTTCAAAAAGAACAAAATCGAATGGATTAAAGGCGCTGGTAAATTCAATAAAGATAAAACTATTGAAGTTACGCTGAATGCGGGCGGCACTCGGACAATCACAGCGAAAAACACAATCATTGCAACAGGCAGTGATGTAGCTTCCCTGCCGGGCATTGAAATTGATGAGAAGACCATTGTGTCTTCAACAGGTGCACTAGACCTTAACCCAGCCCCTAAAAGCATGGTTGTTATTGGTGGCGGTGTTATTGGCCTGGAGCTTGGCTCTGTATGGCGGCGCCTTGGGGCCGATGTAACCGTGGTTGAGTTTATGGACCAGTTGTTGCCGGGCATGGACATGGAAGTGCGCAAAAACTTTGGCCGCATGATGAAGAAGCAAGGCATGAAACTGTTGCTTTCTTCTAAAGTGACAGCGGTTAAGAAAACCAAAAAAGGCGCAACAGTTTCCTACGAGCCTGTTAAAGGCGGTGACGCTAAGTCGTTGGATGTTGATGTGGTTCTTGTTGCTGTAGGGCGAAACCCCTATACCAGCGGCCTTGGCCTAGAGACTGTTGGCGTTGAAATGGACGAACGGTCCCGTATCAAAATCAACCCTGATTTTTCAACCAATGTGTCGGGAATTTGGGCGATTGGCGATGTGGTTGAAGGCCCTATGCTTGCGCATAAAGCGGAAGACGAAGGCGTGGCTGCTGCGGAAAATATCGCGGGCCTTACAGGCTATGTGAACCATGATGTAATTCCGGGTGTTGTTTATACTGCGCCAGAAGTGGCGGCTGTGGGCCAAACAGAAGAACAACTGAAAGAAGCGGGTGTTGCGTATAATGTGGGCAAATTCCCCTTCACAGCCAATAGCCGTGCCAAAGCCAATATGACGACGGAAGGTTTTGTTAAAATCCTTGCGGACAAGAAAACTGACCGTGTCCTTGGGGTGCATATCATCGGGGCAGATGCAGGCAATATGATTGCACAAGCTGCAACAGCCATGGAATTTGGGGCTTCGGCAGAGGATATAGCCCTGACATGTCATGCGCATCCAACAGAAACTGAAGCAATGAAAGAGGCTGCGCTTGCCGTTCATAACCGCACCATTCATATGTAATTGATCTAGGTATTTGGTTTAAGGTGCATCGCCGGATATGCGCTAGGTATCCATCAGTTTGAAAAACAGGGGCTTTGTGCCCCTGTTTTTTTATGCAGAGTTAATTGTTAATATTATGGCTTTCTATGGTGCATTCGACTTTGAATGTGGCTCTGATAGGTAGAAGTACCGCAAAATTCAAGCCAATTGACACAGGTTGTATCTGCAGTAATACTCCGCGGCATGATGATTAAAAACATAGTGTTAAGCCTAGCTTTTTGCTTTGCTTTGTCTGGTTGTGAAGCCCCTTCTGACCAGTCTTCCGCCTTTAAAAAATTGCTGGATGACCACTGGGACACAGTATTGCAGGAACAAGTCTTTTTCCGGCGGGACCCTGATGCCTTTCGCATGAACGGGGGATTACCTGACTTTAGCGCGGAGGGTCGCGGACGCCGACAAGCGTTTAACGAAGACATTCTTGCACGGCTGGCAACGATTGACCCTGCCAAGCTTTCCCAAGAGGATAAAGTTAACCACAAGCTTTTTAAATATGAGCGAGAGGCCGAGCGCGAAAGCTACAAGCAGCCAGACCATCTTTTTCCGCTGAACTTTTATGCAGGATTTCATACATATTTTGCTGAAGCGCCGGGGAAGATGTCATTCCTAAGCGCAGAGGATTACGATAAATATCTGGTCAGTTTGGCAGGGTACCCACGCTATAATGCTGATTTCATCACTGTCATGCGGCAGGCGATGGCGGCGGGCTATACTCATTATTGTGAAACCTTTAAAGGCTATGAAAAAACCATAAGCCGCAGCATTGTGGACGATATTACCAAAAGCGAGTTCTTTGCGCCGGTGGCTGTTTTTCCGTCAACGATCTCTGCTGAAAAGCAAGGTGAGTATAGGCGCGAAGTTTCTAGATTAATTGCAAAGGATGTGCTGCCAGAATATCGGAGATTTTATGCGTTTTTCACCGAAGAATATATGGCAAAATGTCGGGAAAAAGCAGGTATTGGCAGCCTAGAGGGCGGCGCTGACTATTACCGGTATCTCATTAATTATTATACGACCACCAATATGGAACCCAGTGAAATTCATGCGCTGGGGATGTCTGAGATTAAGCGTATTAAAGTTGAGATGGATGCGATCATTGCATCAGTCGGCTTTGAAGGCACGTTCAGGGAATTCCTAGACGGGATGCGCGCCAACCCTAAGTTTTACGCTGATAGCGGGCAGGACTTGCTTGAAAAAGCCTCCTATATAGCCAAACGCATGGAAGGCGAGATGCCCAAGTGGTTCACACTGCTGCCTCGTGGCACATACACTATCAAGGAAAGCCCCGGCGGCGCTGAATATTACGTTGCCTCTGCGGGGGACGGGAAAACATCAGGCACCTATTATATTGGGGCAAGTAATTACCGGTCTGTACCCCTGTATAACCTTGAGGCACTGACCTACCATGAAGCAGTGCCGGGGCATCACTTTCAGAATGCGCTTGCGCAGGAATTAGACGCGCCTGAATTTAGAAAAACGCTGTATCATTCAGCTTACGGGGAAGGGTGGGGCCTTTATGCAGAAAGCCTTGGAAAAGATGCAGGTTTTTACCAAGACCCCTACAGTGATTTTGGGCGTTTAACCTATGAAATTTGGCGGGCTTGTCGCCTTGTGGTTGATACAGGTATGCATTCCTTTGGCTGGACACGGCAGCAAGCTGTAGATTTTTTGCTAAATTACACAGCGCTTAGTGAGCGTGACGTGCAGAAGGAAGTGGATCGCTATATTTCTTGGCCGGGGCAGGCGCTCTCTTATAAAATTGGTGAATTGCGCATCAAAGCTTTGCGGCAGAAAGCCCAAAAGGAACTGGGTGAAAAGTTTGATATTAGGCTTTTTCATGATGCCATTCTGGGTAATGGGTCGCTGCCTATTGCCGTACTCGAAGAAATAATGTCCAAGTGGATACATGCCAATAGTTAGGGAATAGTGTAAGTAAGGTACCTATTACTTATTACGGAAATTGAACACCCTATTATATAGGGGTGATTCGCCCAGTTATTCATTTATATTAATAATATATTAATAGTTTTCCCGCTATTTGTTGAATTTATACAACACTATTAGTTACATTTTCGTAATTATTACTATTTATTCTCTTTTAAATTGATATACCACCCTAGGTTTATTAGCCTTTTCGCCTAGGGATAAGCATCCGTGGGTGGTGCTATTTATCTCCCTAAATCTTTACTTGGTTCTTTCGCGTGGAGATTGCTGAATGCGTACACCTATGATGGATTATCGAGGGATGAAAGCCCTTGTTGCAGTGGCTAACAAACAGGTTTCTCAATATCTTTGGCATTTTTTGAATGCTGCAGGTGCAGCGCAGGTGCATTCGGTGGAAACCTCAAAAGATGCGTTAACAAGTATCAACAGTGCCCCTTGCACACATTATTTCATTGGTTACACAATGCCTGATTTAGGGGGGCCGGGGCTGGCCCGGTTTATCCGCATGTCTCATGGAGGTGTGGCTAATGCATCGATTGTGATGTTGATAGGGGACCCTAGCCCGCAGAAGGTGATTGATAGTCGTGATGCAGGGGTTAATGAAATTATGGGCCTTCCCCTTAGTGGAAAAGCCCTTGGCGAAAGGCTTGCCCATATGGCGGTAAACCGCAAAGAGTTTGTCCGGTGCGACACCTTCATTGGACCATGTCGGAGACGCCTGCATTCAGGACCTTTTAAAGGCCTTGACCGACGGCGTGTTAGGCACAGCCATGGCAATGGCCGAAAAATAGCGTAAGACGGCTATTAAGCCGGATACGTTCTAGATGTCTGCAAAGAGCCGGCTCGCAATCGCTAAGGAAACCAACATAAAAAAGAAGGGGGCTATTTCCAGCGGTGGTACGCTGCTGGTCGAGCGTAACTTCGTCAAATAAGTCTTTAAGGATTTTAGACAGCTTAAAGCCGTTAGCGTTGCGGAGACAAGAAGGACGCTAGCAGCCATCTCCACGCCGTCAAGCATAGGCCATAGGTCTATTGTTACATAGAGCAGCAAAGGGGCGAAAAGAGCCATCACGGCATACAGCGCTGCTAAAATCCAGCCACGAAAGCGATCTAAGTCTCGGAAGGGCTTCATAGTATACTGCGTGTCCTATTTTGTCTGGTCAGTGTCTGACGAAGGTGGCTTTTAAAGCGGATACGCTCTAGCGCCGTCTAAAGGCTTTATCATATACATCTTTAAGTCGGGCACTGTCGACTTCTGTGTATATCTGCGTTGCTTTCAGGTCTGCATGGCCTAATAGTTCCTGAATGGTCCGTAAGTCACCACCCCGTGACAGTAAATGCGTTGCAAAACTGTGGCGCAGGGCATGGGGCGTTGCACTGTCGGGCAACGCAAGAATGGTCCGCACTTTCTGCATGGCTGCTTGTATGGTTCGAGCATTCAGGCGTCCGCCCCGCACCCCCCTGAACAAGGCACTACCGCTTTCAATAGTATAGGGACATTGTTTTACATAGATATTAATGGCTTCATGCACAATGGGCAGGAGGGGGACGATGCGTTCTTTTTGCCGTTTGCCGATAACGCGCATGGTTTCCCCGGCTGGGATGTTTGCTCCGTTTAGTGCCAATGCTTCCCCGATACGAAGCCCGCACCCATATAATAAAATAAGCACTGCTGTGTCGCGCGCTGCTATCCAGCTTTCTGTGGCAAAGTCCCCAATGCTAGCGACAGCGGCTTTTGCCGCTTCTTCGGTTAAGGGGCGAGGGACTCTGTGGGGTAATTTGGGCCCTTGGACTGCCTTTATGGCATCATTGGTTATGTCTTCCTCGCGGCTTAAATAGCGGTAGAGATTGCGAATGGAAGATAGTTCCCGGGCTGTTGTGCGGGCAGATGTGCCTTCGCCGCGCCGACTGGCTAAATAGGCCCTGAAATCGCGCACACTAAGGGCTTTAAGAAGGGGCGCTGAGACTGTTTCTCCAAAATGGATGGAGAGGAAGCCAAAAAAACTACCAACATCACGGCTGTAGGCTTCCAGTGTGTGGGGGGAGAACTTTTTTTCGCTTTTTAGGTAGCGATGCCACCGTAACACCATATCAATGCATTGCGCATCAAGACAGGTAAGCAACAGGCTGGTGCCATTGTCGTCCTCTTGATTAGTCTCTGGCTTCATGGCAGCCAAGTCTAAATGCCCGGGTAACGTAGACGTCCCAGAAAACGAGCGAGTGATGGCGCATTCTCCAGCGCCTTTTTGATTTGAAATTTGGTTTTTTCAAACTTCATCACGCCTTCGATCCGTCGGTCAAGGAAGGCCCACGTATCAGCATAGTCTTCGCTGTCATCATTTAGCCAGTAGAGTAGCACAGCACTATAAACGGCGCTTAAGGTTGCGCGTTTGGTGTACCAGTTATGGTCAGTGGACGTGTCGCCTACAGCTTTCCACATAATGTCTGCTGTGCGCCAAAGGGACTTTGAGCCGAGGGCAATATTCTGTGGCAGTGCCAATACAGCCAATCCGCGACGAACAACCTCGCGGTTTGTAGAAGGCATTTTTAGCCGGGTGCGAATTCCTTCTGTTATCCCTTCCCGAATTTTCATGGCTTGCACATTTTTGTCTGCAAGGGCGTGCGCAAGGTTTTTGTCTGCTTGGCGCAAATGAAGTTCCAGTGCCTCAATGGCCCCACGAGGAAATGCCAGTTCTGCCATTTCTGCGCTGATAGCACTATCTTTTGCTGCCAACTTTAAGGCGGCTGTTGACCATCCATCGAACGGGACATGCTGTAGCATTGCTGCAAGCAGGGGCGTGCGCAATTCTTCAGGCGTCATGTCTTCAGTTTTTTCAGTTGGCATAAGGGTCACTCAATTATCTACATACGGGTTTACATGCCTGTGATTTACGGCTGGATCATTACAGTAAAGGCGATTCGGTAAACATGAGAAAAATTCAAACTAGCCCTACCATGAAAACATCAATGACGCGAGGGACATAGTGCCGCATTTTGCGCTCAGCGTGTATTTTTGCTATAGTATGCGGGATTTTGAAGGATACAGCGGGCCGATTTTTGGCACGGCGGTATTTTTTGTTTTGAATTTAGCTTGTGCAGAAGTCGCCTGTTTGCTATATGCGCGTTGCCCAGTGGGTAAGCGCCCGGCTTGCTACCCGCTAATTTTGGCTTTGAAAGGAGTGAGAAACCTATGGAGGTTTCCGTTCGGGATAACAATG
The DNA here is from genome assembly GCA_016765035.1 of Kordiimonadaceae bacterium. GTDB lineage: Bacteria > Pseudomonadota > Alphaproteobacteria > Sphingomonadales > Kordiimonadaceae > Kordiimonas. Next base: position 45 of record JAESQS010000316.1, on the reverse strand, counting down.
TGGACCAAGCCCTTCGTGCGCTGAAGAAAAAACTTCAACGTGAAG
>JAESQS010000039.1 GCA_016765035.1 Kordiimonadaceae bacterium | reverse complement strand
CCGTTTTTTTTCATGCCGGTGAGGTCACGACCTATGCCAATGATCTTGGCAATGCCTGTTTTAAAGAAGTTATCCATATAGGTATCATGTTGTTTGCTATAATATTCGGGCATTAATATGGATACATTTTGGCCGTATAACTCTTCCTCGCTATAGCCAAATATACGTATTGTAGCTGGGTTGGTTTGATGAATTATACCGGATTGATCTATGATAATGAGGCCATCTATCATGGTATCAATAATAGCTTGAAGCTCCGTGGCCGTTTTGTCCTGCGCTTGTATGGCGGTGTCCTTGGCCTTTTCGGCTAGGATTTGTGCCGTAATATCAATGGATGAAATCAGGCCATGTGTTTTGCCGGAAACTGGGTCTATGAAAGGCACTTTATCAGTTCGTAGCCACGTAGGTTCCTGATTGTCCGACTTAAATTTCTCGATAACGCCCAGTTTTGGTTGTCCTGTGCGTATAACTGCTTGGTCATCTTGCAGGTATTTCTCAGCTTTGCCCCGAAAGAGGTCTAGGGAATTGCTGCCCTCAACATCCTTTATCGACATGCTCATAGAATCAGCGGCCAAACGGTTAAGGCGCAAAATATTATTATTGTCATCTTTGTACCAAATGCGGGCAGGGACATTATCAAAGATCATTTGAAGTTCGTGCTTATTTGTTTCAAGCACCTTTTTCATTACCTGCTTATCGCTGATATCATCCATTGAGCCTGCCATGCGCAAGGGCACACCATTTTTTTGGAGCGCCTGCCCTTTGGCATGGATCCATACATAGTGCCTAGATTCCGCCCGTAACCGGTAGATGACATCGTATGGCGTATCGTGGAGGAGGTGGGATTCTACGGCATCTAGCACATGTTGTTTATCATTTGGGTGCAGGCGGTCTTCAAAATCTACCGGGCAAGGGGTGAAGGAGGGGTCTTTGATGCCTAAGATTTCATAAAGCCTAGGAGACCAGTATGTTTTATTCTCGCTGATATCCCAGTCCCACAACCCAACGGCAGACCCACTAACCGCAAGCGCATACCGTTCCTCACTTATCTTCAGCGCAGATGTTTGCCGGCCTACTTCACGGGCGATTTTAATATTCTCTCTGGAAAGCCGGTACACAAACATGCCGCCGAGGCCGGCAGCAACCATGGCAGCAATGAAGGTGAGAGATGCGGACAAAGGGGTCGATAAGTCAAAAGCGCCGGGACTGGGTGTGGCAATGAAATGCCATTTTCGGCCAGCAAAAACATGGTCGTGGGTGCTGCGAATTGCCGAGTGCTTTACAGGCATGTTTCCTGAAAGGTTATTTTTGTCGGCAGGATCAGTATTGTCTGAAATATTGAGTAGTATATCTGGGGGCAATAAGCGTGTTGCTTTGCTGATCATGTCTCCTGCCCGAATGACAATAAGCGTAAAGCCGAGTAAATTCTTGCGCCGCTCTGGCACGGTTTGAGGTGCAGTTCGACCTTTATAAAGAGCCTGAAACACCAGTAAACCAGCTTGGCTCGCCTTTTCCTGCACAAGGGTAATGCGGGCTGTCATAACCGGTGTGCCACTGTCGCGCGCCCGGTCTAAGGCAGCTAGGCGCGCAGGGTTAGAAGCCAAGTCAAAGCCAATTGCTGCTTCGTTGCCTTCAATAGGGTGGATATAGAAGACCGGGTAATATTCAGGGCGAGGTGCAGCAGGCAAAAGTATTTTCCGCGGCCCTCGCTCCCTAATGGCATAGTGGCGGAACCCTTCTTTTTGACCGAGTGCCTCATGGGCAGCCCGGGCAGTGTCTGGAACACGGGGAATCCACTCAAGCGCTTGCACATCACCGTGGTTTTGAATCAAGCTCCCAGCAAAGCGGGCAAAGCTTTGCTGGTTCACCTCTCCGGCATTTTCAATGAAGGCTTTAAGGGATGACAGAAGCTCTAGGTTTGCGGATACTTCTTCCGTGACGGCATTATACTGGCTGAGAGCGGATTGATTGAATGCATCTGTGGTTTGTTGCCGGTCCAGTTCCCGGATCAAATAGAAAAAATACAGCGCAGCAAGGGTGCCAACAAAGGAAACCATGAGCGGCAGAGTGTAGGGTTTTAGCTCATTTCTTTCAGGGGGGACCGGGTTGCTCAGCACACCTATACCTATATTACGTCAGAGTTTTCAGCTTCATGGGGGAAAAATATTTCCACAACAGTGCCGCCGTCAATCTTGCTGTCCACCAGCATTTTCCCACTATGCATCAGGACATATTGATGAACGATTGAAAGGCTCAACCCTATACCATTGCTGGATGTGGTATAGGCATCTGCGGCGTAGGGACCCGCGTTAATAACCTCTTTGATAGTGTGCTGGTCTATGCCTGTACCGTCGTCTGAAACCAGAATTGAAACGCCTTTTGCATCTTGCCCACATGCAACGAAAATGGTGCCTCCCTGATGTGAGTGTTTTATGGAAACGGATATAAGGTTGACCAAGATGCGCTTGATGGCTTTTCTATCGCCAAAAATCTCTAAATCATCCACTGAATATAAGGGCTTTATTTGCACTTTTCTGTCTTGTGCGGGGCCTTGGGTGAGTGCCTGCGCTTCCTCAATAAGGGCTTTTAGGAAATAGTGACGGGGTATAGATTCTGTTTTTTGTAAGTCAAAATTGGTGAGGGCAAGCAAGTCTTCAATCATGTCTTCAAGGTGTTTGGCACTTGATAGTATTTGCGTGGCATATTGCCTGCTATCGGGGAGGTTCTCTTGGTTTCGGGAGATCATTTCTGAAAACCCTGCAATGGTATTAAGGGGTGTTCTCAGGTCATGGCTAAGATGGGCTAGGAAGTGGGCCTTTGCATGATCAGCTTTTATTGCAGCGTTTTTTGCCTCTTGCAGTTCCTGTTCCAGTTGCCGTGTATTAAGGGTATAGCGGATCGAGCGTTCCAGTTCTTCCGTACTGATCGACCCTTTTTCAAGGAAATCATAAACACCAGCATCCATTGCTTCGCAATCAAGGGTGTGGGTACCTGACCCCGTTAGCATGACCATTGGCGTGGCAGCGCTACGTCCGCCAAGGTTGCGTACAATGTCTATGCCGGAACGGATGCCAATGGCATTATCAATGAAGGCAATGTCAAATGTCTGGCTTGCCAGCAACGTTTCCCCTTCTTCGAAGGATTTGGCCCATTGGAAACTAAAATTACAATCAGGAATGCGTTTTAACATGCCGCCTATCCAATGATAGTCGACGATATCGTCTTCTATCAAAGCGATTGAAAGCGCTGTTGTATCGTTGGTGCTGGTTGTCTGTTGCATAGAGTTTTTGCCCCAGGTTCTGCTGGCTTCCTTAAAACATTGCTTTAGGGCAATACGGGAAACCTATTGAAATACACGAACTCTTTGACTGGGCAGTGACTGCCGAAACCTAGCTGGACAAAATGCATTCAGCCAGATTTCTAATCTAGCGGGTGATAGCTAAAGTTTTGGTTAATGAACGCTAAAGTATTGTGGGAGAGGCGAAGGCCTGCGGATTAGGTTGCAAGGGCGCAGGCCTTCTTTGGTTGTTTCAATTATCGGAGGGCCGAAAGAATGATTGGCTCTCCGTCGCGAATATGGAGCTTTTTGGCGGCTTCTTCGCTGATGACTGCAATGTCATCCTCTAGTGATACACTGCTGATTGATGTTGCAAAGTTGGCTGGGTCGGATTTGGCAATCATATGGGTGGGGTCGCCCTCAGGGTTACCAATTTTAGCAAGCCTGCTTTGGCTGTCTCTAAGGGGTCTTATGTTTTCAATAGGGGTATAGAGCGTTGGGCCACCATCAAAAATGTCGACATAATTCATGTCGATAAAGCCAATTGATTTGAGCAGTTTATAGGCGGGTATAGTCTTGTCGTGGGGCTTGCCAATTGCTGCCTGTGCTTCTGTGGGCAATAAGTCGACAATGATCGGGTGGTCTGGAAAACTGTCGGTTATGAATTGCACGGGTTTCTCTGCGCTGAAACGGTCTGCCTCCTCAAACGGAATATCAAAAAAGTGCTTTCCAAGTGCTTCCCATACGGGGGAGACGCCCTTTTCATTTTGGAAGCCTCGCATTTCAGCAAAGATGACACTGGAATAGCGGTCTGTTTCCAGCGCCATAAAGAGGAAGCGAGAAAGAGATAGGAAGCGCCCAATGCCTTGGCCCTGATATGCTGGATCGAGAAACAGGGTGCCAATCTCATCAGCGTGGCCAAAATCATTCGTCAAAAACAGAATTTCATAACTGGTCGTGCGGCCTGTTATGGAATTTGCTTTCTGGATTTTAGATTTTTTGAAAGAGAAAAACGGGCGTGTTAGGCCAACATTTCGGTGAATGGCTGTAAAGCCCGCAATTGCGCCTTTTTTAGTATCTTCTAAAACAAACAGGCAATGGCCTTCTTTTTTTTGTAGGCTATTAAATTGTTCTGTAGCGCAAATTAGCCGGTCCCAGCCTTCTGCGTCCTGCGGCACCGTAGTCATGCCACTAGCGGTTTTCTTTGAGAGCCCAACAAGGGCGTTTAAGTCGGCTTTTTTTGCTAAGCGTATAATCATAATCTGGTTTACATCTATCTGTGGGCAACACTTTCTGGTGTCGGGATCCCTTTATTCCTACTCTGTATTGGCATTCTAAATCTTCCTGAATTTCACCCCAAAATTGTGATGATTTTGTTTTCTTAATGGCAGTAAACAGGTGAAAAAGGTGTAGGTGCGTTGTAAAATGCTTCTTGGCGTTATTCAGAGGCATAAAAAAGGTTGGTATTCAGATGTATTTGTGGGAAGACTGAGCGATGTTTCGCATTTCGCGCCCTACTTCTGCATAAAAATTCAGTGTATACTTAGCTATAAAACGGGGAGCATTAGCTCATGTCAAAAGTCACCAATATATATCGGTACCCTGTCAAAGGGCTTAGTGGAGACCGGCTTAACGCCGTTATGCTGGAAGCAGGGAAGCCTGTACCCCATGACCGCGAATATGCAATTGCGCTTGCGGATTCAGACTTTAACCCGGCGCAGCCTGAGTTTATGGCAAAGCGCAATTTCCTAATGTTAATGCGGGATGAAAAACTTGCGCAGCTAACCACTGAATTTAGTGAAGAAAACCACCAGTTGATCATTCGTAAAGACGATGACGTTTTGCTTGATGTCTCTTTACTTGACGCTGATGGGGCGCAAAAGCTTGGCGCCTTTTATGAAGCCTTCATGGAGGACAAGGTGAAAGGTACGCCGCGCCTTGTCTCTGCCAAGGGCCATATGTTTGCTGATGTGCCAGAGCAAAACCTCTCACTTATCAATCTGGACAGTGTGCGTGACATTGAGAAGCGAACCGGCCTTTCAATCGACCCAAGGCGCTTCAGGGGCAACCTATATGTTAAAGGTATTGGTCCATGGGCGGAGTTTGACTTGATTGGCAGAACTTTCCGCATGGGCGATGTTACATTTAAAGCCGTAGGCCGGATTGACCGCTGTGCTGCTGTGAATGTTAATTTGGAAACAGCCGAGCGCGACATGAATCTACCGTTGCAAATACGCAAAAATTACGGCCATCTGGATTGCGGTGTTTATGTTGATGTGGTGGAAAGTGGTCAATTGAATGTTGGCGATGCAATAAGCTTGGATTAGGCTGTATTTAGCTAGAGTGTTTAGAGCCATATCCGCCCACTCACCCTACCCAACCACCCCACAGTGTATCCTAGCTGGTGGTTGGGCCAGAGAGTAAGCGGGGCGCGGGCCGGTGATGTATAGTAAACCGGATATACTCAGCCTTCTTGATTTTCAGTGTCTGTATTGTCCGTACCAAGAGGTTGGGTGTCTTTGAGTGATGCTTCGCCTATTTCTGCGATGGCTATACTTTCAGTGGGTTTAAACTTCAACGTGACAGAGGGCAGCACGCTGAGTTCCAATTCGATTTCAGTGAAATGATACTTTTTAAAGTTGAGCCGTTTTCGGGCTGCTGTTGCACTGAAGAGTGACGTGAGGATAGTGTGCACCAAACGTTTTTCTTTCACTTCTTTAAGAAGCGCTTCTCGCTCGCGGGCGCTGATAGCCTTGTTCATGCGTAAATGCGGGACAATCTTTGGTGAAATGCCAATGCCGACTTCAATTTCTGTCACTAAAAACCCCGCACGCTCTATATAGGGCAGGGCTTCATTGAAATTGGCTGCGGTTTTATCCAGAGCATCGCCGCCATAGCCTTTTAGGCCATCAACAGTCGAAGAATATGCATTCGCAGCAGTTTCCGATAAGGTTTTTGCCTTGTCAGACCCTAAAATGCTTTGGCGTAAGCCCTCAAGAAACTCCGGTAAGTTAGCCACAATATTCTCCCATTTTACCCGTAGGCGATGCTTTGCAATTGGGGTTGCTACCCGTAAATGTCCAGTGGTTAATTGGTAGATTATCCAGCGGCATCTTGCTAGCCTGTATTCATGATGAAACCGCATAAGACTATGTTGTTACACTTGTTTGAGGCGGGCGTTGCCGCGTGCAAGCCTGAGGTTTGCCTGCCGCCATACTTGCCTACCCTTAAAAACGCAGACAAAATTTGTGTGATTGGTGCCGGGAAAGCCGCTGCCCATATGGCCGCTGTGGTGAGCGCAGCTTACCCTGAGCAATGTTATGGCACAATTGTGACACGGCACGGCCACGCTGTTGGCGCTGAAACAGGGGCGATTAAAGTATTTGAAGCGTCGCACCCAGTGCCAGACCATAGCAGTATGGTAGCAGCAAAGCTTATATTGGCAGAAGCCCAGCATGTGCCGACAGATGTGCCTACACTGGCGCTTATCTCAGGGGGTGGGTCTGCGTTGATGTGCCTGCCTGCTCCGGGGCTCGCTCTCCCCGACAAAATGGCTGTTCACCGGTTTTTGTTAAACTCTGGCGCATCTATCAAAGAAATGAATATTGTGCGGAAACATCTTTCGGCCATAAAGGGCGGGCGCTTAGGGGCCGCAGTTCGGAGCGAATATTTCGCTAGTTTTATAGTTTCAGATGTTGTTGGCGACGACCCTGCACTGGTCGCGTCTGGCCCTACAGTTGCTGATGCCAGTGCGCCCGCTGATGCGCTGGAAATTCTAAGATCTTATGGTTGGGATCCAATTGATGCTGTGGAGGGCCTTCTTCAGCAGGCGAGCGCCACTGCCCCTGAAAGCCCTCGGCAGGACAGGCATATCCATATGGTTGCTTCTGGTAAAAGAATGCTAACGGCAGCAGAGGCTGCTGCAAAAATGGCAGGATGGAGAGTGTGCATAATTGGTGCGGAAGTTACCGGAGAAGCCTCGCAGGTAGCCAAGTGCCATGCAGCGGAAGCCTTAGCTGCAAAACGGCGGGGTGAACGCTGTATTCTATTGTCGGGTGGGGAATTAACCGTAAGCCATGACGGGACGGGCGGGAAGGGTGGCCCAAACCAAGAATATCTTCTTGCTTTGGCAATTGCCTTGGACGGCGCGCCGGGCATTGCCGCTCTCGCGTGTGACAGTGATGGCATTGATGGCTCTGAAGATAATGCAGGGGCTTATATATGTGACAATACCCTCGGTAGGGCAAGCGGCTTGTCCTTGTCGCCGGATAGCTATTTGATGACCCATGATAGCTATCGTTTTTTCGCAGCATTGGATGATTTGCTGGTGACAGGCCCCACCCATACTAATGTGAATGACTTTCGGGCAATAGTGATTGATGTCTAACCACTATGTAAAAACGACCTTTTAAAAAGCCCGGCTCTTTTGAAAAAAAAGGCCGGGCTTTTTGAATTTAAACCGCATACGATTTAGAGGGTAATCGTTAGAGGTTGGCGTAGCGAGTGAGGTGATAGTCAGCATCACCAAACAGCATTTCATTTACCAGTAAGCGCTTCACATAGGCACCTAGGGCATATTCATCTGTCACGCCAATACCACCATGCATCTGCACACTTTCTTGGCCAAATTTGCGTGAAATAGCGCCTATTTTTGCTTTTGCTGCAGAGACCGCCTTCATGCGAATGGTTACGTCTTTGTTGCGGGCTTCCACTGCCGCTTCCATAGCGATTGATTTGGCTTGTTCAACGTCTACCAACAAGTCCACCATGCGGTGACTTAGAACTTGGAACGAGCCGATGGGGCGGCCAAACTGCGTGCGGGTGCGAAGATATTCTTTTGTCATTTCAATGATTTCATCGAAAGCACCAAGCGTATCGGCTGTAAGGGCTGCGGCAGCCCTGTCGGCGGCTTCTTCAATGATGGCCGCAGAGCCACCCGCCGTTCCTAAAAGTACTGCTTCTGCACCGTTTAGCACAACATCCGCTGCGCCGCGCCCGTCAAGAAGTTGATACTGATTAAGGGAAACGCCCTCTGCGTTAGCAGGCAGTAAAAATACGCTGTCTCCGCCCGCAGAGATGATGAGAAAATCCGCTGTGTCGGCACCGAGTACAACAGCTTTATGGCCAGAAAGTTTCCATGTGTCTGCTGTTTGCGTGGCTGTAGTGGCACTTGCAAGGGTGTTATGGCGGTCGCCCGGCTCATAAAAGCCTACGGCGTATTTTTGCTCGCCCATTGCAATTTTTGGCAAATGCTCATCGGCAGGAGCGCCGCCTGTTGCCTCAAAAATATAGGCTGCAAGCACGACACTGCTCACATAGGGTTCGGTAATGAGTTTACGGCCAAGTTCTGTACAGACGGCCATAATATCCACATGGTTGCCATCAAAGCCGCCGGCAGATTCTGGCAGAGGCATTGCCATCACACCCAGTTCCGCCAGCATATTCCATGTTTCAGGAACATGGGTTATTTTACTGGCAAGCTGCTCGCGGAAGGCTTCAAAGTCATAGGATTTTGCCAACGAACGCTCAAGCGATTGCACCAGCATGTTCTGTTCTTCAGAGAAATCAAAATTCATGATTTTACCTTTATTATCATTATGTTGCTGGGGTTTCTAAAATCCGAGGACCATCTTGGAGACGATGCTGCGCTGGATTTCGTTTGATCCACCATAAATACTGATTTTCCGTGTATTCAAATATGTTGGTGCGGAGCGCGTATTGTGGATTGTGCCAACAGGCTCTTCGTTATTACCCGGTTCACCAATATGTGGCTGGAACGGGAGAGAATAAAGGCCAGACGCATCCATTTTAAGCTCAAACAGCTTTTGCGCCACTTCACTACCCCGAATTTTAAGCATGGAAGAGACAGGGCCGGGGTCCATACCGCGTTCGGTTTCTACAAGCATACGCTTGTTGGTAATATCTAGGGCACGAAGTTCTATTTCAATTTCAGCAATCTTTGTTTTGAAAACAGGATCTTCGATAAGCGGTTTGCCATTTTTCTTTTCCGTTGCAGCCATACGCTTTAAAGAGGCTAGCTGTTCCTTGGAAAGGCCAACGCCCGCGATGCCGATGCGCTCATGCTGTAACAGCATTTTTGCATAGCTCCAGCCGTGGTTTTCTTTACCCACAAGGTTTTCTGCGGGCACTTTAACATCCGTAAACCACACTTCATTCACTTCGTGGCAGCCATCCATCATGATGATAGGGCGCACTTCAACGCCCGGTGACTTCATATCGATTAGAATAAAGCTGATGCCTGTTTGGGGTTTTTCAGATTTAGGGTCTGTGCGTACAAGGCAGAAAATCCAGTCGCCAAATTGCCCAAGTGTTGTCCATGTTTTTTGGCCATTAACAATATAATGGTCGCCGTCACGGACAGCAGTGCTTTTCAGACTGGCAAGGTCTGATCCTGCGCCCGGCTCAGAAAAGCCCTGCGACCACCAGTCTTTGCCAGACTGGATGCCGGGCAGGAAGCGCTCTTTTTGCGCATCACTGCCCACAGCAATAAGCACAGGGGCCAGCATGGAAACACCAAAGGGTAAGACACGCGGTGCACCTGCCATATGGCATTCTTCATCAAAAATGGCATAGTTAGCGGGGCCCCAGCCTTTACCGCCATGCTCAATGGGCCAAAGCGGAGTGGCCCAGCCTTTTTCTGCAAGAATACTATGCCAACGCCTATAGTGCTCTTCCCCCATGTGGCCTTGGGTTTTTGATATCAGCTTAATGTCCTCTGGCAGTGCGTCGGTCAGAAAGGTGCGCACTTCATCTCTAAAAGCCGATTGTTCGGTTGTAAGGCTCAAATCCATAACAGTCTCCATGTCGAGCAGTTTCTTTATGGGTAAACTAGGGGGGAACCTGAACTTGTCCACCCCAAAGTTACTGTGTAAAGAAGCTATGACCCCTTAGATCATTTGAGTGTCTTCAGCAGGCTCATGCACAATGGGCAATACAAAGGACACAATTGTTCCTTTGCCGAGTGTACTGTTAAAGTTAACAGAGCCCCCATGCATTTTAACCAGATCCTGCACTAATGTTAAGCCAAGGCCAGTGCCTTCTTCTTGGTCTTTTTTCAGGATATTACCTGAGACCTGACCAAAGCGCCTAAGGACGTCAGGGATATCACTCTTAGCCACCCCTATGCCTTCGTCTGAAATTTCAAAACGAATTCTAGACCCTACTATTTTTTTGGCTGAAAAACGTATTATCCCCGGAGCCGACGTGAATTTTACGGCGTTTGTTAGGAGATTAAGCACTATTTGTTTCAGGCGTGTGGGATCTGCGCTGATCATCAGTTTCTCGTCATATCGATCATGCAAGATAGCGATATGCCGGTCTGTGGCCCGCATGTTGATCATGCGCTGGCAATCAGCAAGCAATGCATTCACATTAATGTCCTGAATTCTCAGGCTCATTTCGCCAGCTTCAATACGGGACACATCAAGAATCTCATTGATGATCGACAATAGGTGCGTGCCCGATTTGTGGATATCATTAACGTAGGAGCCATATCTGTCGCTAATACCATCACCAAATTCATCATTCTTGAGGATGGAAGAAAACCCAATGATTGAATTTAAAGGTGTCCTGAGTTCATGGCTCATATTCGATAGGAAATCAGACTTGGTTTTGTTTGCCAGTACCGCCCTGTTACGCTCGATCACAGCCCGTTCTTTGGCCGCCATTAAATCTCGCGTTTGAGTACTTACTTGTTCCTCTAATTCTGACTGTCTAGTTGCCATTGCCGTAGCAATTGGTTTCAGAAAATAATAACAAATTGTCAGGCCAATAACGAAAGAGAAAGACGAGGCGGTGAAGCCCCCTGTAAGCACCCCTGTAAAGCGTACAATTGCCTCGCTTTGTGGATAGGCATAAAATACGGTGCCCACACGGCCGCGATCACTGACCGAAAGGGGCAGAAAATCATGTAGAAATGTTTTGCCCTGAAATGTCATTTCACCAAGTGTATCGCGGGAGCCAAGTAAAAAATATTCTTCAAGTTGTCCATCAAGCATGTCTCTAAAGTTGGAGCCGCCACACAGGACAAAATCTTCCATATCATCCCATTGGCCTGGCCAATCGAAAGTTTTTTTCCCTTGTTCCCAGGCTGATCGTGTTAGCTGGTTTTTTTCCACCAAGAAAAAAACAGAAATGTCATACTGTTTGGCAATAAATCCCGAAATATTATATATTTCGGCCCCTATTTCCATAAAGCCTGTATGTGTTTCGCCTTCATAAAGAGGTTTCATTACACGCTGTGTTAAGACGCCATTCTTTGAGAGGTAAATCCCGTTGGTGGTACTGCTATTGTTTAATGCCAGACCTTCGTAACGGGGTGTGTGGTCACCAAACCTATTAGGGGTTTGCAGCCGTATGATGTTGTTATTCTTTTTGTCCGAAATGTTAAAGTGAGTAACATCTGTGCCAGACTGCAGGCTGTTAAATTCGCTTTCATACAGTAAATACAGATAGTTATTGTCATCTTGGGTCAAATGGCCGTCAAGCTCAGGCTTTGCCGCTAAGATGTCCAGCCATGTTTCAAAGTTGCGGGTTCGTGCCGCAACGAGGCTGATATATTGACGCTCAAATTCTGTCCGAATTTTTAAATGGTAGGCTGCTTGCTGGTTCTCAAATGCTAGGTAGGTGAATATGATGATAATGAGCCAAGAACTCAGGTACGCTAATATACAAGCGACAAGAACTTTCGCTTTGAACTCAGTCAGTTTTTTTAGGCGTGTCATGTTGCTCCCGATTGACGGCTTCAGGTTTTCCTGATCGCCAGCCTTAAATACCCCCCCAACGGTTGGCATTCTAACGCTAGGTAGTAAACGAAAGCTGAATCAAATGATTTTTTTGCTCACCTTCTGTAAGGGAATGCCCCTATATGCGAAGGGTCCATATTGTAAAAGGTAAATTTATGCTGGCTTTTTGCGAAAATCAAAATAGTTTAAGCTTAAAATGTATGCCGTCTGGTAAATGCTGGGCTATCAATGTTCGTCATAATTCAAAATAAGGAAGCCGATATGTCAGTCGTATCAAAAGAAATTCGTGGCAATGTTGCTATTCTGACCGTGAATAACCCCCCGGTGAATGCTTTGTCCCATGCGGTACGGGATGGCCTTTTGAACCAGATGCAAGCCTTGGCAACAGATGACACCGTTCAGGCTATCGTGGTGGCTTGCGCGGGGCGCACCTTTATTGCGGGGGCAGATATTACGGAATTTGGCAAACCAATGCAGGCACCGTCTTTGCCTACGGTTGTTGATGCCATTGAAAATATGCCAAAGCCTGTTGTTGCTGCTATTTTCGGCACTGCATTAGGCGGTGGACTGGAAGTTGCACTTGGCTGCCATTACCGCGTTGGGGCAGAAGATGCAAAAATTGGATTGCCTGAAGTAAAGCTAGGTCTTTTGCCGGGGGCCGGGGGGACGCAGCGTTTTCCTCGTATTGCGGGTGTTGAAAATGCCCTTGATGCTATTGTCAGTGGTCGTCATATTTCTGCTAAACAGGCGAATTCATGGGGTGTATTTGACGGCTTGGTTGACGCAGTGGCCGGAGGCTCTACCAGTGCGCTTGTGGATGCCGCTGTTGCGCTTGCAATTGAGAAAATCCCTGCAGGCCCGCGTCCTACTGGCCAGATGGAAATTGATAACAGCAAATATGATGAAGCATTTTTTGCAGGTTTCCGTAAGTCCGTCGCACGACAAACACGCGGATATTTTGCCCCTGAACAATGCATTCAAGCTATTGAAGCCGCTAGTCGCCTGCCGCTTGCTGAGGGTATGGAGGCGGAGCGGAAGCTGTTTATGGCTTGCATGACTAACCCTCAGTCCCGCGCCTTGCAGCATATGTTTTTTGCCGAGCGTCAAGTGGGACGTATTCCGGGTATTACTAAAGAAACACCCCGCCGGACTATCGCAAAAGTAGGCATTATTGGTGCAGGTACTATGGGTGGCGGCATTGCCATGAATTTTGTCAATGCGGGTATCCCTGTCACGATTTTAGAATTGCAGGAAGAGGCGCTTGAGCGTGGCCTAAAGGTTGTGCGCGGTAATTACGAACGGTCCATGAAACGCGGCAAGTTAACGCAGGCGCAAGTGGATGACCGTATGGCACTGTTCACAGGTACGCTCGAATATGAAGCGCTTTCTGATTGCGATTTGATTATCGAAGCCGTGTTTGAAAAAATGGAAATCAAACAGCAAGTCTTTAGCAAGCTTGATGAAGTGGCTAAAGAAGGGGCAATTTTAGCCTCCAACACCAGCTATCTGGATATTGATGAAATTGCCTCTTACACAAACCGCCCCGGCGATGTGCTTGGGCTGCATTTCTTCTCCCCGGCTAATGTTATGCGGTTGCTAGAAATCGTACGCACTAGCAAAACGGCTGATGATGTGCTGGCAACATGTGTTGGCCTTGCCAAACAGATTGGTAAAGTGGGAGTTGTTGCCGGGGTTTGCCATGGCTTTATTGGCAACCGGATGCTGGCGCGTTATGGTCATGTTTCTGCGCTGGCTGTGATTGAAGGCAATACACCGCAAGAAGTTGATGCCGCCCTATTTGACTTTGGTATGCCTATGGGGCCGCTGACTATGTCAGATATGGCGGGGCTTGATATCGGCTATATGAACCGACAGTCTATGGGCCGTGAGAATTACGACACAACGGCATATGATTGGCAGGATAAAATTGTTGAACTTGGCCGCAAGGGGTTGAAGGTTGGTGCCGGCATTTACGATTATGACGAAGGTAGCCGGGTTCCAAAACCATCTGCTGAAATACAACAGGTAATCGATGGAGAAAGCGCACGCCTTGGTATTACACGCGCCAAGAAAACGGCGGAAGAGATCGTTGAATTAAGTATGCTTGCACTTGTGAATGAAGGTGCAAAAATTCTGGGTGAAGGCAAAGCGTACCGTGCCAGTGACATAGATGTAGTCTATGCTAACGGCTATGGTTTTCCACCATATCGCGGTGGCCCAATGCATTATGCAGATATTATGGGGTTGGACGTGGTGCTTGCAAAATTACAGGCTTTAAGCACTGCCAAGCCTGATATGTGGCAAGTGGCACCGCTTATTGAAAAACTGGCTGCTGACGGTAAAAGCTTTGCTGCCTTTGACCGCGAGAATGCTTCAAAATAGTCGCTGGAAATAAGAAGAAAATTGTCAAAAGGGCTGCTGAGGTGGGCGGCCCTTTATACTATGCAAATGCTTTAGACCGTATCTGGTTTAAGATGCATCACCGGCCCACTCCCCGCTTACGCTCTTGGCCCAACCACCCCACAGTATATCCTAGCGGGTG
>JAESQS010000315.1 GCA_016765035.1 Kordiimonadaceae bacterium | reverse complement strand
TCTCTGCCCCATAAACAGGTCCTCTTATTAGGGCCAATCAACAGTATCCAGACTTGCTAACCGCGCAAACCTCATAAGTTCAGCTTCCAGCTTCTCTTTGCGCCCAGCGCCCCATTTAACGCCTTCTTCAGCCCAGAAGTTAAGCACATTGAGGCATTTGGCTTTACGGTCTGCTTTAGCTTCTATCCTGCCGACAAAGCTGTCCCCCTCAAGAATAGGATAGACATAGTACCCCCACCTGCGTTTGGCAGCAGGCACAAATACTTCAAGCTTATACTCAAACCCAAATATTGATTGCAGACGTTTTCTGTCCCGGACAGCCGGATCAAAAGGATTGATGATTTTCATCTGTGAAGGGTTTGGCGCTATTTTCCGGATACGGTCTTCAATATCCTCAAGAGCATAGGCATTGATCCATTCGCCGCTGTCTGTTTCCCACGTAACAGGTATAACAGCCTGTTTGTTTGCCTCTATCCAGCATTTCACTTCTGCGATGTCCTTTGCATCCCAGAACTCCTTAATTTCTTTCATGCTTCCAACAGACAGACGCGTGAGTGCAGCGCGGCACAGCCAGTTAACCTGCTCTGCTTCAGATATCTGCGTATCAAGAAACGCGGCTGGAATAACATACTCAGCTAAATCATAGAATTTATGAAATTTTTCACGGTGTGAGGTGGCTAAAACCCCTGAATACCACAGGTACTCCAGCACCTGCTTATGGGGTGGCCTAGACCAGGTCTTTTTCGTGCCCTTGGTTTTGCTGTCAAAGTCTTTGGTAGAAAGAGGCCCCTCCTCTGCAATGCGTTCGAGAAGCGCGTCTTTCCAGTCTTTCACATGCGCAGGATTATGATAGGACGATCTCTCAAGCCATTCTTTCAGCCGTTTAAATCGCCGCTGCCACATGGGATACATATCCATAGGAAGGATAGAAGCATCATGGGTAAAATGCTCAAATATATGTTCTTTGGCGCTCAACAGTTCATCGAGTATAGGCTCGCGGTACTCGGGATGGCGGCTCCAAAGTATGTGATGATGGGCGCGGGAAACATTTTGGATGGTATCGAGCTGAACAAAACCCATTTTTTTAATGATAGCCACAACATCAAGTGGCCCAGAGGGTGTTGACAGCAGGCCATTCGTATCAAGCCAAAGGCGACGCATCGTATGGTTATCAAGAGTAAGAGCCACCTTGCCGTGTCCTTAAATTCTATACAGTGATAAAACCCTAAAATACTATTTTATAGAGTTCTGTATAGACAGAATATTCGCTGAATTTCAAACCCCAAGGTGCATATAAGCGTTGTTTTAGGATTTGGCGCGCAAAGCTGCTTTGGCGATGGTTACCCATGCGGAAGCGCCTACTTCTAGGCCTGCATCGTCGAAATTATAGGTTGGGGAATGAAGCGGGCCTGAAGTGTCGCCATTGCCAACCAAAAAGTAACAAGCTGGCACTTCACGGGCCATAAAGGCAAAGTCTTCAGAGCCCATAACCGGGTCAAACTCTGTAATAAGTGTATAGTCTTCTTGGCTGTTTGAAAGCGCATCAAGAGCAATTTTTGTAGGAAGTACAGCATTGCATACAGCGGGGTATCTCTCGTCATACAAGCAATTTATGCTCACATCATAGGCAATGCCAATGCCCTCGCAAATTTCTAAAATACGGCGTTTAAGGGTTTGCTGCACGTCTTCAGACAGGCTCCGGCAGGAAAGCTTCATCTCAATTTTTTGCGGTATTACATTGAAGGATGAAGGGCCTGTGCCAAATTCACCAATGGTTACGACAGCGCCGTCCAGCGGTTTAATATTACGCGATACAATGGTGTTAAGGGCTGCAACAAGCGCACTTGAGGCTGGCACTGGGTCCTTTGTGGTTTCAGGCATCGCACCGTGGCCGCCCTGCCCTTCAATGGTAATTGTTACCGTATCAAAAGCAGCGGAAATATACCCCGAACGGACTTTGACAGTGCCAACAGGCACGCCGGGCATATTATGGAGGGCAAAAATCATATCAACGGGAAACTGTTTGAATAGCCCCTCTTCCACCATCACACGCGCGCCGCCTTCGTTTTCCTCGGCGGGCTGAAAGATGAAGGCCAGCTGCCGGAAAGGCCCGTAGAACCAGCCAGAATTTCAGCGGCAGCCAGCAACATGCTTGTATGGCCATCGTGGCCGCAGGCGTGCATGACACCTGTGGTTTCAGAGGTATAGGGAACACCTGTTTGTTCGGTTATCGGCAAGGCATCCATATCAGCCCTAATGCCAATGAAAGGCCCCGGGCCAAAGTCTAGCACACCAACTACCCCTGTCCCTGCTAGGCCGGTATATACTTCCATGCCTAGAGTGCGAAGGTGGTCTTCAACAATTTTCGCTGTGCGTTGCTCCTTGAAAGCAAGTTCCGGGTGTGCATGCAAGTCACGCCGTACAGCGATGTATTTTTGAAAAATAGCTGCTATTTCATGCGTATCTGGCATCAAGGAAACACGCATTGCGCAAAAATATGAAGTGTTGCATTGAATATTTTAGGTGCTTCAAAAAAGGGAGCATGACCCACTGTTTCCTGTCGGTGCATATTCCCGCCCCACAGGTTGCCCCATTCCACAGTATCCATATAGGCTGAGGATATGAACTTATCTTGATCACCGTGGAACACCAAAGTAGGCGTATCGGCTTTACCAACCACTGCTCGCTGTTTGTGTCCGTCAACAGCAGAAGCCCAATGCTCACCCATCCGGGCTCTGGCACGGCCATCTGTACGAAGGGCTGCATCAATGAAAAACTCAGGGGTCGAACAGGCGGACCCATAAAGGCCCTTTGCATAGGCTATAATTTCAGCCTCGCTTGCAACAGCTTTGGTTGTCACTTCTGCTAAGGGTGACGGCAAAAAGGCCTGTTCAAATTCTTCAAAACCGGGGCCAAGCGGCGGTGTGCCCATAATGCATATGCCAGCCAGTGATACATTCTGGCCTTTCATTTCAATGGCAATATGGCCCCCAAGTGACCAGCCAACCAGCAAGGGCTTTGTTATATTAAAAGCGTCTAATATAGCAGTGACTGCTCGTGCATAAGCAGGGATAGTGTATGTCTCGTCCGCAATTTCATCACTTGCTGCATCGCCCGACTGCCCATGACCGGGCAAATCTATAGCTAAGAGCGAATAGCCCTGCTCAGCAAAGAAGGACATTTGTTTATAAAACACTTCTTTTGCAGCGGAATTACCATGGAGGAAAACAAGTGTGTTTTCACCGCCCTCCACATGCCAGCACGCCAAAGGGATGCCGTTTACATTCACGGTTTTTACCTCACCGCAACTATGGAAAGTTGAGGGGTCAATATTTAGTTCAGCCATTATCTGTGCCTATTTTAAACTGAAGCCAGTAGCCCCACCAGCCGGAAGACTGATGGGGAGGATTGTCTTACTGAAATTTCAGTTTTAGGGTCACGCCGTACGTACGCGGTGTACCATAAGCAACGGTTTGGTTGACAAAGATCGCGCTACGGTCATCTGCAAAGTTTACGTAGGTTTTATTTGTCATATTGTTGCCCCAGATGAACAAGTCCCAGTCTTCGTTCACAATGCCTGCACGCAGGTTTAGAAGGCCACGACCATCACCACTTAGGCGTAGGCTGTTTTGAGGCTCGAAGAAGATTTCACTTCTATAGTTCCAGTCAGCACGCAGAACAAATTCCAGGTCATCTGCTACCGGGTATGTGAACTGTGCGCCTATTTTGGCTGTCCACTCAGGGGCCAAATTAAGGAAGTTGCCTGCGCAATTGTCAGTAACCGGGCCAGTTTCAGCACCGGGAACCGGGCAGCCGGGGAAATCTGTGTAGGTGGCATCAAGATAGCCCACGCTACCATCAAGCCTGAGGTGCTCATTCACAAGAGCAGTCATTTCAACTTCGATACCGTAAATTTCGGCTTCTGATGCATTGTTAAGAGATGCACCACCATTTACGATTTGTGACAGTTGCAGATTGTCATATTTGGTGAAGAACCCTGCAACGTTCAGGCGCAAGCGCCTGTCGAAAAGGTCAGATTTGATACCAATTTCATAAGAGGTTGCAAGCTCTGGGTCTACTTCTAGGTTTGAAACACCGGCCACAACAAAATCGGTGTTGAAACCAGCACTTTTAAAGCCCTGTGCAAAGCGAGCGTATGTTGTTACGTCGTCTGACACGTCATAAGACAAGGAAACAGAAGGCGCAAAATCATTGTCACGGCGTGACACGGCAAAGTCTGTGCTGCCGAAAATGCCAGTTGCATCATCCTGAATGTGCGTTGCGTCTTTTTTCTCGCTTACATAGCGGCCACCAATTTCAAGAGAAAGGCGGTCAGACAAAGCGATATCTGAATTGAAGAAGAAGGCAATGCTTTCGCTATCTACTGTGCTTGTCAGGTCAATCGGAGGCTCAATGCCCGGCACACCCGTTAAGAAGTCACCCAACCCAAAATTAGACACATTGCCTGCATCTTGGTTGAAATAATAAGCACCAACCAAATAGTCGATGTTATCGCCTATGGATCCGGCATAGCGTGTTTCAGCAGAGAAAAACGTCGTGTCGCTTGAGAAGAAATCCACAAAGAAACGAACAGGTAATTTATCATCATCCAAACCAGCGTCAAAAGATGAATCTCGGTAGCCAAGAACCGTTGTCCAAGTGCCATCGGCAATATCAATATTGCTGGTGAAAGACAGGCCATAAATATCCCGATCAAGGAAGTTTGGCTGGTCTGAATTGACTGTGAAAGGCGTGTTTTCTGATGGATCATCAATAAAAGCAACATCTGCCACTTCGAAGAAAGATGGATTGCCACGGTCAATCAACGCATCAGCACTGACAATAATCTCGGTGCCATCAGATGGTGTGAAGCGTAGCTTACCACGGAACGTTGCCAAATCTATGCTGTCTAGGGCATCGCCGCCGGCGGCATTTTCAACATAGCCATCCCGGTTCATGTAACCAGCAGAGAAAGATGCTGCGAGTTTACCGGGGATAATCGGCCCAGAAACATTACCTCTTACGCGTATATGGTTGTAGCTGCCGTATTCGCCTTCAACTTGTGCATAAAACTCATCGCCCGGTGTTTGCGTAATAATATTTATCGCACCAGCAATTGTGTTTTTACCAAAGACGGCCCCTTGTGGCCCGCGCAATACTTCTACACGTTCAATATCAATAAGGTCTTGGTTGAAGTTTTCAGGGCGGCCTGTGTAAACGCCGTCTACATAGAAACCAACACCTGTTTCCAAACCAACAAAGCGCACAAGCGTTGAAATACCGCGAATACTGATAAGCCCCTGCAAGCCGCCTGCAATACCGCCTGATTGGCTGGCATTAGGAATTGTTGCAAGGATTTGGTCAAAGGAAGTGATCCCCTGAGCTTCCATTTGAACGCGGGATATTGCCGTTACTGCCAAAGGCGCGCTTTGAATGCTTTCTGGCTTCTTCCGAGCAGTGATAACGATTTCGTCTATAACCAGCGCGTTCGTGTCTGCACTTTGTTGTGCATATGCGGGCGCTGAAAGTGCCAGGGCAACAAGTGCCGTTGAATTAAGCAATATATGTTTCATCAGTTTCCTCCAAATGGCCAGCTTATGATGTGTGCTAGGGGTGGTCTGAACAACCTATCTCCCTGCATGATGCTGAATTTCCAAGCCTATATATAGGTACCGCAAGAATGAATGTCTTTTGCCTGCGTCACCAAATTGTTTGCAATTGTCATTATAAAAATTCGAGAAAATATTATAGAAACTATATAGACATGCTAGTAACGCTGTAAATCCTTGCCTGCCAAAATATACTTGGTCTGTTGTTTGAGAGTAGAGCACCATGATTTTTAATTGGTCGAATTTTGAGGAACACACCAAGCATTTACTTGGTCAGGATATAGAACCTGAATCTATAACCGAAAGCCCGTTGGGACGCGCAGTGCTATATAGGTTTGATCAACCTACCGGTGTTGGTCGGATGGAGTATTTCGACTATTCCCGTGATATGCGCGTGATGATTTTTGACTGCACATGGCGGGAAGCAAAAGATTTCCATATCAAAGACGGTGATTGGGTGCGTTTTAATTTCAGCCTGTCTATTGATATTTCAATGCAGCTTTCCAAAACCAAAAATGTCAGCCCGGCCTCCCCTTCATGGCGGGTTATAAATAATTCACCAGATGAAGAAGTTGTGGAATCTGTGCCTGCCGGGGCCAAAACCATATGGCTGACCATTTGCTGCAAACCGGCATTGATCACGCAGTTAACAGGTCGTAAAATTGAAGACATGCCAGATTTGTTGAAAACGGCCATGACAGAAGATCTCTATGATAGTTTTTATGAATTCTTCGATTTTACCTCACGGTTAAACTCAATCACCGCCGATGTTATTCGCACCAGTATGACAGGTGGATTGCGGCTGGCGTATGTAGAAGCGCGCTCGGTGGAGCTGTTATGCCTCGCCTTGAATGAAATTATTAATTCAGACGGCAAACAGAATAAAATCAAACTGTCCACATCAGATAAAAATGGCCTTGAAGCTGCCCGTAAAATACTATTGGGCTGCTACGAGAACCCACCCACTGTTGCAGAATTAGGCAGGCAAGTGGGCCTAAACCGTAACAAGCTATTCTACGGGTTTAAGGCAATGTATGCCTCAACCCTATCAGATTTCATCCAAAACCAACGGCTTGAAAAAGGCAAACAACTGCTGCTTGAGACAGATATCCCTGTCATTGAAATAGCCAACCGCGTTGGGTTCAAGCACCAGTGCGACTTTTCCACAGCCATGAAGCGGCATTTCGGCATTACGCCCAGCCAACTCCGCGGCAGTTAAAAGGCTCTTATTTTCCGCAGGTTGCCCCTGTGCCTGCATCCCGCTGAAGGAATATATGCACACCGTTTCTATTTCCTACAGCAACATCAAGGCGGTTGTCACCATCAATGTCTATCACTGATATTTGGCGGCCTACGCCAACTTCATCACTGATTAAATGGCGGGCAAACTGTGTTTTACCAGCCTCTGTTTTGAATTTTTTGTACCAATATAGTACTGGCGTACCAAATTCATCTTCATCTATCAGGCCAAAATGCGCGAGCGGTGTTTTACCTGCTATAATATCTAGCTGACCATCGCCATCAATATCCCCAATGGCACTGGCATGAAGCTGCGTATAACTGTCGTCAATCACATGCGCTTTCCAGCTATTTTCCGCTTGCTGTTCAAACCAGAATAGGCCCCTGTGGTGTGAAGCTCCGGCAACAGGGTCTGGTTTACTGTCACCGCCCACATTCAGAACATGAATTTGCGAGGCATCAACCATGGGGCTAATGATGTGTTTTTTCCACTGCGTTGCGCCGTCTTCGCCTCGCTGTTGCTCGTACCAACCACCTGTAGCGATGCCTGCGCCAGAGCCAAAAACAAGGTCTGGAAGGCCATCACCGTTAATGTCCCCCATCCCTAACCCGTGGGAAAAGTTTGTTGCACCGTTATTGCCGCTATCGTCATGCTCTTCGATTACTTCAGCAGTAGAAGAGCCATCCGCAAGGAAAGATATCGCTTCGAGCTTGCCCGCAGTTGCACCGGCTTTTTTGTGGCCAGTAATGACCTGCGGCGTGCCTTTTTGCAGCAAATCTGCATATAAGGGGCTTTCGTTTCTGCTGGCATTTACATAAGGATGTTCAACCCAAGCACCCTCGCCCTTAGGGTTTTCAAACCATGCTCCGCCTCTGCTTGTTATGTCGAGTGCTATGGTGTCTATCCAACCATCCTTATTAACGTCTTCATGAAAGGTGAAAAAAGCAAGCGGGTAGCTTGTTGCCCACACGCCGCCTGCCCCTTTGCCCGCCCGGTAGGACTTTATATAGTCTGAAAGACCTGCAAGCCTTGTGGCAGCGTAGGCTGGTTCACGTATCAAGTGACGTTTCCAACTAGGCGCTTCATACCAATAATGGCCCGTCGCAATGTCCATTAGGCCATCATTGTTCAAATCAGCAACAGAAGCCCCTTCACTGGAATACTCAGTGTCCAGCACTTCATGGTGGAAGCACAGCTTATCGTCGGCCTCTGCCTGCACATACTCTGGCACTTGTGTGTCCAATATATGCTGACCCATGGGGTCTTTTTTCTCCACAAAGGCTAAATTAAGCGGCTGTAGAATAAGCGCTGGTGCTGCTTCAAAAATACCCAAAAAGGCAAAAGTTAGCAAAAGGGCCGTCAGCAGAATGCGAAGCCCTATTTTTTTAAGTGTCATCATGTACCGCGTTTCCCTCATACAAGCTGTAACGACAAGCCTATTGCAACTTAGTCAGGTGAATATCCTTCACCTGTACCAGTGCTTTGCCGCCGCTATGAATTTGAATACCAATATGGCCAGTTTGTGGAATATTTGGCAGTTGTTCCCTGTAATCAAGGGCGGCAACGCCGTTTATCCAAGATTGTAAATGCCCGTTTTCGCAGCGAATGCGGTATAGGTTCCAGCCGTTTGGCTTTACCACAGCCTGCACCGCGGGCATTTCAGCAGAAAGGCTGATTACAGCTTTTCTGCGGCCTTCATCGTATAATCTTCCCCACCAACCGTCTCCAACATCCACTTGGTACCCAACCATGCCTTCATGATCGTCTGCATCTTGACTGCGCACTTGAATGCCAGAGTTTATAAAGCCCTCAGTACCTGTGAGCTTTATTTTAAGGGTTAGGTCAAAGTTTTGATATTGTTGGTTGGTGACTAAATAACTGTTGCGTTTTACATAGCCGGATAGGGAACCGCCAGTAATAGCGCCCTCTTCTACCCGCCATATGCCGGCATCCCTCGAATGCCACCCGCTAAGGTCTGTGCCTGAAAAAAGCGAAACAGAGCCTTTAAGGTCATCCCCCGCGCTGATTACAGCGGTGTTTGCTGCAATGCACGCCCATAGTACCACGAGTAGGGTACAAGAGCGTGTTAGCATTTTGGGAAAATGCAGGATCATAAGCCTAATATGTCTTTGATTTCCTTTGGAGGTCCATCAAATGTAGGAATAGGCACGTTACCAACATAGCCAAGATCAGCCGATCCAACTTCAGTGGTATAATACCCACCTGCTACAATATAAACGAGTTGCTGAAAAAACAGCTCGATCTCAGGCTCTGCTTTATTCTCAGATACAGAAACAGCTAAAGCATCAAAAACACTCTCTTGCTCTGCACTTACCAGCTCATGAAACTGATTTTTACCGTATAAGCTGTTTGCTTGCTTATTCAGGTAGGCAATCCCACCCAAAATGGTTTCTTTATCTTTTTCCTGCGTTGGGTACGGCGCACTTACCCATTCATTTACAAAGTCGGGTATATCAAGGGCACTGGCTGATGGTGATTTCTCATCTTCCGGGATGACAATATCACACAGGACCACCACATTCTTAAGCTCATCTTCGGTTAAGATCTTGGTCCATGTCACTTGGGGGTTATGCATATCAACATCTTTGCCATACCCCTTTGAAACAACAGGGCTTTCGCCTGCTGATATGCCTGATGACATTAAGGCTACCGCAGGGCCTGCCGCTGCGATCATTTGCAAGACACGACGACGGTTCATGCTGAAAGGTGATTGATCATTTTTAGGGTGGGAAATAGTCATAGCGTGCCCTCCTTTAAACGAGACACAATATTATCGGCGGCCCTCATGGAAAGCGCCATAATTGTAAGCGTGGGGTTTTTCTCTGTATGGTTCACAAAGGGAGCGGCATCAGCCACATACAAGTTTGGTACATCCCACGAGCAAGAATATTCATTCAGCACTGATGCATTGGGGTTATCGCCCATTCTGCACCCGCCTGTTTCGTGATTTACAGAACCGCCTTTATAACCAACCAATTTACCGGCCTTGCGAGAGCGCTCAAAACATCATAAAGAAGTTTAGCGCCCATAGCTTTGGCAACTTTAAGCAACAGAGAATTCATATATTTTACACGGCGGAAATCTTCATCTGTAAGCTCCCAGTGGAAGCGCGCTGAAGGCATACCCCATTTGTCGGTTTCTTTATCATCAAGCCGTACGGAACATTTTTCATTCAGGCTCATGCTGCCAAAGGATCGAAGGCCGATGTAAGAGCCGTAATTTTTCCTCATGTACTGCTTTAATTTTTTACCGTAAGCACCTTTACTAAAATACAAAAGGAACCTAACGGTTGAACTCATGCCCGGCAGGCCAAACCGCCCACCACCGTATGGGTCAACTTCTAATTTATAGCTACCGGAAAAGTCTAAACCCTGTTCCTGCTTTTGTTTTTCCGTTAATTGACCAGGCGCATAAAGGTGCGGTTGGAAATACCGTCTTCATTATGAGGTGGTAAGCCAACAAAAGTAGGCAGCTGAACCGATATGTTGGTGAAAAGCGTGTCAGAGACATATTTGCCCAACATACCTGAGGAGTTCCCCAAACCTTCAGGAGCCTTATCAGTGGCACTATTCAGCATGATGCGGCAACTTTGCATACTGCCTGCCGCCAAAACGACTACTTTGGCTTGAACTTCCCGGCGTGTTTCAGTTTCCCTATCAACATAAAGTACGCCCGTGGCCTTTTTACCTGATGCATCTGTTAGCACCTGCAAGACATGGGCATGGGAAATGATCGTTAAATTGCCGGTTTTTAAAGCAGGCTGAATAAAGCCTGTAACGGAATCGAATGCAGCGCCAATACTGCACCCACGAATACAATTTGTTGCATAAAAACAAGCACTTCTATCGCCTTTGTCCCGTGTTAAGATGGCTGTGGGATGCGCATGTGTTTTTAGCCCAATTTTTTCGCAGGCTTTTGCAAACAGCATTTCCGAAGCACGCGGCGCTGGTGGTTCATGCCTGATGTGGTTGGGCGGTACTGGTGAATTATGTACAGCTTCCTTTTCATCAGGGCCTAAAACACCAACAATTTCTTCAACGCGGTCATAATAAGGCGCGACATCCTCGTAGGAAACTGGCCAATCAACTTCACGGCCTGTATTTGAAAAAACTTTAAAGTCATCAGGGCCATAACGGGGGGTTTGTCTGCCCCAATGGTGTGTTCTACCGCCCATCATGCGGGCGCGCCACCAGCGGAACTCCGTTCCTTCATCTGTTGTGAAAGGTTCTTCTTCTAGTGAACCACCACCAATTGTAGCATCAAAAAAACCGGCTGGCTTATCTGGCGTGCCCATATCCCTTAAGGGCGCGTCACTAACCGGGCTAAACATGGCGGTTTCAACGGCAGAATCATACATTCGGCCACTTTCCAGTAGAGTTACCTTCACGCCGGAAGTTGCCAGTTGGTAGGCCATCATGCCCCCACCGGCCCCAGAACCAACAATTAATACTACAGCTTGCGTTACAGGCTGCTCTGTTTCGTTTGCCATGGCCATGGAATCTCCCTCTTACAACAGGCATCATAATGGAGGCCTGTTCCCCTAATCTGTCAAGAGTATGAATCCAGACTTGCATTGTATTGGCTTTTAGCTACGTTATTTAGGAAAAAAGCGTTCCATGGAGGGGTGATTTGCCTAAGACTGATACAGCTAATTACATTAATTCGGCCCACTTTTCCCATCTTTTTGATGGGATAGACAATATTATGCTTTTTGTAAAAGACACGCACTGCACCTTAATGAACAGCAACCAGCTATTTGCCGAACATTTTGGATTTGAAACGGTTGAAGACGTAAAAGGTAAGACCGACTTTGACCTTTTTCCGCGTGAACTTGCCACGCATTACCGCAAAGATGACCTTGAGGTTATTAATTCTTCTGAGAGTAAGCTTAATATTATTGAGTTATTCCCAAACCATATGGGGGAAATGCACTGGATTATTTGTAACAAAGTACCGATTGTTGATAGCCTAGGTATAGTGACCGGCCTGTGTGGTGCCTGCCAAAAGCTTGAAGATGCTTCAGTGGACCTAAAACCTTACCGGGAGCTTTCTGCTGCATTAGTGTATTTGAAAGATAATTACACACGTAAGATTAGTAATGTAGAAATGGCCCAAATTGCAGGTCTGTCGGTGCGGCAATTTGAAAAACGGTTTAAAAAACTTTTTACCACCAGCGCGCACCAATATATTCTCAAGCTCCGGGTATTAAAATCCTGCGATATGATTGTTTCTGGGGACGGTAGTATCTCTGATATTGCTCACAAGCTGGGTTTTTATGACCAAAGCGCTTTCACTAGCCATTTTCGAAAACAAATAGGGATAACGCCTTTAGCGTATCTAAAGAAACATTCTCTACACCGGGGAAAGCCCTGAATGCCACCATTTATCGTTATTCGATAGTATATAATAAAATTATAGTTAACATGCTAATAACCATAGGGGTAGAGTATCTATTTGCCGCTTATTTCCTAAAATTAAACCATAATCACCAATACAGAGGTAGGATCGGAACCTATTGTTTTACTCATGAAAAAAGCCGTTGTAACGCGTTTGGTTTTATCCCTCGAAGTTTATGAAAAGGCGAGTTAAGCTTGGGCATGACTGTATATATAGCTGGCACATTTGACACCAAAGCCTCTGAACTGCATTTTGTTCAGCAGCTTCTGCATAAGCAAGGCCTTGAGACCTGCATGGTTGACCTAAGCACTGCAGGCGGCACACCTAGTATTCCTGTTGATGTTAGTGCCCTAACGGTGGCCAACTGCCATCCAGGCGGATCTTCAGCCGTATTTACCGGGGACAGAGGCACTGCAATCACCGGCATGACTGAAGCATTCAGCGCTTATCTAGGTAGTCAGGCAAATGTTTCGGCTGTTATTGGCCTTGGCGGCTCAGGCGGTACAGCCGTTGTAGGACCAGCCTTTCAGAATTTGCCCATAGGCATTCCTAAAATCATTGTCTCAACCATGGCTTCCGGCAATATAGCGCCCTATGTGGGTGCCTCAGACATCTGCATGATGTATTCTGTCACTGATATTGGTGGGTTAAACTCAGTCCTTGAGCGTGTATTAGCCAATGCTGCCCATGCCCTTGTTGGCATGTTGCAGCATCAGCATAAACGCCAGAGCAACAGCGCACCTAGCATTGGCATGACCATGTTTGGTGTTACGACAACCTGTGTGGAGGCCCTACGTACAAGCCTTGATCCTGAGTATTCAGGGGTTATTTTCCATGCAACGGGCACTGGCGGTAATTCCATGGAAAAGCTGGTTGAAAATGGTTTTTTAACGGGTGTGATTGATGCGACCACGACAGAAGTAGCGGACCACTTGATGGACGGCGTACTGAGTGCTGGCCCCGGTAGAATGGATATTTTTGCCCAAATGGCCATTCCCTATGTTGGGTCATGTGGTGCTGTTGATATGGTGAACTTTGGTTCTCGTGACAGTGTCCCTGCCCGCTATAAAGACCGCTTGTTTTACCAGCATAACTCCCATGTTACGTTAATGCGTACGACTGCCGAAGAAAATGCGCGCATTGGTGAATGGATTGGGGAAAAGCTCACTCATTTCAAGGGGCCTGCGCGTTTTCTCATACCAGAAAATGGCTTTTCAGCTCTTGATGCACCAGACCAAGCATTTTACGACCCTGAAGCACGCACTGCCTTTATCACGTCCCTGACTGACGCAGTAAAATCATGCGCGCACATAGAGGTCATTTGCTTACCTCATCACATTAACGATGCAGCCTTTGCCGTTGCTTTAAAAGAAAACTTTCTAGAATTATACGGAGACAATTGAATGCCCAAACAAAACCGCAAAGACCTTATGGAGAAATTCCACCAAATGGTCGCAGACGGCGTGACAATCATCGGCGGCGGTGCAGGCACCGG
>JAESQS010000314.1 GCA_016765035.1 Kordiimonadaceae bacterium | reverse complement strand
TTAAGGTTTGAAAGTGTTTCAAGGACAGTTTCAGGCTTGCTGTCTGCGGGAATTGAAACATAGTAAAACCCCTTGCCCTGGACTGATGCACCGCCAAAGCCTGCACCACCAGAGCCTGCACCGCCCCACAGGGGTTGCGTAATATCGGTGCCTCTAACATCTGTAGCAACATGTGCGTCTTTTGGCGCAATGGCAAAATCAACGGCTTCAGGCAGCGTTATATCCACACTAGCAACCGGCAATTGCACACCAACAGACCAACGGTAATGGCTGGCAACATTATATACTGGCTGGTACCAGCCAAGCTCTTCGCCACTTGCAGGCATCAAATCAGGGTCTTCCACCAGCAAAACGCCAGACAGGTTTGTAGCGCTAAAATACCTCAGGTAATCGGCAACATACATAGAAGCCGTATCCACATTCATTTCGTCAGGCTCCACAGCAACACCATTCGCTGCCTTATGGGCTTTCACAAGCAAAGACCGGGGCGACGGCATAACCAGTACCATTGGCACTGCCCCCCCATAATTATTGCTCATTGCTGTAATCACTTCAGCCAGCAACTCACGAGGAGGAAAGACTTCCAGCATTGTTTTCAAGGCAACTGTCGCCCGCCGCTGTCCTGCCATGGAAGGCAAGGCATCTTTGTCCTCATCGAACCAATGCTGGAACATGTCCCACACATTGATAACCACAACTTCCGCTGAAACCAACCCATGAGCCTGCCCGTAAAATGCCATATAGGCAGCAGGTGTCGTCCAAGGATTTTCTTCTGACCCTAGAAGAAGTTTCTTGGCATAGGCATTAAAATCAACCCATAGCCGGGGAGAGTTCCCCCCGGCAGAAAGATACGCTACGAGATCAATAGTCATTATGTCCTTGTGTCCTTAGCACTAAGACCAGCTACATTGCGAACTGTGGTAAGTTCTTCTTCCAATTCAGCAATTTTAACGTCTTTAGGATTGATCATGTAAATCGGGCCGGGGTCTTTGGCATCCCGTTTATCATCATTGCTGCCAGCATAGACCATGTCATTGTCGCCATTCCACGACCCATAAAACGGGATATTCTCTGGTGGCTGATCTTTCACATACTTCTTCACAAAGTCAGCATACGGCAGGCCTTGAGCTTTACGTTTCTCTCTCACCTTTTTCCGTTCGGCCTCTGTTGCTTCCTCATCAACTTTCAGCGTTTCCTCATTGAAAACAACATGATAGAGCTTTTTCGCCCAATCCGGCGTAATCAAGGATTCTTCGATATCCTGAATGACCATATAAGGGTCTCTTTCAAGCGGGTCGCCGTAGCCTCCACCAGACCCTTGCGAGATCATGTAGAGTTCGCCGCGTTTAGCCAGATCAAACCCCATCCCCATATGATGGGTTGAATAGTTGGCATTCTCAAATGGCTGCTCATTCATAATTTCAGGAATGGAATGCTTAAACCTTTCAGGTTCCGTCATCATCACGTCATACACATCAACATCCGTTACTTTACTAAGCGGGTAACTGCCGCAGGCATAGCCACCAAACAGGCCCTGAATAGGCGGGGCCTTCGAGCCCACTGTTGTTGTCATAAAGCCCCATTGATCACTGTCTTTGGTTGCCACAATCATGCTGTAGCCCATACCACCCCGAAATTTGCCCGGTGCTTGTGTATTCGTGGTCATTTTTTTAGAAACCAACTGCAGGAACGGCACTTCTTCTTCGTTCATTTCCTGCTCGCCAATATCAGCCATGGTTGCAAAGATAGGGGCCAAGGCATGTTCCCCGTCCCTGTCCATACGCGCACCACCGCCCATACCGTTCAAATCAGCACAAAGGTTACCAAGTGTCTCACCATGCTGGTTCACGCCACCCCAAATGAAGGTGCCAATCATATTAAACCAAGGTGCAAGAACCCGCGTATGTTTCTCTGGCACGCTGTACAGGAATTTTGCTGTGGCATGTTGGGCCACAGTGAAGGCTGTAAAAATCGCCATAAGGCTCTGGGAGTTAGGCGCAGCATAACTACAGTCAACGATTGAGGCATTCGGTGTAATAACTTCAATCGGTGAAAAACCTGCCTGCCCGCGTGGCAAATCAGGCCACACGTGGTTCATGAAAGATTGTGCCACCATGCCTTTCAGCCCTGGCAATTGGGTATTGATAGCGCGGTTGGTAATCTCAGGGCTTGAACCAGAGAAATCAAATATCAGCCGGTTGCCTGTTTTCGTAACCGCAAGGTTCACTTTTATCAGTACATTCTCACGCAGTGTACTGTCCATAATCACATGGGTACGGACTGTCATATCAGGCCATTCAGCAATACGGCGACGCACTTCTTCGACCACGCTATCATTGGTGTACCGTAAGCAAGCTGTCAGGGCATCAGGGCCTTCCATGGCCAAGACTTCCTTGATACGTTTTTCCAACCGCATACAAGCAAATAGCTTCACTTTCATGTCTTCATATTGCAGTTTTGGCTCCCGAACCGAATTCTGCAAAAATGTCAAAAGGTCCCGCTTGATTTCGTAATTTTCCACCACTTTAAACGGAGACATTTTCAGCCCCTCATCAAAGGGGGTTTCTGCCATTGACGGCATACCGCCCGGCTCGATGGCACCATTTTCGCCTTCGTGCACAGTGGAAGCCACCCAGCAAACCAATTTACCTTCATGGAAAACAGGTAAAATCATGCTTTGGTCAGTGTTATGCACGTTTCCATAGCGTGAATCATTGTGAATAAAGCCATCACCTTCATTCACGCCAACGGTTTTCTCATCAATCCAGTTTTTGATGATAAATTTGATAGGATGGTGCACGAGCGCAGAGAAGATCAAAACGCCCCCGGCACTCCCGATGGTCAAATCCCCTGATGCAGAATATATACCGGTGATGATATCACCCCATTTAGCACCGGGGGCTGCGCCCATTTGCTCAACCATCTCAAAGCCTTCTTCACAGGCAGCCTGTAGGCGATCCCGGATAGAGGCAATCTGGTTGAGGTCAGAATGCTCCTGCACGCATTTTTCTTCATAGTCCGTGCGGGGCATAATCCTATGGTCGCGAATAATCTCTGGGTCGGGACCAAGGAACAACGTGGTCTCTTTCAAGAACTTTTTAATCAAGTCTTGATCTTCTGCGACATTTTTCAAGTCAATTGGCTTATTCATGTTAATAACCCTTAATTTTTATCAAATTCGTTGTTCACTTAGGTCTTTGCATCAATGCGAAAGAACCAAACAGCACCTTGCTCAGACGAAACATATTTCCATCCTGGCTCAATCAGATAGGTAGTGACATCTGAGCCAACGATACCCGGACCCACAATTTCTGTTCCGGGGGGAATGTCGTCCTTTTTCCACATTGGTGTTTCCACAGGCTTATTGCTGCCTACGAAATAACAAGTGCGCATTTGTGACGGCTTAGGTGGTCCTTTACGCTCTGCTTCCGGCAGTGGTTTAATATGTTTAAAATGAACAGTGTCATGCTCAACGTAAGAAGCCACACGGATGGTATTGATGCGAATACCAGCCTCAGGTGCCTGACTTCCCTCACCAAAACGCTTGCCATAATCAGTTGAGAACTGATCAAGGATATTCATCACGTCAATGGCAGACTTAAGAGAGTGTTCTGGCACTACAACAGTGGTTTGAACCAGTTGGTTGCCGTACCGCATATCCAGCTCCAATGAATGCTTTATGCTTTCAGGTTTGGAACCTTGTCTGAGCAAGTCAGTTTTACCGCGCTCACTCAGGTCAACAACGATATCGTTGAAGCGTGTATAATCGTCAAAAACCTTGCGGCTATTTGAATCATACAGAACCATAAAGAGAGAAGATTCATGAATATGCATCTGATGCATATTGCCCGCCCCAACCGCTGAGAAAACTGAGCTCATCGGTGTTGCTAGAATCTTGTTAATATTCAGGTTTTCCGCAATGCCACAACAATGCAACGGACCATTACCACCATAGGCCAGCATGGTAAAGTCTACGGGGTCATACCCCCGGACACGCAACTCAGTGTTCAGCCCGTTCGCCATATTACTATCAACTTTTTCCTTGATGAGCAAAGCAGCTTCAATGGGTTCAACGTCCAAGTCATCGCAGAGGTTTTCTTCAATCGCAAAGAAAGACCGTTTTGGATTCAAAGGAATACTACCACCAGCGTAATTCTCAGGGTCAAGATACCCCAGTACCAAATCCGCATCTGTCACGGTCGGCTGCATACCGCCCCGGTCATAACAAGCTGGCCCCGGGTCTGAACCCGCACTTTTCGGCCCAACTGCCACCGCATTATACATATGGTCGAAAGATGCAATCGACCCCCCGCCTGCACCCAGCGTAACCAAATGAACCATCGGCACAGAAACTAACCAGCGATCAATCACAGGGTTAAAGTCATAGTGTTTAATGCCGCCTTCAACCACGATACCAATATCATAGCTGGTGCCGCCCATATCCGTTGCAACCACACTGCCAAGATCAGCTTCTTTGGCCAAATGCTCTGCAGCACTAATGCCGGAAACAGGACCCGAGTGGATAGTTTGCAGCGCATCTGTTGAATTCAACTGCGCCATACCACCAGAGTTATGAATAACCAGCATTGGTTTGGAATACGCATGAGCGCGCAAGTTCTGCTCTAGCTGGTTCATGGCGTGATACATGGTTGAATGCAAATAGCCATCTATAACGGCAGACGTTGCCCTAACATATTCCCCTTTACGGCCCGCAACACGGTGCGACAGGATAACGGGAATAGACCCCAGCAAATGCGTTGGATATTCCTCAAGTAAAATCTGCTCAACACGCTTTTCATGCTCGGGATTAACAACAGAATTGACCAAGCAGATCACAATAGTCTGAGCACCCTTATTAACCAATTTCCTGATTTGGTGCCTGACATCCTCTTCATCGAGAGGCATAACCAGCTTGCCTTCAAAGTCTAGACGTTCCCTTACACCTTCAATCATTTGCGGCAAGACAAGAGGTTCAGGGCGCTGTGCATCTGGCAAGTTTTGCTTGGCCAGCGAGTCCATACCTTCCCCGTAACCACGCGCGCGGCTTAGGGGTACCATGGCTTCAAAACCGGCTGTTACAAGCATCCCAATCCGGGGGCCTTTATGCTCTATCAAAGCATTTGTACCCAAGGTGGTTGCGTAACGCACTGAATCAACTTCGGAAAGTATTTCTTCCATGTCGATATTCAGTTCTTTATACGCTTTTTCCAACGCTTCATTATAGCCCAGCGCCAGATTTTGGTGTGTAGTTAAGGCCTTGGTTTCAATGTAATTATCGTCCCACACGACAAAGCAGTCCGTAAACGTCCCGCCAATATCTACTGATATACGCTTCATAATCTAATTCCCTCTAATTTCTGTTCTGATGCAGTTCACAAACAGAAACGCCCTAATGGTGGCGGTGACCGCGATCTACGAGCACATTTGGCCCCGTTGTTGGCTCAGTCAGCTCGTCTCTTTGACTCCATTGTTTTTTCAATGTGTCCAAATCTACTTCCATATCGTGGAGAGGCACGTGCCCGGGGAAGGTATATTCAACCTCCACCTGAGTGCCGCAGGAAGGGCAATAAAACTCATAAATATGCACCCAATCTTTATCTGGGCAGAAAGTGAAACGATATTTTTCAGGGTCAATGATAGAAGGATGAATGTCTGCTGGGTCCCGGTTATAAACCAGCATCCCTTCCTTATAATTGCCTCGGGCTGAGCCGATTGTATGGTCACAGACCCGGCATTCCCAATTTTCTGATTCCAAATCAATACGCAAATATTCAGTCATCAAAACTTTCATTTTTTATCACCTTTGGTTAGGCAGATATCGCCCAATTCAGTTACAATGAATTCCCAACCGTCACGCACAAGGCAGGTGAAAAATTCTTCTTCGATCACAGCAGGGCCAACGCCATAGTCACCGGGGTTCATTTCTTCCACCTCATAGACAGGGACATCTTTCCAGCCGTCGTTTTTCTCAACGATCGAGCGAACCTTTGTTGAAGATGCCAAGCTGTTTTTTTCGATTTTGGCCTGTATTCCGTCTTCGGTTTTCAAGCGCTTCCTCGCGGAAACTTCCAAGGTGAGTGTATTGGCAGATGCCAAGGCCGCAGGCACTTCCGCGCTGCCGTTCAGGTGATATGCCACTTCTTCTGGCGCGTCTTCATCAATAAGTTGCGCCTTTATTTCATAGTCGCCTTCGGCAAAACCCTCAGCGAACATATCCCGTTCAGCGCGTTTCAAAAGGGCATCATAGGCAGCAGTTAATGTCGATTGCTCGCTATCAGCCAGAACTTTTGAATAGTTTTGGCCAATGTCACAGGAGCCGATGCCAAACGCACTAAATACAGCCGCCATTTTCGGCACCATCACAGTGTTGATCCCAGCTTTTTCAGCGGCACCACAGGCATTCATCGGCCCCGCACCCCCAAAAGCCACCAACACGGTTTCATCATCAATCCCGGAAAACTCTGAAAGGGAGTTCGCAATTTTCTGCTCGTATGCATCCCGCAGAACCAACAAACCATCCTCTACAGAAACATCCAAAACCGAGGCAATATTCTCCGTAATCGCCGTGCGAGCACGCTCAACATCAAGGGTCAGGCTGCCGCCAAAATAGGTGGAGGGGTCAAGCAAGCCCATAAGCAAATTTACATCTGTAATTGTGGCTTGTTTTCCGCCACGGCCAAAGCAAGCTGGCCCCGGTACAGCGCCAACACTTTCCGGCCCCACTTGCACCTTGCCCGTATCCACAGAAAGGATGGAACTTCCGCCAGCGCCAATGCTGATAATTTCACACAGCGCAAAAGAAATAGGGATGCCCTCAACTTCACCGCGCCGCATTTCATGCACGTCAGTACCAACCACATGGCCAATATCCGTTGTCGTGCCCCCAACATCCATTGAAAGCACGTTGGTCAAATTATAGCTGCTGCTGAAGACCTTAACGCCTTCCATGCCACCGCGTGGCCCAGAACTGTATGTTTTTGCTGCGATTGTTTTTGCAACACGGGACGCATTTCCATCATTCCGGAAAATCAAAAGGGGGTTTCTGGTCCGATATTCCCGCAAGCGGTTTTCCGCATTATAAAGGAAGCTTTCCATCGCAGGATGCAGGAATGAATTGATCAATGCAGTCCATGCTCGACGGTCAGCGGACACATCATCCACCAGTTCACTGGCGAATAACATAGGCACAGCACCCAACAGGTGCCTCGGGTAATTCTCAAAAGCTATCTGTTTGAATGTTGTTTCAAAACCAGCGGCATCATCTACATCAAAGCATATGATAACGCGGTTCGCGCCACTTGATGTCAGGCGAGTGATTGCTGTCGCAGCTTCGGCGCCATTCTCACCATCCATTAATTCGTCAAGGTCAATTTCAACAATTCGGTCAGCCACCAGAACGTCGAATAGCTCTGGATCATGGGCGCGCATCTTCGCAGCCAGATCCCCATGGCCCTTGTTCAGAATTAGCCCGAGCTGCGGTCCCTTGCGTTCTACAATGGCATTGGTACCCTGAGTGGTCGAATACCGAATATGTTCAACTTCAGCAAGCAATCTGGAAACGCTCTCCGTACCATAAACTGCTTCTGAAATGGCCCGTAAGCCATCAAAAAAACACTTACTCAAGTCATAGGGCGTGGTGAGTGTTTTGGTTTTATAAAAATTGTCGTCTGTTATTGCGCATACGTCTGTCAACGTGCCGCCATTATCAATATTTATCAGCATATAGTATCACTCTTCCCGGGTTCCTTAGCTTAAAAATCCACAGGCCCCACTGCTTCCCTAGGAAAACGACAAGGCTATATAGTGACGATAGAAACACCCTTCATTTATGGGGGATGAGACAACCGTGCATCAGGAAAACTGCAAGTCATATGCCAGCTTTTTTTTAGCTATAGATTCTCCATAACATACTGTTATTAAATGATAATAAATATTACTCATGATTTTTAACAGCGTTTGAAAATCGGACGAATGGATGGAAATCATTCTGATCGAAGCGACCTAAAAGACATTTCCATCTCCGCTAATCCCAACTTTTCAAGGGCAGCAAAATATTGGTGAAGGGCAAAAATAATTTGTAAATAACGCGCCGAGGGAAACAGTCAATCCATCCCCCAAAACAGAACAGGCATGATGCCAATTGCGAGGGGCGGAGCAGGACAAAAACAGAATTAACAGTCGCCCCCGCTTTAGCTACATCTGTAAGCCATAGACCAAGCCTTCAACCGAGTGTTACAACACTGCTGGTCGCATCATCAGGACGGTATCCTAGATCATTTTCGATTTAATATGCCGCACCCCTGAATATTACGGCGAAATTCAGTCTGCGAAACAAAAAAAAAGACCCAGCCTATACAGCTAAGTCTTTGTTTTAATTGGTAGCCGAGGAGGGACTCGAACCCCCGACACGCGGATTATGATTCCGCTGCTCTAACCAGCTGAGCTACTCGGCCAT
>JAESQS010000038.1 GCA_016765035.1 Kordiimonadaceae bacterium | reverse complement strand
TCTGGAAAGGTTGAAATGGCGTTCCACCGAAGCGCCTTTTCCATCCGTGAAAGTAAGCCGTACCTTCAGGCCCTTCAAGCTTTGCGGTTTTTTACCTGTCATGGCAGGCAGGACAAAACGTGCAGACTTCCCATCAGCCAACAGCCGCATTTTTGGCTTGCCAAAATGGAACATATCATTCACTTCCGCCAGCATATCGGCAGCATCAAGGCTATGGCTTGCTTTAACATCTACAATAATTTTTTGATGCCCAAGAGGACCAACGACTTTGGCTGATATAACGTCCAGCCCGGCGCCATCTCCGCCCTCTGTAGCTGGCACTGTATCAAGCCAGCGCTTTATACCACCATCATGAATAGAGCTTTCTTCGCTCAGCGCATCAGGCGAGAGCGTATAGCTAGCGCGGAAAGGAACACATATTTCCTTGCAAACCATAAAGTCCACTTCGATAGCATCACGGCTGTTAATCGAATTTTCATCAACCTGAAAAGGCAACATGACATATTTACTGTAACCATAGGTTTGAAGGCCAAAAAGCTCAAACCGGGCAGGCAGTGGGTACAGTATTTCCTGCTGTTTCTTGCCAACGAAAACACGGACAGGCAAACCAGCCTCCCCCGGCGATCGCCAGTAGGTTTTCCAACCCGGTGCCAGCTTTGCTTCCCAAGCAAGCATGTGCTTGCCATCCTCTTTCATCTGCATGGAAGCAGCAATTACACGGGTTTGCAAAAAACCCTGATGGTTTTGCCATCCCCCATCAGCAGCAGCGGCAAGTGGTGATAGACCAAGGGACAGACCCAATGTAAAAATGGCGTAAAAAGGAAAAAAGCGCAAAAGTCTCTCCAAATAAATGTAAGCCTCTTTTTAGCAGGCTTTTGATCTGGCTACCAATCGTCTTTATTCACAAAAACGTCAACCTTGGTTGCAAGTTAGATTGCGCAGACGGCCGTTTAAGAGTACAGTCAGGATAAATAAATAAAGGGCAGGAAAAGTGACATCCTCAACATTTCTGGACAGTAAACTACTCCTAGCAATGCCCAACCTTCAAGATCCGCGCTTTGATCGTAGCGTCATCTATGTATGCTCACACGACGAATCTGGCGCCATGGGCTTGGTCATTAATCAATCATTTGAAAACCTGTCTTTTGAGGGGCTGTTAGAGCAGTTAGAAATTGATACTGCTATGAAATCACCTGAGATTAGCGTCCATATTGGTGGCCCTGTAGAGCCAGGTCGGGGATTTATCCTTCACTCAGCCGATTATGTGCAAGATAGCACGCTGGTAGTCAGTGAAACGCTTGCCCTAACCGCCACAGTAGATATTTTGCGCGCCATGGCGGAAGGCCACGGCCCTTTACACAGCCTACTTGCGCTCGGATATGCAGGGTGGGGTCCGGGGCAGTTAGAACAAGAAATTGTTGCCAACAGTTGGTTAACCGCAGATGCAGATGAAGAGATTATTTTCTACACAGAACCCGAGCAAAAATGGCCAAGGGCCATGGCTATGTTAGGTATTAACATTTCAATGCTGTCATTAGAAGCAGGCCATGCTTAACTTACGGTCCACCAGACCAGACGGTGCTAACCCTGAAAGAGACTAATTCAAGCCTTGCGTATTCAACTTGCTGAAAGTATCCAAGCTTAAAGAAGGCACCTCTGCAAATTTATGGTGCATACCCTGATCATCAATTTCCATAACACGTGGCAAGTCCATAACCCGCAAGGTTACTTTCAAGTCAATCAGTGACTGGAAAACTCTTTCAGACAAATGCTGAAGGCGTACTATACGCGGTGATGGTACCACAAAAAGCCGTTTCAACTGTTGGTCAAATTCGCCCCATTTATCAATGAAAGCACGGTTTCCAACTTCAAACGGACGAACAAAACCCACCAATATTACGCCGCCCATAGCACGGGAATCCGCAAACGGCAGGGAAATCACCTCAAGGTCATATTTATCAGTGGATTCCATTTTGAAGCAGCCTGACCGCAAGATACCACTGCTTTGAACAAGCGCAGTGGCATGCAATTCTTCCATAATTGTGGCTTGTTCAGTTTCAGAAAATACGCTGCAATAAGTTTGGCCCGACATACTGCACCCCAAAGCGCCTTCCAGCGAAGAGCCAGCTAAACGGTACACCAATGCGCCGTCTTCGCGCATTTCCAGAATGAACATCCAGGGCATAATATGCGTGAGCTCTCGCAAATCCAACAAGCACCTGTCAGGCAGTCTTTCACCGCCACCAAGTGATCGCCAATACCCCAATAATTGTCAGACTTCAGGACTCAACAATCCTTTTCTCCCATATAACGCGACCCAAAAATGTAGCTATTCCCATTCCATATTGACACGAATCATGAAATTAAAAAAGCCCTAGAGAACCGGAATACTACGGATTTCAATAATATATAGTTAATATTTCTATAATTACTTGGTTATAGGAGAATGATATAGTCGCCTAGTTGGTGTAAGCTTATGAATACTTGATTTTTGGGAATTTATATTAAATTTTGGGCACTAATCACGCGGTCAAAAATATACCAACAAAATCAATATACTATAAGGATGATCCCTTGCCTTTTTTGCGAGGAAAACTGTTGAGTAGCACTTGCACCCGTAACATTGCCCAATAGGCTAAAAACATTTTTCTATTGTAGCTTGTATGGACTAAAGGACAGTAAAGCTTCTGTAATACTATAACTTATTTATAATAATTACCGTTTTTAAACTGCAAAATCTGCTTAAAATCCACGCGCCCGTCAAAAAAAACTGAATCCGTAGCTCTAAAATGTCAGCTTTTGGTAATCGCCGGGGCCAACAATCGCAATAGTTGGATCCTTAACATTACATAATTGCTCTGCAACCCGTTGTACGTGACAAAGCTCTACAGCACCAACATTTGCTATCATTTCTTCGACAGGGATAACCCGGTCAAATACCAGCATTTGCCTGCCAAGCTGTTCCATGCGCGAGGTTGTAGCTTCAAGCGCCATCATGAGGCTTGCTTTCAACTGCGCAATTGCCACTTTATATTCAATTGCCTCAGGGCCTTTTGCCAAGGCAGCCATCTCTGCACTAATAACCGGCACCATTTCTGCCACCATATCAGGGCTGGTGCCTGCATATAGGCCAAACATGCCTGTTTCAGCATGGCTACTGGTAAAACTATAAACTGAATAGGCCAAGCCTCTATGCTCACGCACTTCCTGAAATAGCCTTGAGGACATGCCGCCCCCTAGAATGGTAGAATATACCTGCATGGCGTAATAATTGTCGTCATGAAACGAAAAGCCCGGCCATGCAGCAGTAATATGCACTTGCTCTAACTCGCGGCTTTCAATCTTGCGACCTCCAACATAGGCGGCAGTGTCCATCTTTGCAGGGGTTCCTGTCAGAAGCTCGCCCAGCTTGTCTTCGATCATCGTCACAAGATCGCTATGTTTTAAATTCCCAACCGCAGAAATAACTATATTGGATGCCACATACTTATCAGCCAGATACTCAAGCAAGTCTTCTTGGCGGAAGGCTTTGATGTTGTCTGCCTCCCCCAATATGGAGCGCCCCAACGATTGGTTTGCGTATGCCGCAGCCTGTAAATTGTCAAACACCACATCATCAGGTGTATCCAACGCCTGCCCTAATTCTTGCAGAATAACTTCTTTTCACGGGTGATTTCCGCCGGGGCGCACTGGCTATTTTTCAGAATGTCGCACAATACATCCACAGCAAGCGGCAAGTCATCTTTTAGAACGCGCGCATAATATGTGGTGTTTTCGCGGGTGGTATAGGCATTCATATGCCCACCAACAGCTTCAATTTCTAACACGATGTCTTTAGCAGACCGCGTTTTGGTGCCTTTAAAAAGCATATGCTCCAGAAAATGGGTGATACCATTCAACGGCTTGGGTTCATGGCGAGACCCAACATCAACCCAAACTCCCACAGAAACAGTTTCAACACTGCTTCTGCTTTCGCTGACAATCCGCAGCCCATTCTTTAGGCGTGTGACTTCAACGCTCAAGACACTATGCCTGAAAGCACGCGCTGTTGCAGTGCGTCATTGTCATTGGCCATAACTTCAAAGCGCTCTTCGCGCTCAAATAAATCAGCCATATGGGCCGGCAGGGTTGGCGTAATACCGCACGCCTCTTCAACTGCTGCGCCAAATTTAACAGGGTGCGCCGTGGAAAGCGCAACTGTTGGTATGTCGCTGGTTGGCAATAGCCTGTCAGCCACATCAAGCCCAATGGCCGTGTGTGGGTCAGCAATATAGCCAGTTTTTTTCTGGTACGCCCGCATCACAGCTTTGGTTGCATCATTATCAGTACGACCCGCCACAAAACTAGCGCGTAGGGCCTCTAGTTCGTTTGCACTAAATTCAAAACTTCCGTCAGCTTGGAAAGCATCCATATAGTTTTGCACTTGCGTGCCATCTCGCCCAGCAAGGTCAAACACCAACCGCTCGAAATTGCTGGAAACCTGA
Organism: Kordiimonadaceae bacterium; assembly: GCA_016765035.1. Classification (GTDB taxonomy): domain Bacteria; phylum Pseudomonadota; class Alphaproteobacteria; order Sphingomonadales; family Kordiimonadaceae; genus Kordiimonas. Next base: position 15,280 of record JAESQS010000038.1, on the reverse strand, counting down.
ATATCCATACTTGGGGAAAGTGTCGGCACAGCAGTCCCCAATGAATAGCGCCCAGTTTCAAGCGTGCGGGCAAGAATATCATTGCTGTTGGTGGCGATAGCCAGCGTTTCCACCGGAAGCCCCATGCCTTTAGCTACATAGCCTGCAAAAATATCACCAAAATTGCCCGTTGGCACACTGAAGGAGATTTTTCTGTCTGGTGCACCAAGCGCCACTGCAGACGTGAAATAATATACGATCTGAGCCATAACCCGCGCCCAGTTGATAGAATTCACAGCAGTCAATCCAACTTTATCTCGGAAACCATGGTCATTAAAACAGGCTTTCACCAGTGCCTGACAATCATCAAAGGTTCCATCGACTGCAATGTTCACAACATTCTCATCGAGAATAGTTGTCATCTGACGGCGTTGCACATCGGAAACCCGGCCTTTAGGGTGTAGCATGTAAATTGATACATTTTTGCGGCCCCGGCAGCCTTCAATGGCAGCAGAACCTGTGTCACCCGATGTTGCGCCGATAATTGTAAGCTTATGGTCTTCTGTCGTAAAATGGTCGAAGAAGCGCCCAAGCAGTTGAAGGGCAAAATCTTTAAACGCCATCGTCGGCCCGTGGAATAGCTCTAGCAGAAATGCATTGCTGCCAAGCTGCACCAACGGCGCAACCGCCGTGTGGCGAAAAGTATCCCCATATGTTGCATCCAGCATTGTTTTAAGGTCAGCATCAGAAACAGACCCTTCCACAAAAGGCTGGATAACTTCAAACGCAACATCGGCATAGGATTTACCACGCATCTTCCGTATTTTTTCAGGGCTAAACTGAGGCAAAACTTCGGGCACATATAGGCCACCGTCTCTTGCCAAACCGGTTAAAGTAACACCTTCAAAATCCAAGCTCTCGGCCTGGCCACGCGTAGAAACATACTTCACGACAAATATACTCGCTTAGGGTTGAAAAATCGCGCCTTACTCATAAGAGCAGAAACAGCAATATGCAAGGACTCAAGCCATTTCCCGGCCACGAGAATACCCAAAAGCAACAAAGATTGCGATCAAGGCCGCAGCAAGGCCGTACCAAGTCAGCATATATTCGAAATGATTATTTGGTATCGTGATAAGAACTTGGCCTCCAAGAGGCAAGCCACCAACAGCGGCGGTGTGGTCAGCAAAGACCCTAAACTCGTAATATTGCCCCGATTTCAGGCCAAAATGAGCAGCCATCTCAGGCACATCAGCCAAATACCAAGCTCCCTTGGCCGTGTCATTGGTCAGTGTCATGGTCCCCAGCTTGGCACTTGGCAGCTTTATGCCGCGCAACGCCACTTGGCCTTTTGGTATGGGCGCATTGGCCTGCTGCTCCAAAGGAACCCAACCAAAATTTACGATAACAACAATGCTGTTAGCCCGCTTTACCGGAGCATAGAGAAAATAGCCCGGCGCCCCTGCCCGGTTCATACCAAAAACTTTAAGAGGGTCAGCCATCCGAGTACCCGCAAATTGCACCCGGCGGTAATCAGCCACACTTGTATCATCTATGTCTAACGGCAAAAGCACTGGCTCGGCTGTTAGGCCATTCTCTATCAGGCGTAACAATTCAGTCTTGGGGGCAATTTTTCCGCCCTGCCATGTGCCAAGAAACACTAATATAAGCAGAGCCACCCCTGTACTGATTGTAAGCGACAAGCCCGGCTTAAAAGTGCGCAGCATCAGCTTTCATCCTCAAGACTACCTTCATGTGCATCATGGTGTATTTGCAGGGCAAAAAGCGTTGCTTTGAAAATGCGCAGCATTAAATAAGACCCCCCGATAATCACAACGCCCAATATGCCAACAACGGCTTCTGGCGAAAGCCCAGCCCCCGTCAATATGAAGCCCAAAATAGCGGAAATAGCACCAAGGATAAGAATAACAAAAACCTGTGCCCCGTCACCGGTGTCAGCCGTTGTTAAGTCACAGCCGCAGCCCTCGCAGGTTTCTCTGATGACTAACCCACTTTTAAAAAGCGGGCTTTCACCACAGTAGGGACATTTGCAGGCAAACCCGGCCTTATAAGGAGAAACCGACCGAGGCATACCCCGGTCGGTTTCTGAATTTTTCGATGTATCAGGTTTAGTCACGGCTTGTTAGCCACCCCATACGTAAACGCAGATGAACAGAAACAGCCATACCACATCTACAAAGTGCCAATACCAAGCAGCCGCTTCAAAACCAAAATGATGGTCAGGCTTGAAGTGGCCTTTATAGACCCGGCCCAAACATACAGCGAGGAAAATAGTCCCAACAAGAACATGGAAACCATGAAAGCCTGTCGCCATATAGAAGGTTGCACCATAGATGCCGCCAGAGAAGCCAAAGGCCGCATGGCTATACTCATAAGCCTGAACGCAGGTAAACAATCCACCAAGAAGGACTGTAGCCCATAGGCCTTTTTTCATGCCTTCGCGGTCACCGCCGATGAGTGCATGGTGCGCCCATGTCACTGTTGTGCCTGAAAGAAGCAGAATAAGAGTATTGATGAAAGGCAGGTGCCATGGGTCAAATGTTTCAATGCCCACAGGCGGCCAAACAGGCACTTGCCCTATCACATCAAAAATCTCATTGGTCGTTGTTGGAATTATTGGGTAAAGGGAAGCATTAAAGAAAGCCCAGAACCAAGCCACAAAGAACATCACTTCTGATGCAATGAACAAAATCATGCCGTAGCGAAGGCCAATTTGCACAACACCCGTATGGTCCCCGGTTTCACCTTCATGGATAACATCTTTCCACCAAGCAAAAGCTGTGTAAAACAGCCCTATCAAACCAGAGTAGAACATGTAGCTGCCAAAGCCTGACATACCGAATAATTCAGCATCTGGCTTCATGGCAAACACAGCCCCAACCATCATAATAAGTATCGCTAGCGAGCAAATAGCCGGCCATGGGCTTGGGTTTACTAAGTGATAATCATGTTGTACGTCGCCCGCCATATATCTTCTCCTGACAGTAAGCCGGTTATCCCGGCCAAAATAATCTAATTAGTTTAACGCCCAGAAAGCACTTCTGCTGTTTCTTCTTCATCAAGAATAAAGAAGGTATACGAAAGTGTCATCTCGGTCACTTCATCCAAGTTGCGATCCTGATCCATATCAGGGTCAACAAAATAAACAACGGGCATCACTACCCGTTCCCCCGGTTCAAGTATCTGCTCGGTAAAGCAGAAACAGTCGATTTTTGAGAAATATTCCCCAGCCTTATGCGGCGTTACATTGTATGTAGCCCGCCCCACAACAGGGTGGCTCGTGGGGTTATATGCCTCATAATAAGCAATATTTTGTGCACCAATTTTCAGCGTTTGTGCCACTTGAATTGGCTTAAATTCCCACGGCATATCCCGGTGGGTATTGGCAACAAACCGTACTTTCACATCCCGGTCAATAACAGTGTTAGAGGCAAGTTCCACTTGCTTCGTCGTACCGCCATAGCCCGTGACCCGACAAAATAATTTATAAAGAGGTACGGCTGCAAACGCCAAGCCAACCATGCCCACAGCAACAAGCAGCATCAGGCCACCGAGTTGGCGGTTTTTAGTTGTCATTGTGTCCGCAGCGCTTTGGCTCATGGAGCAAGCCCCTTAACGCGGAAGTAGCTGATAACACCCAGCGCAATGACAAAAGCGAATAACGCCAAGCCAACAACGCGGTTACGTTTTTTAACACTTTCTGAAACTTGTGCTTCGGGCTCCTGGCCCTTTTGCATCTCAGGTTTGTTGGTCATGCGAGCATCCTTGCAATAATCCGTTCGCCGGCCAATGTGGCAAACAGTCCAAACAAAAAGAATATGGAGAAGAAGAAGAGCTGCTTCTGCGCTTTTTCAACACCACGCCATATTTGTACGGCAAGAAACAAAAACACAGAACACAGAGCCACCGCCACACCACCATACACAGGGCCAGCAAAGCCCATAAAATAGGGGGCAACAACACACGGCACCATCAAGATGCTATATATGAGTATCTGTTTACGGGTTTCTTGCTCTCCAGCCACCACAGGCAACATTGGCACACCTACTTTTCCATAATCTTTATAGATGGAAAGCGAAAGCGCCCAGAAATGCGGCGGGGTCCAGAGAAAGATAATACCAAATAATACAATAGATTCGACAGTCACACTGTCTGTAACAGCAGCCCAGCCGATCATGGGGGGGAATGCGCCTGCTGCACCACCAATAACAATATTCTGCGGTGTGCTGCGTTTCAGCCACATGCTGTAAATCACTGCATAGAAAAAGATAGTAAGCGCCAACAACACTGCTGACGTTACATTCACTATCAGCCCTAGTAAAATCACTGAGGCAACTGAAAGCGTTAAACCAAAACCAAGGGCATCACCGGGCGAGATTTTACCCGCAGGGATAGGCCGTTTTGCTGTGCGCTTCATGATACCGTCGATATCAGCGTCATACCACATATTGAGAGCGCCAGACGCCCCCGCCCCTATGGCAATAAGCACAATAGCGGCGATGGCAAGGGCTGGATGCATTGTGCCCGGTGCCGCCACAAGCCCCACAAAGGCAGTAAAAACCACTAAAGACATAACGCGTGGTTTTAACAGCGCAATAAAATCACGTGCATCAGCCTCCTGCCCCAACGAAGGAGCAGAAGACTGAAGTTCTTTTTCAAAGGATGTAAGGCTTTTAGCCAACATTTAGTCCTTTACTAAAACCAAGATTACTTGATTTTTGGCAGTTCATTAAACTGGTGGAATGGCGGAGGAGAAGACAAAGTCCACTCTAGTGTATTCGCCCCTTCACCCCATTGATTATCGCCAACACGTTTTTTCGTGATGAACAGAGTATAAAACATCACAATGATAAACAATAACACGCCAACAGCCGTGACTTTATAGCCCAGTGTCGAAATCTCATTCCAGTATGTAAAAGCATCAGGATAATCAACATACCGGCGCGGCATTCCGTTCAAACCAAGGAAATGCTGCGGGAAGAAAATCAAGTTCACACCTACAAATGTTACCCAGAATTGCAGTTTGGACAGAAGGTCAGGATACTGTTTTCCTGACATTTTGCCAACCCAGTAATACAAGCCTGCAAAGATGCCAAACACAGCACCAAGCGACAATACATAGTGGAAGTGAGCCACAACATAATATGTGTCATGCAGCGCAATATCAGCACCCGCATTTGAAAGAACCACGCCCGTTACACCACCTGTTGTAAACAGCAGGATGAAGGCAATGGCATACATCATTGGCACAGGGAAAGTCAGCGACCCGCCCCACATTGTCGCAATCCAGGAGAAAATTTTCACCCCTGTCGGTACGGCAATAACCATGGTTGCCGCCACAAAGTATGCTTTGGTGTCAACATCAAGGCCGACAGTATACATATGGTGCGCCCACACGATGAAACCCACAAAACCAATCGCTGCCATGGCATAGGCCATGCCCAAATACCCAAAGATTGGTTTCTTGGAGAAAGTGGAAATGATGTGGCTGACAATGCCGAATGCAGGCAAAATCATAATATACACTTCAGGGTGACCAAAGAACCAGAACAGGTGCTGGAACAAAATTGGGTCGCCGCCGCCTGCAGGGTCAAAGAATGTCGTACCAAAGTTACGGTCAGTCAGTAGCATTGTGATCGCGCCAGCAAGTACAGGCAATGCCAATACAAGCAAGAAAGCAGTGATCAGGATAGACCAAGCGAACAAAGGCATCTTATGGATTGTCATGCCCGGTGCGCGCATGTTGAAAATGGTCGTGATATAGTTGATCGCGCCCATAATCGAAGAAGCACCCGCAACGTGCAGCGAGAAAATCGCCAAATCCATTGAAGGACCGGGGTGCCCAATTGTGCCTGAAAGCGGCGGGTAAGCCGTCCAACCACCGCCAAAACCATTCATGCCCGGTGCCCCTTCCACAACAGTGGAAAGCAACAACAGAATGAAGGCCGGAGGCATCATCCAGAAGGAAACATTGTTCATCCGCGGGAACGCCATATCTGGCGCGCCAATCATCAGCGGTACAAAGTAGTTACCAAAACCACCGATAAGCGCAGGCATCACCATGAAGAAAACCATGATAAGGCCATGCCCGGTAGTAAGCACGTTAAACATATGACGCGCTTGCTGCTCTGTCATTCCTAGGAATTCAGGCAAAAATTGCACACCCGGTTCAGCAAGTTCCATGCGCATTAGGCCGGACATGCCAAAACCAATCATGCCCGCAATAAATGCGAACCATAGGTACATAACGCCAATATCTTTATGGTTGGTGGAGAAAACCCAGCGTTTCCAACCTGTAGGATTTGCGTGAGCCATAGCTCTTCCCTTTCCTAAACTCTTAACGACCAAGTGCAGTTGTCGCAGCGTCAGCATATTCTACTTTCGCGCGGGCAACCCACTTGTCAAAATCTTCTTGTGAAACTGCTTCTACAGCAATCGGCATATAGGCGTGGTCTTGGCCGCAAAGCTCAGAGCACTGACCGTAGTAAGTACCAACCTGCGGAATTTCAAACCATGTCTCATTCAAGCGGCCCGGCACAGCATCCAGTTTCACACCCAGTGAAGGCACTGCCCATGCATGAAGCACGTCAGATGCAGTAAGCATGATTTTGATTTTTGTGTTGATAGGCACCACCAAGCGAAGGTCTGTGTCTAGAAGACGCGCATTCAACTTCGCATCCCAACCGAGAAACTCAGACAGATCTTTTTCATAATCTGCACGCTCAGCAGCGTCTGCGAAGGCGCTGTTCGGCACAAGAGAAGCTGTATATTCAATGCCGCCATGATCAGGGTAGCTATATGTCCAGTTCCACTGGTTGCCCGTTACACGAATGGCAAACTTTGTCTCTGGCACAACATCTTGATAATAAAGCAACGGTAAGGACGTGATACCAATATAAACTAGTATAAGAATAGGTGCAGCAGTCCACACCACTTCAATAAAAGTATTATGGCTCACTTTAGATGCTACCGGATTCGCTTTTGCCCGATACACGAACATTGTAACGAACATCAGCAAAAACACAAAAACTGTGATGATTGTGATAAGCCACATCAGGTCCAAGTTGAAGTCAGCGATTTTAACCGCCTGCTCGTTAGCTGCTTCCTGAAGCCAAAGTCCTTTGTCTTTAGGAAGTCCAAGACGGCCCTCTGCTAACGCGCCAACCGTTAAACCGAACATAGCTGTAAATGCAGCCAAAATCCCGGCGGTAAGCCTTTTAACGCTCATAGTTCTGCTTTCCTTTTGTTTCACCCCTACCCGGGCATCCGAAAGATAACACTTTATATTATTCAACATTTTCTTTCAGTGGCCTAACCAGCCTGACAAACTCTATAAACCAACGGCTATTTCATTTACCGGTTACCCAAATATGCGCCCGTTATAGCAGACGTTTTCTCAGGCTCAAGCCAGTCAGTGCCGAAAAGGCCACTTTTTAGCAAAAATACCTGATATTTCTTAACAACAGCTTGTTATTTGGCCTCTGCAGCTTCATTCTAGGGGCATATGCCGAAGCAACCATGCGCCACATTGTCGCAGGAACTTGATCTTCCCCTATAAAATACAAGGAACTGCTCCATGACCGATACCAATGGACCCACATCTGACACCAACATCAACTTCTTCTTTGATCAGTCAGAACTGGATGAAAATCGTACGGAATCCCTTGTTTCCACAGCACTTTCCGGCATGGACGATGGGGAATTATACCTCGAATCCACCCAATCTGAATCCTTCACATTTGATGATGGCCGCCTTAAGGGCGCTAGTTTTGATTCTAGTCAGGGCTTTGGACTGCGCGGTGTGTCAGGCGAATCAACAGGATATGCGCACTCAACAGAGCTTTCTGAAGCTGCAATTAAACGGGCAGCAGAAACTATCCGAGCTGTCAAAACTGGTTCCAGTGGTAAAATGAGCCTCGCCCCCGCGCGCACAAACAAACAACTTTATACAGACCAAAACCCTTTGGGCGGCATCGCCTTTGATAAAAAAGTGGCTTTGCTTGAAGAAATTGACGCCTATACCCGTGCGCAGGACCCGCGCATTAAACAAGTAACTGCATCCATCCTTGGCAGTTGGCAAGCTGTTGAAATCATTCGGGCCGATGGCCACCGCGTGCGTGATATCCGGCCCCTCGTTCGCCTGAATGTTGGCGTGGTTATGGGGGAAGGTGACAGGCAAGAAAGCGGCCATGATGGCGCAGGCGGCAGGCAATCATTCGATTTTCTATTTGATGAAGCTCACTGGAAGGCCCAAGTACACGAAGCCGTGCGCCAAGCCAGCGTGAATTTAGAAAGCGTTGATGCACCAGCAGGCGAAATGACGGTTATCCTAGGCCCTGGTTGGCCCGGCGTCTTGTTGCACGAAGCTGTTGGCCACGGTTTGGAAGGCGATTTCAACCGTAAAAAAACCTCTGCTTTTGCAGGGCTTCTGGGCGAGCGTGTGGCAGCACCTGGCATCACTGTTGTCGATGACGGCACGATGAATGACAGGCGCGGCTCCCTTTCTGTTGATGACGAAGGCACCCCGACTGAACGCACGGTGCTCATTGAAGACGGTATCCTCAAAGGCTATATGCAGGACCGCTTGAATGCGCGGCTAATGGGGTTGAAGCCCACAGGGAATGGTCGTCGACAAAGTTTTGCCCACGCCCCTATGCCCCGCATGACCAACACATTTGCCTTGGCTGGGGATAAAGACCCCGCTGAAATTCTCGCCAGCGTTAAAGATGGCCTCTACGCCGTTAACTTTGGTGGCGGCCAAGTCGATATTACATCAGGTAAATTTGTCTTTAGCTGCACAGAAGCCTACCGCGTCAAAGGCGGTAAAATCATGGAGCCTGTAAAAGGCGCCACCCTTATCGGCAATGGCCCGGATGTGCTGAAGCGCGTTTCTATGATCGGAAATGATTTAAAACTGGATAATGGTGTTGGTAGTTGTGGCAAAGGCGGACAAACGGTGCCTGCCGGTGTTGGCCAGCCAACGCTCAAAATCGATGGGCTCACTGTGGGTGGCACGGCAGGGTAAAAAGCCAATTTCACCCACATAAGGCCCCCACATCAGTCGGTCGCCATCTGTGAGACATCACATTTGCGAAAGATACGCCTTCATTCGCCGTCAAACTCTTGACAGCGCCATCTCTGGGCGTAAAAGTTTCCCCTATTATATTTTTATTGGGGGATAAACCATGCATAAAAAACAAATAGTCTTTTCACGCCAGCTCGTTCGCAGTTCAATCATTGCTCTCTTTGCAAGCTCTGCCTTGGTTGCTTGCGGCCAAGCGGATACACAAAATAAGACGCAAACATCAGCAACAGAAACGGCCGCTATTTCCGCTGAGATGGTCACAGAGGAAACCGCGCGGTTAAATGCATGGTTTGAAACACAATTTGAAAAAGAGCTGCGTTTCAGCCCTATTCAGCAAACATTTTTGGGCCGCAAAACCGATAATGATAAAATCGATGACTTTAGCCAAGCTGCCAGCGATAAAAGACTTGCATGGAAGGCCGCAAGCGTAGCCCAAATGAAGGCCAAATTTGACTATGCTAAACTATCCGATGCTGGCAAAATCTCATGGGATATATGGGCGTATCAGTATGCCAGCGCAAAAGCGGCAGATGCGTTTAACACCAACGCTTATGTCTTTAACCAGATGCGCGCGGTGCATTCCTTTTTGCCGCAGTTGCTTATTGCGTTCCACAAAGTGGAAAACGCGCAAGACCTTGAAGCGTATGTTTCCCGTATCAAAGCAATCGGTGTTGCCCTTAACCAACTGATCACTCTGTCAAAAGCAAATGCCGCAACAGGGGTGCGGCCCCCGCGCTTTGCCTTTAAACTTGTTCTTAAAGAAGCGAAAAAAATTATATCTGGCGCACCGTTTGATGACGGCGACGACAGTGCTATATGGGCCGACTTCCAGAAAAAAGTTGCCGCACAAAAAGAAGCCGGAGGTCTTGATGCCGCCGCTGCGACTGCCCTATTGGAGGCAGGAAAAATTGCCCTTCTGAGTGACTGGAAACAAGGGTATGAAGCCCTAATTGCGTGGCAAGAAGAAGACATTAAAAACACACCTGAAACGACAAGTGGTGTTAACGCCCTGCCAAACGGCGAAGCCTATTATAATGAGCGTTTGGCAAACCAAACCACCACAAAGCTGACAGCGGATGAAATACACCAAATTGGGCTACGTGAGGTGGCACGCTTACGAACGGAAATGGAAATCATCCGCGAGCAAGTTGGTTTTGATGGAACCCTAGTGGCCTTCTTCAAAGAGCTGCGTGATAATAAAGACAACCGCAAATATTATTTCCCTAATACGGATGAAGGTCGCCAAGGTTATATTGATGGCGCTACCGCAGCGATTGATAATATCAAGGTAAAGCTGCCAGACTATTTTGGCCTTTTGCCAAAAGCAGACCTTGTCGTAAAGCGGGTTGAAGCTTTCCGCGAACAAGATGGGGCTGCACAACATTATTTCCCCAGTACGCCTGACGGCGCGCGCCCCGGGGTCTATTATGCGCACTTGTCGGATATGACAGCCATGCCAAAGCGCGAGCTTGAAGTGATCGCCTACCATGAAGGTTTGCCAGGCCACCATATGCAAATTGCTATCCAGCAGGAGCTTCAGGGAATTCCAACTTTCCGTACTCAATCTCGTTTCACAGCTTACTCTGAAGGATGGGGGCTTTATTCCGAGAAGCTCGCGAAGGAAATGAACGGCACCTACACCGACCCATACTCTGATTTTGGGCGTTTGGGGTCTGAAATATGGCGTGCTATCAGATTAGTCGTTGATACAGGCCTGCATTCCAAAGGATGGACAGAAGAACAAGCTGTTACATACTTTCAGGAAAACTCAGCCATCACTGATGCGCAAGCTCTGTCAGAAGTTCGGCGCTATATGGTGATGCCCGGTCAGGCAACCAGCTATAAAATAGGCATGTTAAAAATTCAGGAACTGCGCAAAAAGGCTGAAGATACCCTTGGCGACAAGTTTGATATCCGCAGCTTCCACGATACCATTCTTGGTGGCGGGGCCCTGCCGCTCTCCATACTAGAGCGCCGGGTTGACGGATGGATTGCAAAAGTACAAAAAACCAACAGCTAAAATGTACCCTTACTAGTTAATAACAGAAAAGCCCCTGCACCAAAGTGATGCAGGGGCTTTTCATTATAGTATGATGTTTACTGCCTATACTGGCAGGGTGCGTAAGCCCTAAATAATTGCTGCTTCGGTACAAGCCTTCACGTCATCCAAAGATACACCGTCAGCCAATTCCACAACTTTCAGCCCACCGTCAACAACATCAAAAACACCAAGGCCCGTAATAATACGGTCAACAACCCGCGTACCCGTAAGCGGCAAGGTGCAGCCTTTCAGCAATTTTGGCTCACCCTTCTTGTTGGTATGGTCCATCAAAACCACCACACGCTTCACGCCTGCGACCAAATCCATCGCGCCGCCCATGCCTTTGACCATCTTGCCCGGTATCATCCAGTTGGCTAAATCGCCATTTTCAGCCACTTCCATAGCGCCTAGAATAGACAGGTCAATATGCCCCCCTCGGATCATGCCAAAGCTGTCAGCACTGGAAAAATAACTGCTGGTATCAAGTTCCGTGATCGTTTGCTTGCCAGCGTTTATTAGGTCAGCGTCCACTTCATCATCATAAGGGAACGGCCCCATGCCCAACATACCATTTTCTGATTGCAGCGTTACATTCACGCCTTCAGGAATATAGTTAGCCACCAGTGTTGGAATGCCGATGCCAAGATTGACGTAAAAACCATCTTGCAGTTCGTCGGCTGCCCGTGCTGCCATCTGGTTGCGGTCCCAGCCTTTTCTTGCTTCAGACATTATGCTGTCTCCCTACTGCGTACAGTGCGCTGCTCAATACGCTTTTCATGGGTGCCTTTAAAAAGGCGCTGCACAAAAATACCGGGCGTATGAATATGGTCAGGGTCAAGCGAGCCAGCCTCAACAATTTCTTCCACTTCAACCACAGTAACATTGCCTGCGGTTGCCATCATCGGGTTAAAGTTGCGGGCTGTTTTCCGGTAAACAAGATTGCCTTCCGTGTCGGCTTTCCACGCCTTTACAATAGAGATATCCGCTGTAAGGCCGGTTTCCATAATATAGGTTTCGCCATCGAAATCTTTATGCTCTTTACCTTCAGCTATCAGTGTACCCACACCAGTTTTAGTATAAAAACCGGGGATACCAGCACCGCCTGCACGAATGCGTTCGGCCAGTGTGCCTTGCGGATTAAATTCAAGCTCAAGTTCTTTTTCCAAATACTGACGCTCAAACTCCTGATTTTCCCCTACGTAAGAGGAAATCATCTTTTTGATTTGTTTGGCATCAAGCAAGACGCCCAGCCCAAAACCATCCACGCCACAATTGTTGGAAATTACAGTCAAATCTTTAACGCCATTATCATGCATAGCTGCTGTTAAATTCTCAGGTATGCCGCACAGGCCAAAGCCCCCTGCCATAACAGTCATACCGTCGAACAGAAGCCCGTCCAGTGCTGCAACAGCATTGTCGTAAATTTTGCTCATATGTATCTCCTCTATACAATTGTATCACCACCCGTAAGAGATGAAGAACGTAGGCTGAATAGCTAGGAATTAAATGCTATTTATTATGAATGAAACCATTTTAGTAGTTATTTTTTGACTGCCATAAAAACAGCGCCTCTTGAAGCCCTTTTAAGGCCATATTATATATGGATACAATCTATATAAAAAAACGACCGCGAATGGATAAACAAATGATACGCATTTTTTGCACGATACTCGGCAGTATATTGTGTCTGATAGGCATAATAGGCATGCTAACGCCCATCCCCTTCGACATATTTGTCTTTGTGTTTGGCTTGCTCTTTCTGATACCGGCCAGCCCCCGGGCCACCCGTACTGTACGCTGGGTGCGTAGTAAAATTGGCCTGTTAGACCGTGTGATGACAGCTATTACAAAAAGGCTGCCAGTCCCCTATAGGCGCGTCCTGCGTCGCACCGAGGTGAATGGATTGGATTGGTAAAGCCACCCACGTCCGACCCCACCAAAAATAAAAAATGTCAGCCCAATTATGCTGACATTTTTTGTCAGTACCCCGTCTTTATGTTCTCCCCTCAAACAGTTGAGGAGACAACAAGATGACCACACCTACCCTAACGCTATTGAACTTCCCGTCCATGCCCGGCTTTTATGATTTCAGCCCCTACTGCGTAAAAGCAGAGCTGCTGCTGAAAATGGCAGAACTGCCCTATACCACGGAACAACCCGAAAACTTTATGGACCTGCCAAAAGGCAAGCTTCCTATCTTAAAGCATGATGACACGCTTTTACCTGATTCAGAATTTATCCGGCTTTATATCGCAGAAAATCACAGTAAAACGCTGGATGATGGCCTTAGTGATGAAGACAAAGCCATCGGCCATGCAGTGTGCCGCATGTTAGACGAACGCACCATGCTCGCGCTGGTACATGCCCGCTGGCTTATTGATGAACCATGGGCAATGACCAAGCAATTATTCTTTGCCGATGCACCAAATGATGTCGCTGAAAGCGCGAGGGTTGAGGTGAAGAACGGCTTGTATGGCCACGGCTTTGGCCGCCACAGCTTAGCTGAAATTCAGCAGCTTGTTGCATCTGACATCGCAACCCTGTCCACGCTTCTGGGGGAAGCCCCCTTTTTTCTCAACAAAACCCCCACATACCTTGATGCAACAGTTTTTGGTATGTTGGTGAATTTCTACCGGTCCCCAATCCCGACATGGCTTTCAGGGGAAGTTGCCAAACATAAAAACCTAGTGGCCTATGTAGAGCGCGGTGTGGCCCGTTGGTACCCAGAGGCCCACATGCCTGCTTTTGCCGCATAACCACCCATAAAAAAGGGCCAGCAAACACTGGCCCTTTTCACTATATGCTTTGGGTCTACTTAGTCGCACTTTGCGCTACTAAGCATGCAAACAACAATTATTTGGCTGCTGCGGCTTGGGCTTTAATGCCGACTTCTATCAATTCAGCCGCTTTTTCTGGGCCTTCCCAGCCCATAATTTTCACCCATTTTCCTTTTTCAAGGTCTTTATAGTGCGCGAAAAAATGTGCGATCTGGTCGAGGAAAATCTGTGGCATTTCTTCATAGCTTTTCACATCGCTGTGGAACGGATGCAATTTATCAACAGGCACCATCAAAAGCTTTTCATCCATGCCAGCTTCGTCTTCCATGATGAGAACACCAAGGGGCCGGCAGCGCACAACAGCACCTGGCATAATGGGTGTGTGGTTTGCCAAAATCACATCTACCGGGTCACCATCATCCGCAAGGGTGTGCGGAATAAAACCATAATTGCAAGGGTAGCGCATACTTGTATGCATTATGCGGTCAACAAAAAGAGCGCCAGAAGCTTTATCAAGCTCGTATTTCACAGGTTCAGTACCGGCTGGTACTTCAATGATTACATTCACGTCCCATGGGACGTTTTCGCCAACGGGGATCTTGTTGATATCCACGGAATTAATTCCTTACAGCTTGGGGGTTGGGGATGGGGATAGAAACTCACTCAAACATCATACTCACGGTCTTACAATGGACCTCTTTATGAGGCTAACTGCCCTGCAATCAGGCTGAAAAATACAATCCAGCCAAAAGAAATGTTAGAGCGAAAAACAGATAAACAGATGTCAGGGTTGCCAATGTCAATCCGTTTCACCTGTACGCCGAGGTGGGTCGCCGCAAGCGCGATGCCGATGTAATAGATTTCACCAAGGTTTGCAAGGGTTCCGGCACCCAAAAGTGCAAAAATAAACAAGCCGTAAAAAAGCACAATAGCCCGTACAGTGCCTTCCCCCAACGCTAACGCCGTAGATTTCACCCCAACAAGCGCATCATCTTCTTTATCCTGATGGGCATAAATAGTGTCATAACCAAGTGTCCAGCAAAGCCCGCCTGCATATAAAAGAAGCGCTGGCCAGCCAATTCCCCCCTGTACAGCAGCCCACCCCATCAGCGCACCCCAATTGAAAGTAAGGCCCAGCCACGCCTGCGGCCAGTAGGTGATGCGCTTCATAAAGGGATATACAGCCACCAGCCCCAGCGAGGCACAGCCAACCATCACGGCATATGTATTAAACTGTAGCAAAACAGCAAGCCCGGCAAAGCACTGAACCAGCATGAAGACTACGGCTTGCCGCACGCTCACTTCCCCTGCGGGAATAGGCCGTGTTTGGGTACGGGCGACTTGCGCATCAATATTGCGGTCAATAATATCATTATA
>JAESQS010000313.1 GCA_016765035.1 Kordiimonadaceae bacterium | reverse complement strand
CAAAATGACTTGGCGGAACAGATTGAAGGGCTTCTTGTCCGGCGCTGTTTAAACCGTTTGGGGCTCGAGCAACGAGCAGGCCATTTGGTTACAGGCTTTGATAAAATCAAAGCCGCGCTTGGAAAGAAGGCCGCGGCCTGTCCTCAGTTGGTTGTTGAGGCAACTGACGGGTCAGAGGATGGGCGACGAAAGATACAGGCAGCAGTTGGCAAACATGTGCCAGCCGTTGCTCTTTTTGACCGAGAAGCGCTATCTGGTGCGCTTGGTCGAGACAATGTGGTACATGTGCTGGTGTTTAAAAGCGGCGGCGTGGATAAGTTGATGGCTGATATCAGCCGGTTATTAGGAATGCGAGGCTTAGCCCCGTTAAATTCCGAGCGTAAGGAACGCAGAGCAGTATGAGCGACGAAAAGAAATTAACCCTTTCTGGTAAAACCCTTGGCGTAGGCAAAGCGGTTGAACTCGGGCAGGTTCGTCAGAACTTCAGTCACGGACGCAGTAAAACTGTGGTGGTTGAACGCAAGAAAAAGCGCCTCCTTGCCAGGGGCGGTGCGCCTGAAGTTGCGGCTGCGCCAGCTAGCGATATTGTAAAGCCGAGAAAGCCAAAAGCTTTTGTTCCTAAAAAACCTGCAGACAGCAGCAGCAAAAACCTTACAGGGGCAGAGCAGCAAGCGCGTATGAAAGCGCTTGAAGGTGCAAAAGCCCACGCTGAAGTTCAGGCTAAAGAACGAGCAGCTCTAGAGATTCGTCGTGCTGCTGAGGATGTTGAGCGCAAAAAACGCGCCGCAGCCGAAAAAGCCGCTTACGATGAAGAAGGTGCAGCGCGCCAGCGGGCAGAAATTGATGCCAAGAAAAAAGCTGAAACAGTAGCTAAGAAAAAAGCCGAGGCTGATTCTGAAGCAAAAGCTGCCGAGCAACTTGCTACCCGCGAAAAAGTTGAAACAGAAGCTAAGAAGAAAACTGAGCTTGAAGCGCGCGCAGTGCAATTGCGCAAAGCGAATGAAGCGGGGCCAGCCCCCAAAGCAGAAGATGATACGCGTAAAGGCAAGCCTAAGCGTAAAGATGTTAAACGTGGCAATGAAGCTGACCGTAAAAACAATACCCGTGGGCGCGGTGATGATAACCGCCGCCGGGGTGGACGTCTGACAATTTCGTCTGCAACAGGTGGTGGTGAGCGTCAGCGTTCGCTTGCTGCTTATAAGCGGGCGCAGGCTAAAAAACGTGCTGCACAAATGGGTGGCGCGAAACCACAAGAACGTCAGACACGGGAAATTACCCTTCCTGAAGCCATCACGGTTCAGGAATTGGCGCAGCGCTTGGCAGAAAAAGGCGTAGCAGTTATTAAAACGCTGATGGACCTTGGTATTACAGCAACCATCAATGAAACGCTGGATCAAGATACAGCGCAATTAGTTGTAGAAGAGTTTGGCCATACCTTTAAACGGGTTAGCGAAGCTGATGTTGAAATTGGCCTGACTGGCGAAGAAGACAATGATGAAGATCTGGTGTCTCGCGCCCCTGTTGTTACAGTTATGGGCCATGTTGACCACGGTAAAACATCTCTTTTGGATGCCCTTCGTAAATCCAGCGTTGTAACGGGTGAAGCAGGCGGTATTACACAGCATATCGGTGCTTATCAGGTAGAGCTGGACAGTGGTGACAAAATTACTTTCCTTGATACGCCAGGTCACGCGGCCTTTACGCAAATGCGGGCACGCGGCGCTGCAGTAACTGATATTGTAATTTTGGTTGTTGCTGCTGATGACGGGGTTATGCCGCAAACTATTGAGGCTATTAATCACGCAAAAGCCGCTGGCGTACCGATGATTGTCGCTATCAATAAAATGGACCGTGAAGGTGCAAACCCTGACCGCATTCGTAACGAATTGCTTCAGTATGAAGTGGTAACTGAAAGCTTCCAGGGTGATACTCAGGAAATTGAAGTTTCTGCCCTTACAGGCGCTGGCCTTGATAAGTTGAAAGAAGCTATAGCGCTTCAGTCAGAAATTCTTGAGCTAAAAGCAAACCCTTCTCGGGCAGGACAAGGTGTTGTTGTAGAAGCCAAGCTTGATAAAGGCCGTGGTCCGGTTACAACAGTGCTTGTGCAGCGCGGTACTCTTAAGATTGGCGACGTTTTTGTTGCTGGTGCTGAGTGGGGTAAAATTAAAGCCCTTATTACCGATGCCGGTGTTCAAGTTAAAGAAGCTGGCCCTAGTTTGCCTGTGGAAGTGCTGGGTGCAAATAACGCACCGGCTGCAGGGGAAGAATTTGCTGTCGTAGACAACGAGGCACGGGCTCGGCAAATTGCTGAATACCGTAAGGACCAAATTCGTAAGAAACGCCAAGAGGCGCTTGCTGGTCCTAAAACACTTGAAGATGTGTTTGAAAACCTCAAGAAAGAGGGCGAGCAAATCCGTTTTGACATCGTTCTTAAAGCCGATGTGCAGGGTTCTGTTGAAGCTATCACCCAATCCGTTGAAAGCGCGGGCAATGACGATATTGTTTGCCGCGTCATCCACGGTGCTGTTGGCGGTATTACCGAGACAGATATTGGCCTTGCCAGTGCATCTGATGCGTTGATGATCGGCTTTAACACACGACCAAGTAAAAAAGCCCAACGCGCTGCAGACGATGACGGCGTAGCCATCAAATATTACAGCGTCATTTACGATCTAATTGATGATGTGAAAGCCGCTATGATTGGTGAGCTTGGCCCAGAATATAAAGAAAATATCATTGGCCGCGCAGATATTAAAGATGCGTTTAAAGCTGGTAAATCTGGCAAGGCTGCTGGTTGTATTGTTATTGAAGGCAGCATCCGCAACGATCTGAAAGCACGTATTCTGCGGGATGATGTGATCATTTATGTTGGACAGGTGCAAAACCTACGGCGCTTCAAAGATGATGTGAAGAAAGTAGATTCTGGTCAGGAATGTGGCCTGACATTTGAAAACTACCATGACTTTAAATCTGGTGATGTGCTTGAAGTTTACGAGCTTGAAGAGATTGAGCGTAAGCTGTAAAGCAGCGCTTATTCTTAAGGTAGCGGTTAAAACTGACTGAGTAGACATAATGTCAAAATCAAAACATACAGGTGCAGGCGGTCCAAGCCTGCGCCTCTTGCGTGTAGGCGAGAATGTCCGTCATGCCATTTCTGCCATTTTGGCACGGGGTGATGTGCAGGACCCTGATTTGGAACGGGCATCGGTCAGTGTGTCCGAAGTGCGCGTAAGCCCAGACTTGCGCAATGCAACCATTTTTGTGATGCCGCTTGGCGGTGATGCAGATGGCGTGGTGACAAAAGCACTCAATAAAAATGCGGCCTTCCTGCGGGGTGCAATGGCGAAAATCGTCAATATGAAGTTCAATCCAAAGCTTAAGTTCAAGTTGGACCCAAGTTTTGATGAAGCAAGCCATATTGAGTCCCTCCTCAAAACGCCAAAAGTGGTGGAAGACCTTGCCAAGCCTGACGATGTAGAAGATCCCCTGTCAGGCGAAGATAAGGGCGCTTAATTTGGGACGTCGCCGCAAAGGGATTAAAATTGATGGCTGGCTTGTCATCGATAAACCACTTGGAAAAACCAGCTCTAATGTTGTTGGTAAAGTTAAATTCCTGACAAAAGCACAAAAGGTAGGCCATGGGGGCACATTGGACCCGCTTGCCTCTGGTATTTTACCGATTGGATTGGGTGAAGCCACCAAGACAATGCCTTATATTGTCGATGCTTCCAAAGAATATGAATTCACTGTGGAATGGGGCAGCGCAACCGATTCGGATGACCGGGAAGGTGCGGTTATTCATTCAGGTGGCCATATTCCAACAGAAGAAGACATCTTGGCAGTGCTGCCCAGCTTTACCGGCACGATAGAGCAAATACCCCCCGCGTACAGCGCTATTAAGGTGGATGGACAACGGGCCTACAAGCTGGCGCGAAGCGGTGAGACGGTAGAATTAAAGCCAAGAAGTGTGGAAATTCAATCGCTTACACTGGTTTCGCATGATGCAGAAAATAAATGCAGCAGCTTTCATGTAGGCTGCGGTAAAGGCACATATATTCGCTCGATCGGGCGGGATATGGCTTTAAAACTAGGCACTTGGGCGCATGTGATTGTGCTCCGGCGCACACGGGTTGGCCCCTTCGGCTTGGAACAGGCGATTTCGCTGGAAAAATTAGAGCAGTTAAGCCATAGTGCGCCCGCTGCGGAATATATACACCCTGTAGTGACAGCACTGGACGACATCTTGGTGCTTGCCATTACGGAAACGGAGACTAAGGACATCATGTATGGCCGAAGTATCCAGTGTCCCAAAACTAAGCAAGGCACTTTTGTGCTAATGGCAGGCGAAACGCCAGTGGCAATCGCTGAAGCCGAGGATGGAATTATCCGTCCCTTGCGGGTCTTCAATATGTAACTTTTTAGGAGAAGATCGATGTCGATCACTGCCGAACTAAAACAAGAGTTGATCAAAGAATACGCCGTAAAAGAAGGCGACACTGGTTCCCCAGAGGTTCAGGTTGCTATTCTAACATCTCGTATCACGACCCTGACTGAACACTTCAAAGGCCACAAAAAGGATAATCATTCCCGCCGTGGTCTTATCATGATGGTTAATCAGCGTCGTAAACTTCTTGACTATCTGAGCTCCAAAAACAATGAGCGGTATAAATCGCTTATCAGTCGCCTTGGCCTTCGGAAGTAAAATTGATCAGTGTAGGCCGGTTCGTTAGAGCCGGCCTTCCTGCTTTATGGGTTGGTGTTTTTAAAGTACTGCCCAACCCCAAAAGCGAAATGATATGTCTTGGTATCCATGATGGACCAAGTGAAATTTAAAGCGGGGTGTGCCCATGGGGGTGCGCCGGAGCCAGTTTGGCCGAGTTAGTAACGATGCCCAAATGGTTCGCGAAAGGTTAAAAATGTTTAATATACAACGCAAAGAAATTGAATGGGGTGGCCGTACCCTAGTGTTAGAAACTGGCCATGTAGCACGTCAAGCTGGTGGCGCCGTAATGGCGACATACGGCGATACAACAGTGTTATGTACTGTTGTTGGTGCAAAATCAGTTAAGCCTGGGCAGGATTTCTTCCCACTGACTGTAAACTATGCTGAAAAATACTATGCTGCTGGTAAAATCCCTGGTGGGTTTTTCAAGCGCGAAGGCCGTCCAAGCGAAAAAGAAACACTAATCTGTCGCTTGATTGACCGTCCTATCCGTCCTTTGTTCCCTGCTGGGTTTAAAAACGAAGTACAGGTTATCTGTAACGTAGTAAGCCACGACCTTGAGAATGACAGCGATATCGTTGCCATGATCGGTGCTTCTGCCGCACTTACCCTATCTGGTTTGCCATTCATGGGCCCTATTGCTGGCGCTAAAGTTGGCTATAAAGATGGCGAATACATCCTCAACCCAACACTTGAAGAAGTGAAAGAGAGCGAGCTTGAGCTTGTTGTTGCTGGGACACATGACGCTGTATTGATGGTTGAATCTGAAGCTAAAGAGCTTTCAGAAGAAATCATGCTTGGTGCTGTTGCGTTCGGACACAAAGCTTTCCAGCCTGTGATCGATGGCATCATTGATCTTGCTGAAGCTGCTGCAAAAGAGCCTTGGGTTCTGCCTGAAGGTCCAGATACATCAGCCTTGAAAGCGAAAATCGCTGAAGTTGCTGAAGCTGATCTGCGTACTGCTTACGAAATTACTGCTAAGCAAGACCGTGTAGCGAAAATCAATGAAGTTAAAGCGGCTGTTAAAGCAGCGGTAGCACCTCTTCTTGAAGAGAATGCTGAGCTGACTTCAAACATGGTTGGTGATCTTACGAAGAAACTTGAAAGCAGCATTGTTTGCGGTAACGTTCTTGAAACAAAGAAACGTATCGATGGTCGTGCCCTTGACGAAGTACGTCAGGTTGTTTCTGAAGCTGGTATTTTGCCACGTACACATGGTTCTGCTTTGTTCACACGCGGTGAAACACAGGGTCTTGTTGTAGCAACGCTTGGTACAGGCGAAGATGAGCAAATCATCGACAGTCTCGACGGTAGCTACCGT
>JAESQS010000037.1 GCA_016765035.1 Kordiimonadaceae bacterium | reverse complement strand
GGTCGCTATTGCCGATGCCTTTAGGAATACTGGCGTTAATCTCGGGGGCAAACCGACAGCCGCGAAAGTTCGCAAGGTAGCATCGATTTTAAACTTTGCCGGATATGGCATCGAGCCACATCCTGATTTTGGCGGTAAATGCGAAGCCGGACAGAATGTTATGATTTTCAAAAATCAGGGGGCAAGCGAGGCTCAGGCCTCGGAAACCTATCTAGGCGTCGCTCATACACTGACGTTATCCGTTGTCGTTGCCAATGCAGACGGGGAAATTTCAGCCGATGAAAAGAAACACCTGCGGGGCATGATTGCGCTGGAAGGAAAATGGCTTTCTGCACCTGAGCAAAACCGCCTCGCTGCTCACCTTGAATGGTTGATTGTTTACCCACCACCCTGGGTGGTCCTTCAAGGAAAGCTCAAAAAATTGTCGCTGGAAAGGCGGCGCTTGATGGCCCGATTTGCGCTAGCTATAGCAGCGGCGGATGGCCGTATTGATCCGGGCGAAGTCAAGCTGCTTGAAAAGCTTTATGGCTTGATGGACGTTGATAGAAATCAGCTCTACATTGACCTTCACTCATTTGAAGTTGGCCCGGGCGATCAACCCGTTTCCGTCAGAGCAGCTGAGCCAAAGACCGAATACACAATTCCGACAGAGCCAAAACCAGCATCAACGGCTGGGGAGGCCATAGTATTGGATATGTTGCGTGTCGAGCAGGTTCGGAAAGATACAAAAAAGATTTCACAGATGCTCTCAGAGGTATTTGCAGATCCTGAAGCTGAAAAAATGCCGGAAACAGACCTTTCAGTTGAGGCGGAAGTTGAACGTGGTGCCTTCGTTGGACTTGATGCTGATCATAGCTTGCTTCTTGATGAGCTTCTTGTACGTGAGCATTGGCTGCGAGAAGATTACGAGCGCCTGTGCAAGGAGTTTGGCCTAATGGCAGAGGGAGCACTTGAAACTATCAATGATTGGGCATTCGATACCCACGACGATGCACTGATTGAAGACGGCGACACACTGGTGATTAACAAGGAACTGTTGCAAGGAGTTTCGGCATGACAAAAAGTAGAATTAAGCCACGCGAACGGGATGCCGTTATTCAGGCACTCAACGCGGGAGTGGTTCCGCGTATAGGCATCCAGCATATTGCTGTCGGGCGTTCTAAAGAAACAGATGCACTGCTCACAGATATTGAAAAAATAGCCGATGATGGTTCGGCTATCCGCTTCATCATTGGTGAGTATGGCGCTGGTAAAACGTTCTTCCTGAATTTGATCAAACAAATTTCGCTTGAGAAAAAATTGGTCGTGGTTTCCGCTGATCTTGCCCCGGATCGTCGTCTCCATGCAACAGGCGGACAGGCGCGAAACCTGTACTCGGAACTGATGCGGAATCTATCAACGCGAACCAAACCGGACGGCGGCGCACTACAAAGCATCGTTGAGCGGTTTATCTCTGATGTCGCCAGAAAAGCAAGGGCGGAAAATATAGCGGTTGAAGAGTTAATTAGTCGCGAACTGTCAGCCCTTGAAGACCTTGTCGGCGGTTTTGATTTTGCAATCGTTCTTTCAGCTTACTGGCGCGGCTTTGATGATGGCGATGACAATCTCAAAGCAGCAGCCCTTCGTTGGCTCCGGGGCGAGTATTCGACAAAGACAGAAGCCCGTAAAAATTTAGGAGTTCGCACTATCATTGATGATGCGTCGTTTTACGATCACCTAAAACTAATGGCAAAGTTTGTCGAAATTGCCGGATATGCTGGTTTTATGGTGTCCATTGATGAAATGGTCAATCTCTATAAGCTCAACAGCGCACAAGCCAGAAACGCCAACTATGAACAACTGCTGCGAATTATAAATGATGTTTTGCAAGGAACTTCGTCGGGCATTGGATTTGTATTCGGCGGCACCCCTGATTTTCTGATGGACACCCGGCGTGGGGTCTACAGCTACGAAGCCTTGCAATCTCGCCTCGCCGAAAATCAGTTTGCCAGAAATGGTTTGATTGATCTAACCGGGCCAGTCATTCGGTTGCAATCCCTGACCCCGGAAGAGTTGTACGTATTGCTCAACAACATTCGCCGGGTATTTGCCCTTGGTGATGATGACAAGCACTTGATACCGGATCGGGCTTTGAATGCTTTTATGGCTCATTGCAACGACAAAATCGGCGAAGCCTATTTCCGAACTCCACGTAATACTGCCAAGGCGTTTGTGAACTTGCTGTCTGTGTTGGAGCAAAACCCCGGAACGGCTTGGACGGATTTGTTAAGTAATGCCGAGATAGAAATTGATATTCCGCTAGATGATAAATCAGACGAACTGCATGGTACGATTTCTGCCGAGGGTGACGATGAACTCACTAGCTTCCGGCTCTAATTCAGCTTCAACAGCGTTTGACCAGCTTAACCCTGCGGTTCAGAAATGGATTTGGAAGCAGGGCTGGGGGAGCCTTCGCGCCATTCAGGAGAAAGCAGTCGCCCCAATTCTGGCAAAGCAACGTGATGTTATCATCGCGGCGGCAACGGCTGGCGGGAAAACCGAAGCGGCATTCTTGCCTGTAATCTCAAATTGTATAGAGCAAAAGAACGCAGGCTTTAGCGCTCTCTATATCAGCCCTTTGAAAGCATTAATCAATGACCAGGCACGGCGAATGGAAGGTCTGTGTGAGCTGGCAGAACTCAACATGACACCATGGCACGGGGATATTTCGGCTTCGGTCAAAAACAAGGCGCTTAGGAACCCTCGTGGGCTTGTTCTGATAACACCGGAATCTCTGGAAGCAATGTTCGTCCGTCGAGGCTCAGAAGTTGCCTCTCTTTTCGGTGCGTTGGATTATGTGATTATTGACGAGCTCCACGCCTTCATTGGGACAGAGAGAGGAATTCAACTTCTTTCACTGCTCAGTCGACTGGAACGCGTCCTCAAACGGCCGATTGTGCGTATTGGCTTGTCGGCCACCATGGGTGATATGAACATCGCGGCTCAGGCACTCAGGGCCGGAGCGGAAACACCCCCAGAAATCATCCTTGATG
>JAESQS010000312.1 GCA_016765035.1 Kordiimonadaceae bacterium | reverse complement strand
GCCCTTTTTTTGTGCGGCACAGGGTGCTCAACAGCACTTTCCTTAATCAGAATCACATCCGGCCCACTTGTAGTACCTCGTATCGCCGCCCTTAGCAGTCACTGCGTAAAGGCCGACTCCACCTCGTTTTTTGCCATTGTGCCAATGTCAGTAAGGTGCACATAATTTCTGCCGTCCCCTAAATTTTCAAAGATAATTAAACCAACACCGCCCCCTGATGTTAGCTCCGACAAATGGTGATACGCTTGTGGTTCACCCATCCGCACACCGCGGGCAATGTCCCCCACTGTTGGATTACGCCCCAAATCAAGCGTCACCAAAAAGCAGATAATGGCTTCTGCTGTCAAACTTGGGTAATTTTTCTTAAAATATGCAGTAGCATGTTCTAGAATTTTTTGGTCACTCACAGGTAAACACTCCGACACTTTACCTTACACAGCCTTAGCAAAGTACCATCATACACCATACGGTCTTGTAAACACAGTGGCCTTTAAAGTGTCCACGTGGCTCTTGCGCCGCAGCGACAAGGATGGGATAGTCCCGATCCGAGTATAGAGGAGTTACCATGGATTGGGACAGGCTACGCATTTTTCACACAGTGGCAGAATCAGGCAGTTTTACAAACGCCGGAACACGCCTGAATTGCAGCCAATCAGCGGTTAGCCGTCAGATACGTTCGCTTGAAGAAAGCTTGAATGTGTCGCTGTTTACTCGGCACGCTCGGGGCCTTGTTTTAACACAGGAAGGGCAGGAACTTTTTAGCACTGCCCGCGATGTGGTACACCGTATCGAGGAAACCGAACGCAGCCTGATGGAATCGAAAGAGCGCCCTTCGGGCCTCCTACGTGTCACCACTATGGTCACATTTGGGGCCGTTTGGCTGACACCGCACCTTGAACAATTCGTTTCAGAATACCCTGATATTAACGTTCGGCTAAAGCTGGCTGATGAAGACCTAGACCTTGCCGCTGGTGAAGCAGACGTTGCCATCCGGTTGCATGAGCCAGAACAAGCAGACCTTATTCAGCGCCCACTGGCTACTTTCCATACGCATATTTATGCCAGTCCAGAATATTTAGACCGCCGCGGCACACCCATCAGCCTAGCTGACTTGGACAGCCATGACCTGATTGTATTTGGTAGCTCCCCCGCCCCGACCATTCGTGGGCTAAACTGGCTTTTGGAAGTGGGCAGCCCCAACAAAAAGCGCCAGCCTCGCATTGAAGTGAATAATCTGTACGGCATTATGCACGCTGTTGAGGCGGGCATGGGCATTGCTGTGTTGCCAGATTATCTGGTGCACAACAGGCAAAAACTTGTGCGTGTTTTACCAAATGTGGAAGGGGAGCCTTTCAACAGCTACTATTGTTATGCCCCTGAGCTTCGCGGGTCTTTGCGAGTGGCCCTGTTTAGGGACTTCATGGTCCGGCAGATTAGAGCTGAAAGTAACATCCTCTGATTTGATGCCACTGGTAGTAACACTAGCAGTAACACTGGCAGTAACACTGGGGCCTATCCACGATTTAAATTTCAGACAAAAATGATTTTCCGAAGAAGGTAGGCAAGCGTGCTTTTCGTTAAAAACCGCTCGAATAAAACAAAACAAGAATTTAATGACATTAATTAACACAAGAAAATCTAACATAAAAAGAAAGATTTTTCGAAAAATACACTATTTTTAACCCATTAAAAATTGACCGCTACCGTTCGTTTTTAAACGCGCCAACCCAGATAAATTTGTAAATGCCTGAGTATATTGGATTTTTTCACAGCCTTCTCCAAATCACCTCATTTTAATCATGAGCTGCCCATTAAATAAATAGAGGCCTATTATTAGCTATGCATTTTTAGCATAGCTGGTACGCTGCAATAATGGGTTTTCCTTGGAGGGTGCCGCACCTATATACCACTTAACAGCGACGAACACTGCAGCGCTCCTCCCAGCCACAGACTGTTCGTTCGGTGTTGAGTATCGAGTTTTAGTATTGAGTTTTGGCGGATTCCGCCATAAAGGTCGGCCCTGAGGGTTTCTCCCCCCCTCCCCCACTACCCCCTTCGGGGCCGGCCCTTTTACTACTACTCTCCCCAACAAACCTTTTTAAGGTTGATACTATTTTAGCCTCGGTTTTTATGCCGGGGCTTTTTTTTCACGTAAAATATCCCCAGCCAACTTTTGATAGCCAACATCATCTTAAGTTTATTAATTAATTAACTATATACAGCTATAGCTTTACAAAGCTTGACTCACGATAGTAGCTGGAACTTTATGATCAAGAATTTTAAGTACACCCTCTTATTTATTATTGTCGGCGGATTAGCTCAGCCAAATATAAGCAATGCAACTGACTTCACACTCATCCACGGACCAAACGAACGATATTATTTACACATCTTAAAGGCAGCAATTGAAGCTGCCGATGGCCACCACACCCTGTCTACGTACGACTCATTACTTGCTCAGGGCCAATCTTTACGAGCACTACAAGACAAAACACCTTTATATAACGTCGTATTTTCCGGGCACAGTACCGAGCGGGAAAAGAAATTCTCACAGATAGATATTCCCCTTTCCCGCGGCCTGCTAGGCTATCGTGCTTTTATCATCCTGCCTAAAAGCGAGGGGCATTTCTCCAGCATATACACGCTTAAAGATTTAAAAGAACAAATCACAATTGGCTCCGCCATCAATTGGCCCGACACCCATATTCTGCGCCGGGCAGGCTTTCTCGTACGGTCAGCGCCTAGCGATTTACTCTGGCGTATGTTGCGCCGAGAACGCTTCATTGCTTTTCCAAGAGGCATGAGTGAAATCCATTTTGACTTAGCAATGCAGCTAGCAGATTTAACCAGCCCCCCTGTGAAAATAGAAAATACAGTGATGTTGCATTACCGGTTTGACCATTTTTATTATCTCAACAAAGAAGACCTTGAGCGTACGGCCATTATCACCCAAGGGTTACATCGCATATACAAAAACGGAAAATTTATGGAGCTGTTTAATGCGGCCTATTTGAACAAAGGCGCTTTTCAGAATGTGAATAAATATAAGCGTAGAATTTTTGAAATTCCCAACCCTCTCAATAGTAGTCGCATCAATCAAATACCGGACAAATTTTGGCATTCTTTAGACGATACAGTCTTGAAAGCACAAACAGTAAATTTTCCCCCACTTCATTAACAAACGGCCCACATTGTATCCTAGCGGGGGTTATTGGAAAAGGGGAGTGGGCGGAACTAAACTTGGGCTAAAACAGAGACATTCGAGGCTGGGGATCTAGGCTAGTGATATCAAGAAAACAGGGGAATTTTCAGCCTGAAAGCTCTGCGCCTCTTTTACAGGCAGCATCAATGGCGCGGGTCATCAAATCAGCCAGACCGTCTGCACCCGTCCGTGTTTCTTCATTCATAAGTACAGCCAACGCCGCAGCAGTGGTGCCACCGGGGCTTGTAACCCGTTTACGCAGCTCCCCCGCATCGACCTCAGCCTGGCTTGCCATCAATTGCCCGGCCCCAATGACAGTTTGCCGGGCCAGCGCTGCGGCAACATCTTGCGAAAGGCCAGCTTGCACACCTGCGGATGTCATACTTTCAACCATATAGAACACATAAGCCGGGCCACTGCCTGATACAGCAGTCACAGCATCCATCTGTGCTTCTTCCTCGATCCAGACTGCCTGCCCTGTGGCCTCCATCAGCGCGCAAGCCATTGCTTTGTTTGCACTGGAAATTGCAGGCAAGGCAGTAACACCAGTGATGCCTGCGCCAACCGCCGCTGGCGTGTTTGGCATCGCCCGCACATACACAGCCTCAGCTTCAGTGCCGCGCTGCATCTGCTGTATTGTCACCCCTGCCGCAACGGAAATAACCATGCTTTCCGCCCCTATAAAAGATACAACGGTCGGCAATATTGCATTCATTATCTGGGGTTTCACCGCCAACACAACTGCCCTTGCAACAAGTCCTGCGGGCAGTTCATCTGCATTTCTAACAAACTGGGACGCTGGTACACCTGTCACTGCATCTTCGTGGACCACTGGATCAACTATGTAAAATGCTTCCGAGTTAAGGCCTGCCGCCAACCAGCCCAAAGCCATCGCCTGCCCCATATGGCCGCATCCAACCAGCACCAAGGGCGCGTCCGGTGTAAAATCCATTTGCATAACAAGCCTTCACAAAACGTCGTAATCAACAGACATAAACCCACAGCCCAAACTATTGAAAACCCAAAAAAGAACGGGCAGAGCATAGCCCTACCCGTCCTAATAATCAAAACAAGTCAGAGGATAAACTCCAACACGGCTAACGCACATAATATGTGCTTACTCGTAACAATACTCAGAACTTAAACTCACAACAACCTAACTCAAGACTCATCAACAGCTATACAGCCTAAGCGCTCCCAACGCATTCCAGCATAGCTGCCTCAATCGCCTCCTCCGGTGTTTGACCTCCCCACATTACAAACTGAAACACAGGATAGAAGCGTTCACACTCCCCGAGAGCTGTTTCCACCATGGTTACCAAGTGGTCTTCCCCGATCCCCCCTAGCATGGGATCATTGGCTAGGCTCGCATGGCGGTACAGCAACGCATTTTCTTCAGACCAAAACTCAAAATGGCCTATCCACATGCGTTCATTTATCATTCCAATAGTTTGGTATACGTCAGCCTTACGGCCTTCTGGTATTTTCAAATCAAACAGGCAGGCAAATTGAAGTGTTTTAAATTCTTCGCGCCAAAAAACGCGCAATTGCATGTCTGTATATTCGCCGGATATAAACATGGTGAGTTCATGTTCACCTTGCCGTTCGACGGCCCAGTCGTTGGCACCGGCTAACTGCTCGGCCATATCTACAGGATTTACGCTTGGTACTTCAGTATGTCCGGTATTAAGTGACGTCACCTCGGATCCCCCTTGAGATGCTGTGCCGGACGTTGAACTAGCAGAAACAATGCTAGTCAGCGCCTGTTATTTTTCAGCATAAAACACGAAATCTAGACTGCTCCCATATGCTGAACACTAAATATAGTGTGCCAACAGTCATGTGCGCTGGCAAGCGAATATTCGTAAATTTGGAAAATACCTGTGGACTTATCTGTGGAAAACTGGCCTGAAGCCTTATTCTAGTTTAGCATTTTTTGACTGTATTTCAGGTCTTTATATGTGCTTTCTAAAGCAATAGAGCTGTGGATATTAATATATCGAAAAAACGCACTTTTAACGCGTTATTTGCTCATTTTTTTCTTTATAAGCTCTAATTCAGCACGCAAATCATCATTTTCATTCCGTGCTTTCTCAGCCATTTCACGCACAGTTTCGAATTCGTCACGGGAAACCAAGTCCATCCCGGCCAACTGCCGATCAAGCCACGCACGGTAAACTTCTTCCAATTCCCCTTTGACACTATGTGCCGCACCAACAGCACCCGTTGCCAGTTTCGCCATGTCATCCATAAATTTATTTGTCGTTTGCACAGGGGTTCCCTCTCTCATTGCACACTTGATATGGGGGTTTTATTGTCAGAATGCAATGCGCGAATTGCCGCATATTCCTCAGGTGTCCCATAAAAACATCCTGCGCCGCAATGCATCGCCTAAAGAGTATCCGCCTTAATAAGAGCCACACCCGCCAATCCTGTACAGCACTGGCACTGGCACTGGCACTGGCAATAGCTGTAACTCTTTCCCTTGACAGAAAATCAGTGCGCCCCATGATGGCGCAAACTTTAAAGGACCATGTGAATGTTAGAGATTATAGCTGCTGGCGTTTTAACCTATCCGCAAATTGACCCCATACTTATTGAGTTTGGGCCGGTCGCCATCCGCTGGTACAGCCTCGCCTATATCACTGGCATCCTCTATGTATGGTGGGCCATTCGTAGGCTCTCCCAAAAGCCGGGGGCCGCCATGTCAGGCGCTCATATTGATGACTTTATAACATGGGCTGTTTTTGGCGTTATCCTTGGGGGCCGCCTTGGCTATGTTCTTTTCTATAATTTAAACGCCTATTTGCAAGACCCTATTGCCATCCTCCGTCTGTGGGATGGCGGCATGTCGTTCCATGGTGGTTTTGCCGGTGTTGTTATCAGTGTTATTTTCTATTGCCGAAAGCATAAACTTGATTTGATGCGTGTGTCTGATGTCATTGCCATTGTTAGCCCCATAGGCTTGCTGGTTGGCCGCACGGCAAATTTCATCAACGGTGAACTTTGGGGCCGCCCTACTGATGTACCGTGGGCCATGGTTTTCCCAGCAGACCCTCTTGGCCTGTCCCGCCACCCCAGCCAGCTTTATGAAGCCATTGGCGAAGGGCTTATCCTCTTCATCTTGCTGCAATATCTGTATCATAAAACCCGCATTGCAAAAGAAATGCCCGGCGTTTTAGCTGCCATTTTCATGGGCGGCTATGGCCTCGCCCGTATCCTGCTAGAATTTGTGCGCGAGCCAGATGCGCACTTGGGCTTGATGGCCGGCATTTCACGCGGACAAATGCTGTCTGTGCCTATGTTTTTGTTGGCGGCATGGCTTGTTTCCAAGGGCATTCGACATAAAGCAAAACTCAAAGCCAACCCCAAGCGGGCAAAGTCCCAACCAAAATCATCAGCTAAACCACCTGTTAAATCATCTGGGCAAAAATAATGACCACCCCTTTAAAAGAAATTCTTCTCAAGCAAATAGCTGCCGACGGACCTATCACCATGGCCGACTACATGGCTCAGTGTCTGATGCATCCCACCCATGGCTATTATCAAAACGAACGCGTTTTTGGTGCCGACGGGGACTTTATTACTGCCCCGGAAATAAGCCAGATGTTTGGTGAAATGGTTGGCCTGTGGCTGGCTGACCGCTGGATTAAAATGGGTAAACCAAACCCTGTGCATCTCATTGAATTTGGCCCAGGACGTGGCACTTTGATGGCCGATATATTGCGGGCTATTTCACCAGTGGAAGGCTTTACTGCTGCTGTAAACATACATTTCATTGAAACCAGTGTGCAATTACGAAGCTTGCAAAAAGAACGCGTGCCGAACGCCAAGTGGCATGACAGCATGGTCTCAGTGCCGAACGGTCCCAGCCTTATCGTTGCTAACGAATTTTTTGATGCCTTGCCCATCCATCAGTTTGAAAAGCATGAAGGCACTTGGCTGGAACGCAGGATTAACGGTGAAGGCGAAAATTTCACCTTGGTCTTAACCCAACCAACACCAAAATTAGCGCTATGCCCAACTGAGCTACTGGATAACCCAGATGGCAGCATCCTCGAAGTGTGCCCTTCTGCCCTCGCAATTGCAGGAAGCATTGCAGAAAGACTTAATGAACATGGCGGGGCAGCCCTCATCATAGATTATGGTTATCGGAAATCTGCAGCAGGCGATACGTTTCAGGCGCTTAAAAACCATGCATATGTTGACCCGCTGATTGAACCGGGCAAAGCAGACATTACAGCCCATGTTGCCTTCGACCAAATCGCAAAAGCAGCGGCAGAAAAAGGGGCAACACTTGCAGGCCCTGCCGCCCAAGGTTTATTTTTAATGGCCTTAGGCATTGGTGCGCGCGCCCAACAGCTTTCCGGCACACTCGATCCAATAGGCCAGCAACGAATATTATCTGAACTGAAACGGCTGACAGCAAGCGATGAAATGGGAACACTTTTTAAAGTGCTGGCCATACAAGAAGCAAAGTTGCCCGCAGCGCCCGGATTTTAAATACGATAGCCTAGAGCATATCCATTTAGCCCCAGCCTGATCAGTGGCTTAACTCCCTAGCTTGCAACCACAACAGTTAAGCAACCGATCAGGTGGAATAGATACTCGCTTTTGCGAGAATTCCTTCTATTTAAGAAAGAGTTATACACTTTACTTTAAAAAAGACTGTGACACCTAACACAGGTATAAACCAAGCTGAAATCATTAGTTTCAGCAATAATTTCTGCACTGAAGTGTATTTACCCGCAGGGGAATTTACAATATCTACTTTATGTTAATGATATATGTTGCAGTATATGTTTTTGGTTTTAAATGGGTGAAATGCCCCGCACAGCCGGGCAACCTTTGGTAATAAGTTGGATAGACCTTAATGAAAGCCTCAAGCCACTGCCCTTCCTTTTCATTACCTCATGCATTTATGGGCAAGTGCAACGGCGTATCCAAGGGCATCTATGCGAGCTTAAATTGCGGTCCGGGCTCAAACGACGACCCTGCCAACATCACCAAAAACCGGCGCATCGCGGCAGCAGACATTTCAAACAATAAAGAGACACCCTTGGTTTCCTGCTATCAGGTGCATGGGTCAAAGGTTGTGGAAGTCACAACAGACTGGGGCGAAGACAGGCCCAAAGCCGACGCAATGGTCACACAGGAAAGAGGCATAATTCTTGGCATTTTAACGGCTGATTGTGCACCTGTTCTTTTTTCCGAAGAGCAATCAGGTGTCGTGGGCGCAGCCCACGCGGGATGGAAAGGCGCCCTAACCGGTGTGTTGACCAATACACTAGATGCTATGGTAGCCCTAGGGGCCATTCGAGAACGCATACGGACCGCCATTGGCCCTTGCATCCATAAAGAAAACTACGAGGTTAAATCCGATTTCAGAGCCCATTTTGCAGACATAGATCCTGTCTTCGCCAGTTTTTTCGGCAAAGGAAAAGATGTCGACCACTACTATTTCGATTTGCCCGGGTTTATAAAAGCAGAACTAAAGCAAGAGGGCGTCAACCATGTTTGGACAGCCAGCTCTGACACATATGTAAGCAGTAATCATTTTTCCTATAGGCGTGCCACCCATAAACGCGAGCCAGATTATGGCCGGCAAGTTTCTGGAATCATGCGGCCACTCGTAAAGAGGTAACAGCGTAAAACGGATCCACTCTAGTGTGCTATTGTGGGAATAATTCCCTTATCCAACACTTTCTTCTACACCAAACGCATAAGCTGCCTTTACACTGCGGCCTCGCCCTGATAAAGCTCCGCTCAGAGGTTAATCTTCATTGGCATGGAGGCCATTTAATGGGCATGAAGATTCTTACCGGGAATTCAAACCGGGAATTGGCTGAAGCAATTGCAGCCTATCTTAATATCCCGCTTGCAAAAGCGGCAGTCAAACGTTTTTCTGATCAGGAAGTCTTTGTAGAAATCCACGAAAATGTACGTGGCGAGGATGTGTTTATCATCCAGCCCACAAACTTTCCAGCAAATGACCATATGATGGAATTGCTGGTCTGTATTGATGCCTTACGGCGTGCTTCTGCAAGGCGTATCACAGCGGTTATTCCCTATTTTGGGTATGCCCGGCAGGACCGGAAACCCGGCCCCCGCACCCCAATATCAGCAAAGCTTGTTGCAAACCTAATTACAACGGCTGGCGCTGACAGAGTACTGACAATTGACCTGCACGCAGGGCAAATTCAGGGCTTCTTCGACATCCCAACCGACAATCTTTATGCCATGCCAGTTCTTGTGCGTGATATGAAAGAAAAATATAGCGAGAAAAAAATCACAATCGTCTCGCCTGATGTTGGCGGTGTTGTTCGTGCCCGGGCTTATGCCAAGCGCATGGATGCCCCCATTGCTATCATCGATAAACGCCGCGAACATGCTGGCGAAAGCGAAGTCATGCATATTGTTGGTGAAGTCGCAGGTACAGATTGCATATTGGTGGACGATATTGTCGATAGTGCAGGCACACTGTGCAATGCATCCCAAGCACTGCTTAAAGCAGGCGCGACATCTGTTACAGCCTATGTGGCACACGGGGTTCTTTCAGGCCCGGCACTAGACCGCATTAAAGACAGCGGCATGAGAGAACTGGTTATTACAGACAGTATTCGCCCAACCGACGGTGTGAATGCACATGCCAAAATCCGTGTCGTGACAGTTGCGCCCCTTCTTGCAGAAGCAATGAACCGCATCGCCCACGAAACAAGCGTTTCGAGCCTGTTTGATTAAAGAGGCAAACACCGCTTAAAGATTTTTAAAAAGCTCTGCTGCAAGGCAGGGCTTTTTCTATTCAAGGCACGCAACATGGCCTTGAGTGATCAGATTACGACCCTAGAGCGTATCGTCTTTATTAGTTACATATCCGCCCACACTCCCTCCGCTAGGGTACACTGTGGGGTGGTTGCCTAGGGAGTGTGGGCCGGTTTAATTCTGCACCGCTGCTACGGCTGATGGCTTTACCGATTGCTCGATGGGGTACCACAACTGGAAAGCCCTAAAATCAAAAATAACATCTTGAGCCATAAGCACATCTGCTCCCAGCACTAACAGAGGGGTATTCATATACCCCGTTAGCATTTGCGTATTTAACCGTATGCGCGCAACTGTAACATCCCCTATCGCCCAATTTTTCACAGTCAGATTTTTAATATTAAGCGAGCGAAAAGTACCTGTGGAATTTCCCATTCCCCGTGCCACTTTAATCACTGGCCCCTTTGTTGCGCCTGGTGTGGCCTTGAATATCTCATACGCCAAAGAGTTTACCGCCGAATGGCTATAGCCAGTAGCAAGCAACACAGAAATTTCTATACCGTCATGCATAAAACTACTAAGTATACTGGCGTTATCATTCGGCCATCCTGTCAAAAGGCCCCATTTTTTTCGATCCAAATAGGCCGACGTTGTGTAAGTTTCAATGAAGCCTGGTATTTGCCTAATATGCAGCAAGTAGCCCCGAAAAACGTCAAAGCCCACAAGGCCGCGCACAGGGACATCAATAGAACCGAGGCTAAAAGGGTAAAGCGCTACAATATGACGATTAACTTCAACGCCCCCGACAGTCATATTTTTTACATAAGCAAAGGGCACATGCCTGAACCCGCTTGATGCAAGGTGGCGAAGTTTGCCTTTGCGATATAATTTTGCGCCCATCAGAACGGTGTCTGACTCTATAATCGCGCTTCTACCTGCACCCGAATCAAACAATAAAATATGCTCTGAGGGTGGATGCGTTGAAACTGGCAAATACAAGCGCCCGTATTCATCCTGTGTGAAGGGAACTTGTTCTGCAGTAACGCCAACTTCCACAGCAAAATAAAAGACCAAGGCAACCATACATATTTTCATGGACATCTCGCACTCCCACCAAAGACCGAAAGCTCAAAAATTGATTGCATTAAACAGCTATACCTTTCATGAAGCAATAAAATAATATATTATAACATATACTTCTATCCAGCATACTGCGTCTAAAGACGGTACTCTTAAGCCGCTACACTGTATGGCGGCTTCGAATAGCTTGGCCCGAGCCAAGGATAATAAAAGGCAGGATGATAATCAGGGGAGGCCCTGCACCGCCAATACCAGCAGAGCTTCTTGGCTTAGCCGTGCTAAACACTGCTTTATCTCTTGCATTCCCATAGGATTCGCGGTACATCCCGCCGACTCAAATGGCATAGGCCATAGAGGCAATCCGCCCTTGCATCCCTGGAGGAAGCGGCGGTCGGTCGTTAGATTGTCTAACAACTGAACAAAATTTGGAGAAAGTGAATGGCTAAAGTCATCACCATCGACGCATCACTACGTGAAGGAGTGGGCAAGGGAGCCTCTCGTGCAACACGTCGTGCTGGCTTCATACCTGCTGTAATTTACGGCGACAAAAAAGACCCAGTTTCAATTCAGATCAAGCTCAATGAGATTGTTCGTTTGCTTAACCGTGGTGGCTTCTTGTCACACACCTACAATATTGAAGTAGGCGGCGAAAAAGCAAATGTATTGCCTCGTGATTTGCAACTGCACCCTGTGACAGATGCTCCGATGCATATTGATTTCCTTCGCTTGGCCAAAGGCGCGACAATTGTTATGTCTGTACCTGTACGGGTTATTGGCGAAGAAGAGTGTGAAGGTCTTGCTCGCGGCGGTGTTATCAACCACACACGTCACGATATTGAACTTAACGTTCCTGCTGATGCTATCCCTGAGTATATTGAAGCATCGATTGCTGGTTTGGACCTTGGCGGCTCAGTGAAAATTTCTAACGTGACATTGCCTAAAGGCGTGACACCAACAATCACTGATCGTGACTTCACAATCTGCGCAATTGTTACACCATCTGGCCTGAAATCTTCTGACAGTGACACTGACGAAGCCGAAACAGAAGAAGTGACTGAAGGCGAAGGCGCAGCTGAAGAAAGCGGCGAATAATAGCCAGCTTTGCGCTGCATCTATGATGCTGCAAACGCTAAAAACATAGGGGGTTTTCAATGTTGCTATTTGTCGGACTAGGCAACCCAGGCAACAAATACGAAAACCACCGGCACAATGTTGGATTTATGGCGGTGGACGAGATTGTCCGCCGCCATAATTTTTTGCCCGGAAAAAAGCGCTGGCAGTCTTTAACGCATGAAGGCCGCCTGAGCAGTGACAAAGTCATCATCGTCAAACCTCAAACTTTCATGAACGAAAGCGGGCGGGCTGTTGGTGAAGCCATGCGTTTCTTCAAGCTTACTCCAAGCCAAGTTATTGTTTTCTATGATGAACTTGACTTAGCATTCGGCAAAGTGAAAGTGAAAACCGGTGGCGGAGCAGCAGGCCATAATGGCATCAGGTCTATCACGGCACACATTGGCGCAGACTTTACCCGGGTGCGGATCGGCATTGACCATCCCGGAGATAAAGACCGTGTGCACAGTCATGTATTAGGGGACTTTGCCAAACGCGAAATGCCAGATCTGGACAAAACGCTAGAGGCAATTGCCCGCGAGTGCAGCTATCTAGCGGAGGGGGATACCCCCCGGTTTTTAAGCCAAATCGCCCTGCATCTTACGCCTCAACGTGAGAGCACAGGCACTCAAAAACAGAATCAGAAACCAGCGGCAGTGCAAGCAGGCAAAAAGCCCCGCACGGCCCCGGTTAAACAAGAACACAATGAGGGCCCGCTGGCAGCAGCGCTGAAGGCCCTAAAGTCTGGAGATAAATAATGGGTTTCAAATGTGGTATCGTTGGCCTGCCAAATGTTGGCAAATCGACCCTTTTCAATGCACTTACAAATACAGCAAGTGCCGCTGCCGAAAACTATCCTTTCTGCACCATTGAGCCCAATGTGGGCCAAGTACCTGTGCCAGACACACGCTTGTATCAATTGGCAAAAATTGCTACTTCAAAAACAATCATTCCAACCCAGCTTTCTTTCGTTGATATCGCAGGCCTTGTTCGCGGTGCATCCAAAGGCGAAGGCTTGGGCAATCAGTTTTTGGCCAACATCCGTGAGACAGATGCCATCTGCCATGTGTTGCGTTGTTTTGAAGACGATGACATTACCCATGTTGATGGCCGCGTTGACCCTGTGTCAGACGCAGAAACCATTGAAACCGAGCTGATGATTGCCGACCTTGAAAGCCTAGAAAGCCGGATACACGGCTTGGGCCGTAAAGTACGTGGCGGCGACAAAGAAGCAATTTCAGCACTGGCAATGATTGAAAAAGTCATTCCTTTGCTTAAAGACGGCACCCCGGCCCATAAAGTAGACATTGTCGACGAAGAAGAAGCTGCCGTGCTCGCAGGGCTGCAATTACTCACATCAAAGCCCATACTGTATATCTGCAATGTCGATGAAGACAGCGCCGCAACAGGCAATAAATTTTCCGAAGCCGTACAGGCAATGGCAGCCAAGCAAGGCGCTGGCTGTGTGGTTATTTCCGCCGCCGTAGAGGCCGAGATTGCACAGTTGGATGACGAAGAAGAAAAAGGCGAGTTCCTTGAAACACTCGGCCTAGGCCAAACCGGCCTCGCGCGGGTTATTCGTGCAGGGTATGATTTGCTGCACCTGATCACTTATTTCACTGTTGGGCCAAAAGAGGCACGCGCTTGGACCATCACAAAAGGCACTCTTGCCCCGCAAGCCGCCGGTGTTATTCACACAGATTTTGAAAAAGGGTTCATCCGCGCAGAAACCACAGCCTATGACGACTTTGTCTCCCTTGGAGGCGAACAGGGCGCAAAAGATGCTGGTAAAATGCGCCTTGAAGGCAAGGAATATTTGGTTCTGGACGGAGATGTATTGCACTTCCGCTTTGCAAACTAACTTTTTACAAGTTTAATTTGCATCCCTAGCCCATTCCCCTTCTCCAATTATGTATCCCAACCACCCGATAGTATTCACTGTGGAGTGGTTGGGCCCGAGAGTAAGCGGGGCGTGGCCGTGTGCGGAGGCGCAAATGACACCTGATAAAGCCTAGGCTACATTTAAGGAGAGTGGGTAGTCGGTATGAACGGACCTACACCAATTTAGAACCGATACACCCTAAAAACCCAACAAAGGCCGGAACCGAAGTCCTATCCCTTTAAGGCAGATCTTCCACCTCGACGCTGGCATCAATCGGGACTGGCTTCGGCCTTTTTCCAAACCCCCGAAAAAAGAACGGCATGGCCGCCTGCGCATAGAATAACATGGGCAACGTCAGATAATAATTCGTAGTAGAAAAAATAAAATCTGTCAGAATTACGAACAATGCCCCTATGGCTGGCAAAATGGAAAGCCATGATCCGGGCTTAAAGTAATCCCAAAGGGCTACCCTTGTAAAAGGCACACCATATACTCTCATCGCTACCAAACGCGGAATGACGGTTGAAAAAAACCAAAAGCCGATCAATGCGCAGATGATCATATCAATGGCCAAAAGAGGCGGGCGCTTTTCAAACCAGCCTAAAAATGCGCTTAATAAAGCCACAAATGTCGGCACAGCAACCGCGACCAAACCGAATATTAGACGGACAAGAACGACCCTTTTTTCCTTCCCCTTACGGGACTGAAGCCGATCAGCATAACAAAACCAGATAAAAGCAAGGGACAGTATCTGGAGGTTCATGACAATTTCCCACCAGGTGCGAGACCGCAGGATAGCCGCACCGGTATATTGCCCTGCAAAATACTGATGTGCCATGGAACTTAAAATTGTGCCCGTAAGGACTAGAGCCAACGCAGCAAGAATGGCGCGGCCATCACGAATATTCATTAAAAAAAGTGCCCTTCACCCAATATGCGTTAGCGATACTGCCGTAAAAGGCGCAGGAAATAAAGGGTTACATACAAACGAGTATATTCTGGCAGCGAAACACCCCCAGAACAAAACTTTAAATCATTGAAACAAAAAGAAGAAAAAAGAGTTATTTATTTTTGTAAATAACGCCATTTTTCATCACAAAATCTACGTCAAGTAGTTCTACAATATCCGTAAGGGCGCTCGCATTCGTCGCAATAATATCAGCATATTTACCTGCTTCGATGGTGCCAAGTTTATCAGACATGCCAATCAAATCTGCTGCATTAACAGTCGCGGATTTAAGCACTGCCATCGCCGACATACCGGCATTTTTCATCAGCACCGCCTCTTGCGCGTTGGTGCCGTGCCGAGACACGCCACTATCTGTACCGTAGGCGATTTTAACACCAGCTTTATAGGCAATTTTAAAATGGCTGAGCATTGCAGCCCCAACGCGCAGGGCCTTGGCTCTAATAGGCGCTGTCATAAATTTACTGCGCTTGGCCATTTCAACCACAGTGTCGCCCGCTATCAATGTTGGTACCAGATATCCCCCATGCTTTTTAAACAGCCTGATGGATTCTGCATTTGCATAGGAGCCATGCTCAATACTATCCACCCCTGCCCGCAGGGCTGCATTAATACCTTCCGCATCATGGGCATGTGCGGCCACTTTGCGACCAAGGCTGTGGGCCGTGTCCATCACTTCTTTTAATTCATCGTCTGACATTTGCTGACCAGTGCCTGTGTTAGTGTCTGAAAGCACCCCGCCAGTTGCCGTAATTTTAATAACATCAGCACCATATTTAATACCAACACGCACTGCCTTGCGGCATTCATAAGGGCCATCGCATATGGTACGCGGCGTATAAAGGTCCAGCAGGTCATGCCGCATTCCATCTATATCACCGTGACCACCCGTGACCGAAACGCCCGCAGAGGCGATAATCCGTGGCCCAACCACCCAGCCCTTATTAATACCATCCCGTAAGGCATACATATGAGTTGGTTCTGACCCAAGGTCACGCACTGTCGTAAAACCAGCCAGTAAGGTTTTCTTGGCAAAACCAACGCTTTTCATACCAACATCTGCATTGGAAAGCCGGACTGTGTCCCGCTCGTTATCAGGGCCTAATTCCCCTTGCAAATGCACGTGCATATCCATCAGACCCGGCATAACAAAGCTGTTGCTCAAATCAACAAGCTGGGCATTTTCCCCATAGTCACTAGGCGCTGCAAAGCCGCTCACCACAGCCTTAATCTGCCCGCCCTCAACAATGATTGTTTGTTTGAGCTTACTGGCTTTACCGGGCTCCGCCAGCAATTCGCCCACATGAATAACTTTAACATCCACTGCCTGCCCCGCCTGCCCCGCCTGCCCCGCCACGGAGCAGGCCAGAGCAACAATTACACTCGCTGCTTTATAAAAAATCCGCACTTTCAAGTCCCCCAATTCTCTACATTTAGCTTCAAAATATAGCTTCTATACATTTTCGCCTTTTACTTTAAGGCAATCAAACTAGCTTGCAAGTGTAACTATTTTGCTTCAAACACCTTCAACACTGCCCTTGGGTAAACGTTGCCTCACCCTATTTGACGGACAAAGGAAATCCCCCCCTATGCCTACTTTATACTTTGAAGACATGGAAATTGGCCGAATTCAGAATTTTGGTTCCTACAAAGTGACAAAAGAAGAAATGCTCGATTTTGCGGGAAAGTATGACCCACAATCTTTTCACACAGATGAAGAAGCCGCGAAAAAATCAGTGTTTGGTGCCCTTTGCACCAGCGGATGGCATACCGGCGCCATGACAATGAGTATGCTTGTTGCAAATATGAAGGCAACTGGCTTCGCAAGTCTTGGCTCCCCTGGGCTTGATAACCTTAACTGGAAGCTCCCTGTATTTGCTGGCGATGTCTTAAGCGTTCAGAATGAATTGATTGAAAAACGCGAGAGCAAATCGCGCCCCAACCTAGGCTTGGTGAAGATAAAACAAAAAACGCTTAATCAAAAAGGCGAAACGGTTATGGAACTCACTGCAAATGCTATGGTCGCGAAACGACCCGTTTAATAACTGGTAGGCGCAGCACCATCAACACCACTAACAAAAAGCCATATAGCAGGGGTTCAATCTGGAACCCCTTGCGCATCATAAAAAAATGCAAGATGACCATAGGCGCTATAAAATAAATCAATTTATGAAGTTTTTTCCAGCGCCGACTGCCTAAGCGTTTCACCCAGCCTTTCGTGCTGGTAATGGCCAGCGGAACAAGCAAAAGCAGTGCGCCCATACCCACCGTTATATACAGCCTTTTTGTAACATCTGCCCACAGCTCCAGCCAATTGAGCCGCAGATCAAGCCAGATGTAACTGGTGATATGAACACACACATAAAAAAAGCCAAAAAGCCCAATCATTCTACGAAACATTATCGGTTTGGGTGACCTCACAAGAGTAGAAAAAGGCGTTACTGCAAGCGACAACAACAAAATACGCATGGCCCAGTCACCGGAAAATCGGTTTGACGTTTCCTGCGGATTAAAGCCCAGATCATGCGGTACACGCTCGAACAGATGCCACCAGTTATAAACAAGCCAGACAAAAGGGATAAGCAACGCCCCAAACACCAAAGGTTTGCCATATCTGCGTAGCTGTTTACTTGTCAGCATTAATGGTTAGCTCTCAGGTCCATGCCTGCATACATATGTGCCACTTGCTCGGCATAGTCATTAAACGGCAATGTTGCCCTTCGCGAATATTCTCCAATACGCTGTTCCTGCGCCTGGCTCCAGCGGGGGTGGCTAACATCAGGGTTCACATTGGAGAAAAAGCCATATTCATTCGGCGCGGATACATTCCAGCTTGTTGGCGGCCTTTTGTCTGTAAGGCTAATGCGTACAATTGATTTTATTGATTTATAGCCATATTTCCACGGCACAACGAGCCTAAGCGGCGCGCCATTCTGGTTTGGCAATTCTTTGCCGTACAAACCAACAGCAACAAACGTCAGGTCATTCATGGCCTCTTCAAGAGTAAGCCCTTCAACATAGGGCCAATCAAGCACAGGCCTATTGAAAAAGGACGAGGCTGTTTTCGGCATCTGCTCGTCATCCACCAGCGTTTCAAAAGCAACATATTTTGCGCCACTCTCTGGCTCAACTTTCTTTAATATTGCTGATAACGGTACGCCAATCCAAGGTATCACCATTGACCAACGCTCCACGCAGCGCAGGCGGTAAATACGCTCTTCCAACGCTTTCATATCCACTAAGTCTTCAAAGGCAAAAGTGCCACTTTTCCCCACCATACCATCAACAACAACAGACCAAGGCTTTGGCTTCAGCCTCCATGCATTCTTAGCTGGGTCACTT
>JAESQS010000311.1 GCA_016765035.1 Kordiimonadaceae bacterium | reverse complement strand
TTACGTCTTTATAGTCAATTGGCTGTGAATTATCGCTGGAAAACGGGCATGTTTTGCGGCGACGGAAAAAAGGACGTCCTGCGGCCATCTGCTCTACTCCTTCTTCTCACGGCGTGGGCCGCGATCATCGTTATTATCACGGCGTGGGCCACGATCATCGTTATTGTCACGGCGAGGGCGAC
Organism: Kordiimonadaceae bacterium; assembly: GCA_016765035.1. GTDB lineage: Bacteria > Pseudomonadota > Alphaproteobacteria > Sphingomonadales > Kordiimonadaceae > Kordiimonas. The sequence goes on along the minus strand of JAESQS010000311.1, from coordinate 7,190 downwards.
GGTCATCACCGCGTGGGCCGCGGCGTTCTTTGTCAGCCTTAGAGCGAAGAACAACTGATTGGCCTTCTTCATGCTCGTCAACGCGGATTGTCATGAAGCGCAGTACATCTTCGTGAAGGCGCGCTTGACGCTCAACTTCAGCGATTGCAGCATGAGGTGCATCTAGGTTCAATAGAACATAGTGACCTTTGCGATTCTTTTTGATTTTGTATGCGAGGTTTTTAAGGCCCCAATATTCGTTCTTGGCAACTTTACCGTCGAGACCTTCCACAATCTTTGTGAAGTCTGCGGTAATGGTTTCCACTTGCGAGGCGCTAATGTCTTGCCGCGCAATGAAAATATGCTCGTATAAAGCCATATTCCACTCCTATGTGCTGATCGTTCCCAAACCACCATGGTGTGGGTCTCCAGCTCTCTTCTACTCTGCTTAATCCTATCTATTCAGAATCAAGACGGGCCTCTATAACTTTAAGCTGCCCTGCAAGCAAGAGAAATAAAGGGAAATTGACATTTTATGTAGAGGTTTTTTGTTAGAATAATGAATATATCCTAAATCAGGATATTCCTCAGGCTACCACTGTCTTATTTAGTACCATAAGGCATAGGACGACGATTAACATTGCCGCTACGGTAACAATCATTTGCACTTTAAAAGCTTAGACAGTATGCCCACAAGCATATAGCATTGTACCAAGCACTGTATGTTTGACACTAAGGGACACTTTATGACCAGAGCTTTCGTTTTTCCGGGGCAAGGAAGCCAATTTATTGGCATGGGCAAAGCGCTCGCAGAGGCAGAGGCACCAGCCCGCCTTGTTTTTGAAGAAGTGAATGATGCCTTATCGCAGGACCTTTCCGCCATTATGTGGGACGGTTCAGAAGATGACCTTCGCCTCACGGAAAATACGCAGCCGGCCCTTATGGCTGTTTCTATGGCTATTATCAGGACACTTGAAGCCGGTGGCTTAAAAGTTGCAGATATTGCCAGCCATGTGGCGGGGCATTCTCTCGGCGAATATTCTGCCTTATGCGCGACAGGGGCCTTTAGTATTGCTGACACAGCCAAGCTGTTGAAACTGCGCGGACAAGCCATGCAACGGGCTGTGCCTGTTGGTGAAGGGGCAATGGCGGCTATTCTCGGCTTATCGCTTGATGTGGTGAATGAGGTTGTTAAAGAAGCTGCCGAAGGGGAAGTTGTTGTTTCTGCTAATGATAACGCAGAGGGTCAAATCGTTATTTCAGGGCATAAAGCTGCTGTTGAACGCGCCATTGTGATTGCAAAAGAAAAGGGGGCGAAGCGGGGTTTGTTGTTACCAGTTTCTGCGCCTTTCCATTGCCCGTTGATGAAGCCTGCGGCAGAGGAAATGAAAGCTGCCTTGGCCGAAGTAGCCATTGAGAGGCCTTCACTCCCTGTTATAGCCAATGTGTTGGCTGCACCGATCAGTGAGCCGTCAGGCATCGCAACGTTATTGGTTGAACAAGTAACCGGTGCTGTTCGCTGGCGGGAAAGCGTAACGGCCATGGCATCACTTGGTATTGATCAGGTTGTTGAAATAGGGGCAGGTAAGGTTCTTACTGGATTGATTCGCAGAATTGATAAATCATTGTCATTCACGAAAATTCAGGAACCAGCCGATATTGAAGCTTTTGCAGCATCACTTTAAAATTCAGAGGTATTTATGTTTAATTTAGCAGGGAAACGCGCCCTAGTAACAGGCGCAACGGGCGGCATTGGTGCGGCAATTGCCACAGCGTTGCACGCTGCGGGCGCGGAATTGGCTATTTCTGGCACACGGGCAGGAAAACCTGAGGAACTTGCGGGTGAACTTGGTGGCTCTGCTATTGTCATGCCTGCTGACCTTTCAGACAGAGCCAGTGTGGACCAATTAGCCAAAGATGCTATTGCCGCGCTTGGCAGTGTTGATATTCTGGTAAATAACGCAGGCATAACCAAAGATAATTTGGCTATGCGCATGAAAGACGACGAATGGGACAGCGTGATGCAGGTTAATCTTGAATCTGCCTTTCGCCTGACCAAAGGCTTGATGCGCGGCATGATGAAATCCCGTTGGGGCCGCGTTATCAATGTTACTTCCATTGTGGGGGTGACTGGCAACCCGGGACAAGCTAATTACTGCGCTTCAAAAGCAGGGATGATTGGCATGTCAAAAGCACTGGCTGGCGAACTTGCTAGCCGTGGGATCACTGTGAATTGTGTTGCGCCGGGCTTCATTGGTACGCCAATGACAGATGTACTGACAGACGAACAAAAAGCAGCTATCACTGTAAATATTCCGTCTGGGGCACTGGGTGTTCCTGAAGATATAGCTGCGGCAGTTCAGTATCTTGCGAGCAACGAAGCAAATTATGTTACAGGGCAAACGCTGCATGTTAACGGTGGTATGGCAATGATTTAAGAGTATTTAACCGACATTTCCCTATCAGATTTGCTCAACATAGGCTTCTCAAAGCCATAAAACTATGTTACGAGCACGTCGATGCGGCAAAATTTGGCTAAACTTTAGTTGAAAATTCCGCGGGTAGGGTGTGTCATAGTATGAAACTAACCCTATTGAAATTTGTGGTTAAAAAACGAGGAAATGAGCAATGAGCGAAATTGCCGATAAGGTGAAGAAAATTGTAATCGAGCACCTTGGTGTGGACGAAGACAAAGTCACCGATACTGCGAGCTTTATTGACGACCTTGGCGCTGACAGTCTTGATACTGTAGAGCTGGTTTTGGCGTTTGAAGAAGAATTCGGAATTGAGATCCCTGATGATGCGGCTGAGAAAATTCAGACCGTTAAAGACGCGATCGACTTTATAAGCGCGAATTCATAAACTGGATCTGTTATTCAGTAGGGCAGTAACCGCACCTCATTAAGGTAAGGTTGCTGCCCTTTTTATTTCAGTTTCAGTACCTATCTGTCAGTATGGGGCTGTTTGGTAGCTTTGAGGATTGGTTGATGAGAAGAGTTGTAGTTACAGGTATGGGCATGGTTTCCCCGCTTTCCGCAAGTGTGGATGGTACATGGAAACGCTTGATTGAAGGGCACTCTGGTGCTGGCCCCATTACTTTGTTCGATACGGAAACATTCCCGTGCAAAGTTGCTTGTGAAGTAAAGTTGGGTGACGGTACTGGCGACACTTTTAACGCTGATGACTATATGTCAACGCGTGAACAACGCCGAGTAGACCATTTCATCACATTTGGTGTGGCTGCTGCAACGCAGGCTATTCGAGATGCTGGCTGGGAAGACCCCGGTGAAGAAGAAAGCTTACGCACAGGTGTTATGCTGGGTGCGGGTATTGGTGGCTTACGCTGGATTTCTGAAATGCCGACTGTTCTTCGGGAACGCGGCATTCGTAAAGTAAGCCCTCATTTCATTGCTGGTTCCATCATTAATTTGGCGTCAGGCAATGTCTCTATTAAATTTGGCTTTAAAGGCCCTAATCATGCAGCCGTAACCGCTTGCTCTACAGGCGCACACTGCATTGGCGATGCTGCCCGCTTAATTATGTGGGAAGATGCCGATGTCATGGTTGCTGGGGGCACAGAGGCCTCTATATGCGATATTGGTATGGCTGGATTTAGCCAAGCTAAAGCGCTTTCTACAAAATATAACGATACGCCAGAGGTAGCATCACGTCCGTGGGACAAAGGCCATGATGGCTTTGTTATGGGCGAAGGTGCTGGTGTGGTTATTCTGGAAGAGCTTGAGCACGCCAAAGCGCGTGGTGCTAAAATTTACGCGGAAATAATAGGGTACGGCATGTCTGGTGATGCTTATCACACAACAGCGCCTGCCCCTGATGGCAACGGCGGCTTCCGGTCTATGGCGGCTGCGGTGAAGCGTGCAGGCATTAGTGTAGACGAAATTGGGTATGTAAATGCACATGGGACTTCTACACCAATGGGTGACCCTATTGAGTTTGGTGCTGTGAAACGCCTGATGGGCGACCATGCTTCTAAAATAGCTATGTCTTCTACCAAATCATCTATTGGGCACCTTCTTGGGGCTGCCGGTGCGGTTGAAGCAATCTTCTGCATCAAAGCCATTAACGAAGGTATTATTCCGCCAACCCTTAACTTGCATGACCTTGCAGAAGGGTGTGAGGGCATCGACCTTGTGCCGCTTGTAGCGCAAGAGCGGAAAATCACCACTGCCTTGTCGAATTCATTTGGATTTGGCGGTACAAATGCCTCTTTGGTGATGACAGAATTTAAATAGACAGTATTTTTAGTCTGTTTGTTGAGAAGAAATTAAAAAGCCGGTTTTGGATTGTCGTATTTAGCTGTAGGTTAAATGCATGATCCGAAACCGGCTTTTTACATATGGCATGATTGTGATCTTTCTGCTTTTTGCAGGGGGAACCAGTTTCTTTGCCTTGAAAACTTACCTGTTGCAGCAGGTTGGGCCAGTTACCAGCACCCAGTATTTGTATATTAAGCCCGGCGAGGGACTGCTGAGAGTTGCGTCGACGGCAGAGAATATTGGTTTGGTGAAGGTCGCGTGGCATTTTTCGCTCGCCGCTAAATTTACCAGCTCTGAGCGCCTGCTGAAGGCTGGTGAATATGAAATACCCGCAGGGACCAATGTCGCACGATTGTTGGAAATTGTTAAAGCAGGGCGCAGTTACCAGCGCAGGCTGGTAGTGCCTGAAGGTTTCAGCGTGGTTGAAGTTGATATATTATTGCGGCAGACATTTGGGCTGAATATTGAGGGGTTGAGCGTGCCTCAGGAAGGTAGCCTGCTGCCGGAAACCTATTTTTTCAACCGTGGTGAAACCGCACAGGCATTGGTTGGGCGTATGCAGGCTGGCCAAGATGCCTATCTCAAGGCCCTTTGGGAAAACCGTGCTGAAGGGATAGTGGTAAAGAGCCAAGAAGAGGCTTTGATCCTTGCTTCAATCGTGGAAAAAGAAACGGGTGTTTCATCGGAGCGCGCAACAATTGCCGCAGTGTTTCAAAATAGGCTTAAACGCGGCATGAGGTTGCAGTCTGACCCTACGGTTATTTACGGTGTAACAGCGGGCAGGGCACTTGGTAGGCCTATTTCAAAAGCAGACCTGCAAGCGGATAGTGTCTATAATACCTACCGAATTTCTGGTTTGCCGCCAACGCCAATTTCAAACCCGGGCAAAGCTGCAATAGAAGCTGTGTTACACCCCGAAAAGGTGCCTTATTTGTATTTTGTAGCAGATGGAAAAGGCGGGCATGTTTTTGCCAATACATTAAAGCAGCATAATCGTAATGTCAGAGCTTGGCGGCGTTTGCGGGATAGCTCTTAGTGGATAAGGGCCTTACATGTTAAGATGCAAAAAAAGCTAGTAAAGACAACGGCAAAGTCTATAGTGCGCGCTAAAGTTGGCTACCGCATAAACAGGAATATTATATGACAATGAACAGCATGACAGGCTTTGCGCGCGGAGCAGGTGAAGCGGCTGGTTATCGGTGGAACTGGGAAATCAAAAGCGTCAACAACAAGGGTCTTGATGTGCGCGCTAAAGTCCCCTTTTTTCTTGATGGGTTTGACCTTGCTGTTAAAAAGATTGTGTCTAATGAAATTGCCCGTGGGTCGGTTTTTGTTTCCCTTACACTTGAGACAGAAAAAGACGAGCAGCAATTTGCAGTGAATACTGACAGGCTGCAATCGCTGCTGGATGTCGTAGAAAAATACGAATGTGCTATTGGGGTAGACCCGGCGCGCATGGACGGTTTACTTGCCATAAAAGGCGTGGTGGAGCTTACATCTGCGGATATAACTGACAAGGAGCGTAAAGCCCTTGAATGTGCGCTTTCTGATAGTCTGAAGGCTGTGTTGGGCGAGCTTAAATCTTACCGGGCTGGTGAAGGAGCTCGCATGGCAGCGGTGCTTAAAGGCCAGCTTGCCGAGATTGTATCCCTAACAGGTGCAGCACGGGATATGGCTGGTGATCGGCTAGAAAGCATGCACGCACGTTTCAGGCAGCAGCTTCTGAAGCTTGAACAGGTATCAAAGCCGGTTTCTGAGGAACGGTTGGCACAAGAAATAGCCACGATGGCTGTAAAAGCTGACATTCAAGAAGAACTGGACCGGTTGGATAGCCACATTGAAGAGGCGGAAAAGTTGATGTCTGCACAAAAGCCAGTAGGGCGCAGGCTAGACTTTTTGTGTCAGGAATTTAACCGTGAGGCGAATACGCTTTGTTCAAAATCCGGTGATAGTGCCCTTACAAAAATTGGTTTGGACCTGAAAGCTGTCATTGACCAATTTCGGGAACAAGTGCAGAATATTGAGTAATCAGGGATAAAAACTAGAATGGTCCATAAATCCATACATTCCCGGCGCGGCTTGATGCTTATCGTATCTTCGCCTTCTGGTGCTGGCAAAACGACATTAACACGCCGGTTACTTGCGGATGACGACGATGTTGTGCTTTCTGTGTCGGCCACCACCCGAGAGCCTCGTCGTGGCGAAAAGAATGGTCGGGATTATTTCTTTGTCTCTCATGGTCGCTTTCAGGAAATGATAGAAAGCGATGAATTGCTTGAACATGCCGTCGTATTTGAAAACAGGTATGGCACGCCGCGAGGGCCAGTGACGGAAGCTTTGCAAGATGGCAAAGACGTTATCTTTGATATTGATTGGCAGGGTACACAGCAGTTAATGTCCAGTTCACGGGCTATTGACCTTGTAAGAATATTCATCTTGCCACCGAGCATTGCCGCGTTGGAGACCCGCCTTAAACAGCGAGGCCTAGACAGTGATGAAACAATTGCCAAGCGCATGTCGAAAGCAGAAGGCGAAATTAGCCACTGGGCAGAATATGACTATGTGCTGGTGAATGATGACGTCGACCAGACCTACAAAAATATTAAAGCTATCATCCAGTCTGAGCGCTTTAAGCGTGAAAGAAGGCCTGGCATGTCAGAGTTTGTACGCACGTTGATGGAAGAATGCCATTCCAGAGAGAAAAATCTGAAATCGAAAAAATAACGGCTCCAGTTTTCCGGCTTTGCTAGGCTGAAACCTTATAGAGCGTATCCATCTAATTGTGGAGGCATCACCAGATACTCTCTAGAGTCTCTTGTGAATAGATTGATTCTATAAGGGGGATTCCCTTTTCTGCCGTAATATGATTCAAGTTAAAGGCAGGCAAAGGAGGCCAGCCTTTATGGCACGAGCATATTCACAGGATTTACGGGA
>JAESQS010000310.1 GCA_016765035.1 Kordiimonadaceae bacterium | reverse complement strand
AGCGCTTTTTGCATTGCTGCCACAATATCAACTGTGCTTTCGCCGCAGTGCACCACACTTTCAGGGGCTATCCGGCCCAATTGCCGCCGCCCAATATTCACAGTCGGCACCCCAAGGGACGGCACTTCTATCAAGCCACTAGATGAATTTCCGATCACGGCATCACAGTGTTTAACAGCGCTTAAATACCGCAGTTGGCCAAGGGACGGCGTGACGAACACATGCCCGGCGTGCTTCTGCTCAAACGCCCGAATTCCGTCTATGATCACACGGCCCCTAGCATCAGAGTTTGGATATGTGATGATATATTTTGCTGTCGGAAAAGCCTTAAAGGCTGCAAGCATTTGTCCAAAAGCTTCCCCTTCTGGCCGCGCTTCCAAAGTGACAGGATGATAGGTAACAACAAATGTTGGCGAACCCAGCTTAAAGCCTAAACTTTCTTCAAGTGCCGAACGCGATAATAAATCCACTTTATGGAGAAGTTCCAGCCCCGGTGCACCAACATGAAGCACGCTGTCTGGGTGTTCCCCCAATTGAATGATGCGCTGCTGGTATGAGCGTGTTGTGGCGAAATGCACGTGCGCCATCTTTGTAATGCTATGCCGGACAGCTTCGTCAATAAGCCCTTCTGTGGTTTCACCGCCATGGATATGGGCGATAGGCAGTTGGCAGAGCGTTGCTGCCGTTGCTGCCGCCAGCATTTCCACCCGGTCCCCCAATAAAAACACCATGTCGGGCTTCAACCGGCCAAAAACCCAGCAAAGCCAGAAACCCCTTTTGCCATTGAATTCGCCATTGCCTGCGGCGTATCCGATGGGTCAAGAATATCCAGTTTTTCCGTGAGGGTAAAACCGTCCTGCTCTATTTCCCGGTAGGTAGACCCAAATTCGGGGGACAAGTGCATCATGGTGGCAACAATCTGCAATTCCAGCTTCGGGCTATCATCAATGGCCTGCATAATCCAACGCAGCAAACCGTAATCAGCACGGGTACCTGTCACCACAAGGATTGTGCGTTTGCTCATATACCGAGGCCCCCAACAGCGCTGCTGGGTAAATTAACAACCCTGCCCGCAATATCGTTCGTGGTGTCCAGCGGACCTGTCAGGCAGGCAGAAAACATAGGCAACCTGTGCAGCGGCTCCCAAATAGGGCGCACCTGTACGCCTTGCTTATTGGCAGAATCAAGGAAAGCCGTACGTTCAGGCTCAGTGGGAAATAAAATGCTATTAAGCCAGTAGTTAGACTGCGCCCCGTCAGGCTCTTCAACAAACTGCTCCGGCCTATCCTCAAAAAACGCCTTATAGGAATTTGCCACTCTGCGCTTGGCTTCTAAAAATGCATCAAGCTGCTCCAACTGGGCTAAACCTAGTGCCGCATTCAGGTTTGTCATCCGGTAATTATAGCCAATTTCATCATGAATGAAGGCCCAAGAGTGTGCTACTTTTGCCGTGGTTGAAAGATGCCGCGCACGTGCTGCAAACGCTGCGTTATTCGTCACCACCGCGCCGCCACTGCCTGATGTGAGTATTTTGTTGCCGTTAAAACTAAAGGCTGCAATATCGCCCACTGTGCCAAGGTGTTTCCCGCCCTGCCGACTGCCCATCGCCTCTGCTGCATCCTCAATGAGCAATAAGCCCCACGCCTCACAGATGGCTTTTAGTTCCTGTATTTTACAGGCATGACCAAATGTATGCATTGGCAACACAGCCTTAAGGACACGGCCGGTTTGTTTGTTAAGGCACCCTTTTGGATGCCGCATGGCATTCTGCTCTAAAAAAGCAGTCAATTTCTTGGGGCACAAGCCCAAACTACTTGCTTCGACATCAAGAAAAACAGGGTGCGCCCCTGTGTAGCTTATAGCATTCCCCGTTGCGACAAACGTCAGGGATTGAGTTATCACTTCGTCGTCCACGCCTATGCCTGCAACCATCAGGCATGTATGCAAAGCCGCCGTGCCGCTTGCCATAGCCACCACATGGTCTGCACCGATGTAACCGCCTAGCTGTTTTTCAAACGTGGCAACATTCGGCCCGAAAGTTGAGACAAAACCACTATCAAGCGCCTCAAGCACATGTTTTTTCTCGGCACCGCCAATAACAGGCTCGTGCAAGGCAATGGGGCCTTTTTGCGGGAATATCTCCCTAATATGCTTGATAATTGCGTCAGTCATAATGCTTAAAACCTAACGAGACGTCCCTTTAAATATTATAAATATCAGCTTTACATTTCTGGAGGTTTTTTGGCTGTTTGAACCAATCCACTGTTTTTTCCAGCCCGGCCCGCAGGCTGTGCTGTGGGGCATACCCCGTTAGTTTTTTAATAAGCCTGTTATCGCACACCAGCCGCTGCACTTCAGATCCGGGGGGCCGTATGCGCTGGGCATCCTCCAAAAACTGCACATCAGCCTGCATAATGTCTTTAATCAAATGGAGTGTGTCCCCAATGGATACTTCTGTGCCTGACCCAATATTCACTGTTTGCCCCACCGCCTCATCACAGTGCGCCAACGCCAGAAACCCTGCGCACACATCTGCCACAAAGTTAAAATCGCGCGTGGGTGACAAATCCCCCAGTTTAATTTCCCGTTGTCCGTCAGAAATTTGCGCAATGATTGTAGGAATAACAGCCCGTGCTGACTGACGGGGACCATAGGTGTTGAAAGGCCGCGCTATCGTTAGGGGCAACTCAAACGAATGGTAAAAGCTCGAAGCAATTGCATCTGCTGATATTTTCGATGCGCTATAGGGGGACTGCGGTTGAAGCACATGCGCTTCATCAATCGGCACATATTGGGCGGTGCCATACACTTCGCTGGTGGAGGTTACCACAATCCGCTGAACACCATTGCGTATTGCAGCGTTACAAATATTCAGCGTACCTGAGACATTCGTGTCGATATAAGACTGCGGCGCAGCATATGAATACGGAATGGCAATAAGCGCTGCCAAATGAAAAACAATATCAATATCTTTCAGCAGTTCATTGCAAAATTCAGCGTCCCTTACATCTCCTGACGTAACATCAATATCACCAAGGCACGGTACATCTTCCAACCAGCCCCAATGGTTAAACGAATTATACTGCGCCAACGCACGCACGCTACACCCTGCTTTATGCAAGGCTTCTGTCAGGTGAGACCCGATAAAGCCGTCCGCCCCTGTCACTAACACTTTCTTGGTAGAGATCTGCACTCCCAAAACCTCGCTGTTGCAAACGTCCAAACTTTGATAGCCCAAATGTACCCCCGAACCACCTGAAATGAAACGAAAATTACCTGATTACTTTTCCTGCTCATAAAAAATTTCAACACTTAAGAGCTTGATAGGCATCAATAGTCTAGGGTAAATATTCAGGCTGTTCGGATAAGGAGGCATCATGCTCGGTTTTGTAAATTCATACACCAAAATAGTTGAGGCAATTGCTGACCAGTTCGAAGGGAACCCCTATACTCATATTGATGTTGGCTGTAGTGGCGGCATGCACCCTGCCCTACAAGCCTTCGGGCAAAATGTTCGCGCCATCGGCTTTGACCCCAGCTTAAGCGAAGTAGACCGGCTTAACCAAGAAAATGCCCATGAGGGCGTCCACCATGTTGCAGCCTTCATTTCTGGCAAAGACAAAAACTATACTGCAAAGGGTGATGCTCAAGCGGATCATGATAAACAATGCCTTACCCGTAACCCTTGGGCCCGGTTAAGTGTTGCTGAAACAATGCGCGCAACAGCCCCCAAAACCAATGCGGAGAAATTGCATATCAACGCGTGGGGTAAAACCAAACTGGCAGACCCCGAAAAACCTATTCACCTGCCCACCTATTTTACCGAGAATACCATTGGTTCTATTGATTTCATTAAAATTGATGTAGATGGCCAAGACTTTAATATCCTAAAAACCCTGAAAGAAGACTTGGCCACCCGGCAAATTTTAGGGCTAGCGATAGAAGTAAACTATGTGGGCTCACACTTAGACCATGAGCATACATTTCATAATGTAGACCGCTTTATGCGCGAGCAAGGCTTTGACCTTTTTGGCCTTGAAGTTCGCCCCTATTCTGCATCAGCCCTGCCGTTCCCCTACCGTTATGATTTTCCCGGCAACACAATTAAAGGGCGGCCCCTACAAGGCGATGCCTTTTATTTTCGGGACCTATGTGCTGACCATACTCAAGACTTTGTGCGCCACCTAAGCAGTACCAGCCTGTTAAAAGCAGTAGCAATATTAAGCTTGTGTAATTTACCTGATAGCAGTGCAGAAATTGTCCTTAAATTCCGTGAAAGGCTTGACGAAATTATCGATACATCCATGCTGCTAGACTTGCTTGCTACAGAAGTACAAGTTCTTTCCAGCAACCAGCAGGGCATGTCATTTAAGGACTATAAAACTGCTTTCACAGCATCAGACCCCTATTTTTGGCCAAATGCCAAACGCTAAAAAGGCTTGGGCGCTGATTGAAATTTGCCTTTAGGTTAAGCCTTCCTTTTGGTCGCACAGCATAGTATGTTGAATATATTATATATTTTTCAATTTCCCCGTCTGGATAGCTATGAGCAAAACGCAATGGATCCAAGCTTACTGCGCCCGCGTTAGCAGAAACTTTAGCGCGCTAGAGCAGCAATCCATAGAGATTGAAACCGCAGCATATTGCGTTAAAAGCGCCATTGAAGGCGGCGGCAAAATCATGCTGTGCGGGAACGGTGGCTCTGCCGCTGACGCCCAGCATATTGCCGCAGAATTTGTTGGCCATTTCATGGGGGACCGTGAGGCATTACCCGCACTTGCCCTAACCACCGATAGCTCTATCCTCACCAGTGTTGGAAACGACCTGGGGTTCAAAAACATCTTTTCCCGGCAAGTCAGCGCTCTTGGAAAACCCAGTGATATCCTCATCGCTATTTCAACCAGCGGCAATAGTGAAAATATTATCAACGCAGCACAGGCCGCCAAGCATATTGGCATAAAAACAATTGCCCTTACGGGACAAAAACCCAGCAAATTAAGCGCCCTGTGTGACTTGGTGCTGCAAGTGCCATCAGACGAAACCAACCACATCCAAGAAATGCATATTGCCATAGTCCATATGATATGCGCCATCGCAGAAGGGTCAGCCGAGTGAGGCAAGCCGCCATTCTTGTAGGGGGGTCTGGCACTAGATTAGGCAGCTTGGCAGAAGGGCGGCCCAAGCCTTTCATTGAAATTGGCGGAAAGCCCTTTGTTGACTATCTCATTCAAAAAGCAAAATCAGTCGGTATTGAAGAAATATTGCTTTTGGCAGGGCACGCATCTCAGTGGATCACAGATTTTTACCAAACCAGCATTGACGGTATAAACATTCGCCTTCTGACAGAAACTGAACCAATGGGCACTGCTGGCGCCCTTGCTGCTGCGGCTGATAGTCTGGACGATGTGTTCCTGTTGTTAAACGGCGATTCTATCCTTGATGGAAATTGGGCCAGCCTAATGCCCTTACTGGATAGGGACACATCCGTCGCTATGGCGCTGCGAGATGTGAATGACACTGGCCGATATGGCAGAGTGGATTGTGACGGCGACCAAGTGGTTTCTTTTCACGAGAAAGACCCAAATGCCAAAGACCCGGGGCAGGTGAACGCAGGTGTGTATCTTATTAAAAAAAAGGCACTGCTACCCCTTATCAATGGCCCCACCTCGCTTGAGCAGGATGTATTACCCAAACTTGTGTCCGCAGGGGCCGTGAAAGCAGCCTCAATGGAAGGCTATTTTATCGACATCGGCTTGCCGTCTTCCCTTGAACAAGCCAAGGGGGACTTCCCCGCAATCATGCAAAAACCTGCTGTCATTTTTGACCGCGACAACACGCTAATACGGGATGCTGGATACACGCACAAAGTTAAAGACCTCGACTGGATAGAAGATGCCATTCCCACTATTTGTTCCCTAAACAATGCGGGCATTCAGGTTTTTGTTGCGACAAACCAAGCAGGCATTGCCCGTGGCCTATATACCGAAGCTGACATGCACCAATTCCACAAGGCGATGCAGGCAGCCCTGTTACAGGCCGGGGGCCATATAGATGGTTTTTATTTCTGCCCGCACCACCCAGAAGGTACCGTTAAAGAATTAAGCATTCGCTGTGAATGCCGCAAGCCCGGCACCGGGATGCTAGAATCCATTGCCGCAGACCATGCCCTTGATAAAAAGCATTGCCTGCTTGTGGGCGACAAAACATCTGACCTTGAAGCGGCAGACGCCTTTGGCATAAAATCCCTACAGTATAAACAAGGGTCGCTTGCCAGCCTCATAAAGGCGCACAGTGGGTTACTTGGCAGAAAGGGGACTTTATGAGCAGCGCTGCACACTATAGCGGGAAACGCGTTTGGGTCGCCGGGCATAATGGCATGGTGGGGTCTGCTCTTGTGCGTGCGCTGGAGCGAAGCGGATGCACCCTGCTCACAGCCAGTAGAAGCACGCTAGATCTCACCCGCCAATCTGACGTTGAAACATGGGTTAACCACCACAAGCCAGATGTGGTTTTTTTGGCCGCTGCCAAAGTGGGCGGCATCCACGCCAACAGGTCCTTGCCAGCAGATTTCGCTTACCAGAATATAGCGCTGCAAACCAATATCATGAATGCCTGCTTTGAAGCACGTGTCGACAAACTTGTTTTTTTAGGCTCTGCCTGCATGTATCCACGTGCGGCCACCCAGCCCATGAGCGAAAACATGTTAATGACCGGCCCGCTAGAGCCTACCAATGAAGCTTACGCTGTAGCCAAGTTATCTGGCCTGCAACTGTGCCAAGCATACAGGCGGCAGCACGGCGTCGATTTTATAACTGTGCTGCCAACAAATGCATATGGCCCGCATGATAATTTTGATCCCGAAACCAGCCATGTGCCTGCTGCCTTAATGCTGAAATGCCATCAGGCCAAAACCGCCGGAGCAGACCATGTTTCTATTTGGGGGTCAGGCGCACCTCTCAGGGAGTTTATTCACGCTGATGACATGGCAGATGCGATCCTGCATCTGGGGTCCTGCCATACGGGTGATCAGCCCCTTAATATTGGCTCAGGCGCGGAGGTTTCCATCAAAGACCTAGCCCTAACGATTGCCGATGCCGCTGGCTTTAAAGGTGAGTTTATTTTTGACACGAGCAAACCCGACGGCAGCCCCAGAAAGCTTTTAGACAGCAGTAAACTTTTAGCCACCGGCTGGAAGCCAAAATATACTCTTAAAACAGGCATGAAACATGCTTATGATTGGTTTCTTGAAAATGCATCAGAAGCAAAGACTTAACAGGGACGCGCCTAAGTGACATCAACGCTATTCGACATAAAAAAAGCCTATTATCTGCTGCGGACCATTCGCCGCACCGAGGAAAAAATTGTCGAAATTTACAGCAGCGATAAAGTGAAAAGCCCGGTTCATCTGTCGATTGGGCAAGAACCTATTGCCGTTGGTGTTAGCATGGCGCTGCGGGACGATGATGTGGTTTTCAGCAATTACCGTGGCCATGCGCATTATCTTGCCAAAGGGGGCGACCTAAACGGCATGTGGGCAGAGCTTTACGGCAAAGAAAATGGCATGTCTGCTGGCAAAGCAGGCTCCATGCATTTAATGGACAAAGCCCGGTATTTTATGCCTGCCTCTGCCATTGTTGCCAGCGCCATCTCCAATGCTGTGGGCTACGCCATGGCCCTAAAAATGCGTGGCGAAGACAGGATTGTCCTTTGTTTCCACGGAGAAGGGGCAGCGGACGAAGGCGTATTTTGGGAAAGTATGAATTTTGCCGCCCTTAAAAAACTGCCCATTTTATTCATCTGCGAAAACAATGGCTACGCTATTTATTCAAAGCAGAAAGCACGAATGACACTTCAAAATATTCCAGAAAAAACACAGTCCTTTGGCGTGGCAGCAAGCAGCCATTCTGGGGAGAAAACCGCCGATATTTTT
>JAESQS010000309.1 GCA_016765035.1 Kordiimonadaceae bacterium | reverse complement strand
ATCATAAAATAATGCCCAGCAGGTACTTTATAAGGTGGTGTATTGTCTGCGCGGCCATGGTCGGTAAATTCATAAATCCGATGCTTCACGCCGTTTGGCAATGTTTCATCATACTCTTTGGCGCGGCGGTTCACGCCTTTATAGTCAGTATAATTCACGTCTCGTACAAAGGTGCGTTGCACCAAGTTGCCGTTAATATAAAGGCGCCCGTTGGTGACTTGGATGATATCACCCGGTAATCCTATTACGCGCTTTATGATTTCGTCATCGCCTCTGTGGGGCTGGGTGAAGACAGCAACATCACCGAGGGTTGGTGCATCGCTGAACAGGCGTGTTTCGGGCACAAACTCTGGGCTAAAAGGCACTGTATACCGGTTATAGCCATAGGCAAACATGGAGACAAAAAGCCTGTCGCCAACTTCTAGTGTTGGCTCCATGCTGCTGGAAGGAATATGCCGCGCTGCAAAAGCGCCGGTGGTGAAAGCGAAATAGAAACAGGCCGTGATGAGCAAATCTTTAATCAGGCCTAAGGCTTCTGTATATTTGATCATGTTATTCTTTCTTGTTATTCGCTCTCGGCTACTCTTGGTGGCTATGGAGAGTGGCTTAATTAAGACTATTGAAGAAGCGCCCAAAAGGGATACCTAGTGGGCAGGTTACTTCTTTGCCTTGGTCACAGTCATATAAGCTGAAAGTGGTTATATCTGCACGGCCAACCAAATGTTCATGCTTCACATAGCCCATATTATCCAAATAGCGGCTGTCGGCGCTGCCGTCTCTGTTATCACCCATCATGAAATAATGCCCTACAGGCACCACATACAGGTTTGTATTATCAACAGGGCCATTGTCTGTGCGTTCGTAAATTCTGTGTTTCACACCGCCCGGCAGTTCTTCTTCATATTCTTTTGCACGGCGGTCGATGCCATTATAATCCGTGTAATTCACATCACGGATGAAAGTGCGCTTAACCAAGCTGCCATTAATATAAAGGCGGCCATTTGTCATTTGCAGCGTATCGCCCGGTAAGCCAATCACGCGTTTGATGAAATCAATGCTGTCCCTGTGGGGGAGGGTGAACACTGCAACATCACCTCTGTCTGCGGTGTCACTGAAAATACGGCCTTCTCCCACCGACTTTGGGTCCAGCGGCAGGCTATAGCGGTTATAGCCGTATGCAAGCTTGGAAACAAAAATCCGGTCACCAACCTCAAGTGTCGGTTCCATACTGCCAGAAGGGATATGGAACGCCCCCCATGCGAAGGTGGTAAAAACAAAGTAAAAAACAATGATGGAAACAATGTCCTTTAAAAGGGCAAGGCCTTCTTCTTTTTTACTGATTTTTGTAGGATTGGCCCCCGCTACTTTGCTGGAACTATCTTTCGCTGTTTTGTCGGTCATAGTATGGTCTAACACCCATATTTTCTTAATTATTGCATAGACTAAGTTTAGTTGTGTGCCCGGCTTTTGCAATGGCTGATTATGTTTATACATGTATTTACTGCATGGAATTAGACCAAGTTAACATGCCTAAAAGGCTTTTCTCTTAGGCAACAGTTAAAAGATTCTTTGTAAAATCCTATAAAATTATTGCGCTGGGCTCTTGCGGGGCGCAGGTAGTGACCCTATATAGGCCCTGAAAGTGGCTGTTCTCTAAATGTTTTGAAAACAAGCCAAATGGTAAATTCTAGCTAGCCCCAGGGGGCTGTAATATGGGCGCCATCGTGGGTCCGCGCAGTCAGCTGAAGAAGGGATGAGGTAAATTATGGGTAAAGTAATCGGGATCGATCTGGGTACAACAAATTCTTGTGTATCTATTATGGACGGGTCCAAACCAAAAGTTATTGAAAACACCGAAGGTGCGCGTACCACGCCGTCTGTCGTTGGTTTTTCCGACGAAGGTGAACGGCTAGTTGGTCAGCCTGCAAAACGTCAGGCAGTTACGAACCCTAGTGATACTCTTTTTGCCATTAAGCGTTTGATTGGTCGTACATTTGAAGATCCGGCAACGCAAAAAGGTATGGGCATGGTTCCCTACAACATCGTTAAAGCTGATGGCGGCGATGCTTGGGTAGAAGCTAAAGGCGAGAAATATTCCCCTAGTCAGGTTTCAGCGATGATTCTTCAGAAAATGAAGGAAACAGCAGAAAGCTATCTGGGCGAAGGTGTTGATCAGGCCGTTATTACCGTGCCTGCATATTTTAACGATGCACAGCGCCAAGCAACAAAAGATGCCGGTAAAATTGCTGGTCTTGAAGTGCTGCGGATTATTAACGAGCCAACAGCGGCTGCTCTGGCTTATGGCCTAGAGAAAGAAGACGGTCATACAATCGCGGTATTTGACCTTGGTGGTGGTACATTTGACGTATCTATCCTCGAGATCGGTGACGGCGTTTTTGAAGTGAAGTCCACCAATGGTGATACATTCCTTGGCGGGGAAGACTTTGACCACCGTTTGGTTGATTATCTTGCAGACGAATTTAAAAAAGAAAATACAGTTGACCTGCGCCAAGACAAAATGGCCCTTCAACGTCTGAAAGAAGCTGCGGAAAAAGCTAAAATTGAGCTTTCTTCTTCACAGCAAACTGAAGTGAACTTGCCGTTTATCACAGCAGATGCTTCTGGCCCAAAACACCTTCAAATCAAGCTAACGCGCGCTAAACTGGAAAGCCTTGTGGCTGACTTGGTGAAGCGTACACTTGAGCCTTGTAAGAAAGCGTTGAAAGACGCTGGCCTTACTGCTGGCGAGATCGACAATGTTGTTCTTGTGGGTGGCCAGACACGGATGCCTAAAATTCAGGAAATCGTGCAAGAGTTCTTTGGTAAAGAACCTCATAAGGGCGTGAACCCTGATGAAGTGGTTGCTATGGGTGCGGCCATTCAGGCTGGTGTACTGCAAGGCGATGTCAAAGATGTTCTGCTTCTTGATGTAACACCTTTGTCTCTTGGTATTGAAACACTTGGTGGCGTGTTCACACGTTTGATCGAGCGCAATACAACAATTCCGACCAAAAAATCTCAGGTCTTCTCTACGGCAGAAGATAACCAGGGCGCTGTGACTATTCGTGTTTTCCAAGGCGAACGCGAAATGGCTGCGGATAACAAGCTGCTGGGTCAATTTGATCTTGTCGGCATTCCGCCAGCACCGCGTGGTATACCGCAGATTGAAGTTGGTTTTGATATTGATGCCAACGGTATCGTGAATGTGTCGGCCAAAGATAAAGGCACTGGCAAAGAGCAACAGATCCGCATTCAAGCGTCTGGTGGTCTTTCCGATGATGATATCGAAGGCATGGTAAAAGATGCTGAAGCGAATGCTGAAGCGGATAAAGAACGCAAAGAGGCTGTGGAAGCGAAAAACCAAGGCGAAGCCCTTGTGCACTCTGCAGAGAAAAACCTCGAGGAGCATGGCGATAAAGTTGGCGAAGACGACAAAAAAGCCATCGAAACAGCCATTACGGATTTGAAAACTGCGCTTGAAGGCGATGATGTTGAAGCCATTGCTACCAAAACACAGGCATTGACGGAAGCTTCCATGAAGCTTGGTGAGCAAATCTATAAAGCAAGCCAAGAAGAGGCTGGTGATACAGATGCGAAGCAAGCTGATGCAGCCGCTGAAGCTGCTGAAGCAGGCGAAGATGGTGATGATGTTGTTGATGTAGACTTCGAAGAAGTCGACGAAAACGATAAAAAATAAGTTGGCCGCCTGATGCCACTTAAAGGTTTGCCGTTTCTGACGTTGTTCAGAGGCGGCACCTTTGTTTCGGGTAGGGCTTAGTAAGGCGGGGAACCGCAGATGTCTAAACAAGATTATTATGAGCTTCTGGGTGTTAGCAAAGATGCTGATGCGAACACGCTGAAAAAAGCGTTCCGCAAGGCTGCAATGCAGCATCATCCGGACCGTAACCCGGACAATAAAGACGCTGAGGTTAAATTCAAGGAAATGGGCGAAGCCTATGATGTCTTGAAAGACCCAGAAAAACGCGCCGCTTACGATCGGTACGGCCATGCTGCCTTTGAAAATGGTATGGGCGGTGGCGGCGGTGGTCGTGGGGCTGCCGGGTTTGATTTTGCTGATGTTTTTGAAGAATTTTTTGGTGATTTTTCCGGCGGTGGTGGCGGCAGGCGTCAGCGCGGCGGGCCACAAGCTGGCCGCGGTAGCGATTTGCGCTTCAATATGGAAATCACGCTTGAAGATGCTTTCAACGGTAAAACTGAAAATATAACGGTACCAACGTCTGTATCTTGTGAGCCCTGTACTGGTTCTGGCGCGGAGCCTGGCTCAAAGCCGCAAGTATGCGGGACGTGTGGCGGCCATGGTAAAGTGCGGGCCAATCAAGGGTTTTTCATGGTTGAACGCACCTGTCCCAAGTGTCAGGGCGCAGGCCATGTAATTCTTAAACCCTGTAAAGCCTGCCATGGTGCTGGCCGCGTTGAAAAAACGAAAACGCTACAGGTTAAAATTCCTAAGGGTGTTGAAGAAGGCACGCGCATTCGCCTTGCGGGTGAAGGCGAAGCTGGAATGCGCGGTGCGCCATCAGGGGATCTGTATATCTTCCTGTCATTAAAACAGCACCCTCTCTTCAAGCGGGACGGTGATATGCTTTATTGCCAAGTACCAATTCCCATGTCTACGGCCACATTGGGCGGGCAAATTGAAGTGCCGACAATTGAAGGCAAGCGGGCGCGCATCAAAATACCGGAAGGGACCCAGTCAGGTCGCCAATTCCGTTTGCGCGGTAAGGGTATGCCTGAGCTTAATGGTGGCTTTACCGGTGATATGATCATTGAAACCAGTGTGGAAACCCCGGTTAACCTGACCAGTCGGCAACGGGAATTGTTGGAAGAGTTTGCAGCAGAAGGTGGCGATAAAATTTCCCCGCGCTCTGAGGGCTTTTTTACCAAAGTGAAAGACATGTGGGAAGATTTGACAGATTAAGGGGCGAGACCCTCTTCGTCAGAACTTTTTCTCACTAAAATCTTTTCAGACAAAATGAGTAGGCCGGATCGTTCCGGCCTTTTCTTTTTTGTGCTTGCCGTGCTACGCAGGATGCAGAAGTTGGAGCAAGGGTATAAACATGGCTGGTGAAGTAAAAGTTGGTATTATTGGCCGCTTGGGCCGTATGGGCAGAGCAAATAGTGAGGCTGTTGCCGCTGTTGCGGGCGCTTGTGTTGTTGCGGGCTCTGAAATGTTAGGGCACCCAGCCCTTGGCGGCACCATCCCTGATACAGATGTTATTATAACAGATAACGCCCATGATGTTTTTAAACGAGCGGATGTGGTGATTGACTTCACCCCGCCCGGTAATACAGCTAAACATGCAGCTTTTGCTGCTGAAACTGCCACAGCCCTTATTGTGGGCACCACCGGCCTCACGGCTGCTGATGAGCAGGCTATTGATGAGGCTGCAAAGTCTACCGCCATTGTGCAGGCGGGAAATTATTCCCTTGGCGTAAACCTTTTGAAATCCCTCACGAAACAAGTGGCGCAAAAACTCGGCACTGACTGGGATATTGAAATTGTTGAAATGCATCACAAACACAAAGTGGATGCGCCTTCCGGTACGGCAGTTATGTTAGGCGAAAGTGCAGCAGAAGGCCGAGGCGCAAGCCTTGCAGAATTGCGCGCTGATGTGCGGGATGGCATTACAGGCGAGCGGCAGGAAGGCTCTATTGGCTTTGCGGCCCTTCGGGGTGGGTCTGTTATTGGGGAGCATGATGTGATTTTTGCTAGCCCTAGTGAGCGCATTACATTGTCCCATAAAGCAGAAAACCGCACGTTATTTGCAGATGGGGCCGTTCGCGCCGCCATTTGGGCTGCAACAAAATCAGCAGGGCGCTACTCCATGATGGATGTGCTTGAAATTGAATAGGGGATAACCAGTGGAAGAAGCTCTGTTAGCACTAGGAAATGGACTTCCTATTTTCCTTGTTCATTCAGGTACAAGCTTGGCAATTTTGATTGTTGGGGCCTTTTTATACAGCCGCATCACATCTCATGATGAAATAAAGCTTATTCGGGAAGGCAATGTTGCAGCGGCGCTTTCTTTCGGGGGCGCAATTGTAGGTTTGGCCTTGCCGCTGGCATTTTCTCTCGCTGCTGCTGTGTCTTTGTGGGACTTGGTGCTTTGGGGAGGCATTGCTCTAGTGCTGCAATTGGTCGCGTTTCGCTTGGCGGATCTCATCATCAAAGATGTTTCCGCCCGCATTGAAGCTGGGGAAATGAGCGCTGCCATTATGCTGGTGAGCGTAAAGCTTGCCACAGCCTTTATCAATGCTGCGGCCATTAGCGGTTAGCGGACCTGGGCAGCGATGATGCGGAAACTTGAATTTTGGGCTTATGCGGTTGTCCTTCTGTATTTCATTTTGGAATATGCGACAGTTGACCTTGAAGGCCCACGCCGGTCTGCCCCAACGTACCCTGAAGCACATCAACCAGCGCCAGCCATTATGTTGCCTGATGGGGCACCTTTGCCCATTAGCCGAGAAGATGTGGTGGAAGTAGAGCTTAAAAAAGAAATTTATAATTCAGTAGGGACAGCCTTTGCCGTTGACGGTGTTGGCACCTATGTTACCGCCCGCCATGTGGTGGATGGCTGTAAGGGGGTTTACTTCATCAATACGGCCCAACGTTTGGAAAAGGTGGCTTCCTTTAAAAGCCAATCCAACCGAGACTTTGCCGTTATCAAAGCACACCGGGCAAAGGTTCGGTATCTTCCTATTGTAACGCGCAGGCCACAGCGAGGCGATGAAGGCTATATGATGGGCTACCCACAGGGAAAACCAGCGGATGTGCGTGCAACGGTCATTGGCCGCACGCAAATGCGCTCTAGTGGTCGCTACCGTATGCGGGAACCCGTTATAGCGTGGGTGGAGCGGGAAAGGCGGCCGGGCTCAGCAGGGTCCCTTGGTGGTATCTCTGGTGGGCCTGTTATTAACTCTGAAGGTAATGTGGTTGGTACTGTTGTTGCTGGTGCACCGCGCAGGGGCCGTATTTATACCACTGACCCCCGTGTGTTTGCCGAGACAAGGCTGACAAAAAATATCCGAGGAGAATTACCTGTTCATTTTAAGGAAGGCGTTTCCAAAAAAAATTATGCGCGGTGGGGCAAATACTTGCGAGAGACCAACACTATTTCGCAGGTATATTGCAAGGCAAAATAAGATCTTAGAGCGTATTAACTAAACTTGAGAAAGTTTAGATGAATCTGACGAAACGACCTACTCACTTAATCATTTCGCCTTTTAGCAATTTGGGCAAGTCGCCTACGGTGCCGCGCGCATGGGCCATAAGGAAATTTTTGAGAGGTGGTATTTCATTTATTACAGCCATGCCAACATCACGCGCCAGCTTAATGGGCGCTATATCATTAGAAAATAGCCGGTTCAAAATGTCAGTGATGGCATAAACGGAGGCGTTGTCTGTGGTGCGCCACTGGGCATATTGCTCAAGAACAGAAACCGCACCAATATCCAGCCCTACTTTGCGGGCTTCAACCACCACTTCAATAAAGGCAGCGATATCTTTGAGGCCAAGGTTTAATCCTTGCCCGGAAATAGGATGGATGCCGTGGGCAGCATCTCCCAAAAGCGCGAGCCGGTTGTCAGTGTAATGCGCTGCATATTGCAGTGTAATCGGGTAAGCCCAGCGCCCCCCAATCACATTTACTTTGCCTAGGAAGTCCCCCGTTCTGCGCATAACTTCAGCATTGAAGGCGCGGTCTGATAGCCCCATGATGGTGTCTACCAAGTGGGTTTTCTCTGTCCAGACAAGGGATGACCTGTTGCCTGTAAGGGGTAAAATAGCAAACGGACCAGAGGGCAGAAATATTTCGTGGGCAATGCCACAGTGGCTATGCTCATGTTCAATCGAGCAAACGATGCCAGATTGTTTATAATCCACCGTGGATGAGGCTATACCAGCGTGGCTGCGCACCATGCTATTTCGCCCATCAATGCCAAGCAACAGCTTGGACGTAATGCTTTTGCCGCTATCAAGTGTAACAGTGGCGCTGCTCTGGGTACGGTCTATGGTGGCCACAGTTTCCGGGGCTAAATACTGAATGCCATCCAGCTCTTTCATGCGGTTAAACAGGGCAAGGCGTGTATGCCTGTTTTCAACCATTTGGCCAAGTGGTCCGTCGCCCAAGTCTTCATTGTCAAAATGAAGGTGCAACAAGGAAGGGCCGTCTGAAACGCGTATTTCAAGAATGGGCTGTGCGTAAGGGGCCATATGGTCCCAAATGCCGAGGGCCTCGAAAAGCTGACAACTGGCATAGGCCAGTGCGCTAGAGCGGCCATCATAGCCTACAGCCGTTAAATCCTCTTGAGGTGCTTGGTCAATAATAGCAACAGTAAATCCATGAACTGCCAAACCGATAGCGGCTGTCATACCGGCTAAGCCGCCCCCAACAATTGTGATGTCGCAAGAGGATGCTTGGCCTTTATGGGCAGCTTTATCTGTGGTTTTTGGGGCAGTCTTTACCTTGGGCATACCGTATCTCCATCTTCAATTGGTGTATGCTTCTGGGGCGGGAGTGTCCAGTGGCATCCTGTCGCATTTCGATTTATTTTACTGCCTTATGCTTGCCGCACTTGTCCTTAAGGGTATAGACGCACTAAAGTAGCCAGTGAACAGGACGTGAACATACCCACCGGGGCATATAAGTCGGGTGGCAGGGGAGCAGACAACGTGGCAGCACGTAAAGAAGTATCGGTGCGTAAAGCAAAAAACAGCAGTGGTAAAAAGCCTGCTGCAGATAAAATTCCCTTATTACCACCTGCTTATTCTACCTTTTTAAAAAACATCGCTTGGCGTTTTATTGGCATAGTTTCCTGCCTAATAGCGGTTGGGGTGCTGTTGTCCCTTATAAGTTATAATCAGTTTGATCCGGGTGTGAACAACCTGACAGATGCTGAAGTTCAAAACTGGCTAGGCCCTATTGGGGCGAATGTCGCGGATGTTTTGATGCAGGTATTGGCGCTGGTGGCGTATTTACTCGTGCTGCCCTTTGCTGTTTGGGGTGTGAAAGTGTTTCGCCTCAAGTGGTTGCCGCTGTTTTGGCTTAACCTTTCCATGTTGCCTATTGCGCTGGTGTTGCTGGCAATCGCGGCCAGTGTGGTGGCTCCGACAGCAGAGTTTGTCAATCAGGCTGGGTATGGCGGTGCGCTGGGGCAGCAATTATATGCCTTAATCAATAGCTTAACAAAAAGTGTGGATATCATTGCACCCTATTGGGCCGTTGGCCTTTTGTTTTCACTTTTGGGCTTACCCGCTTATGCCTTCTCGCTTGGGCTTATCAAGGCTGAATGGCACAGCATTGGGGGCGTTATTAAAGCTGGCTTCCTTGCGGTGGTGGGTAGCATTATCTGGGTTTTACGCCTAATTGGCAGCGGCATTGCTACAATAGTCAGTCTTATTTTTCGCCGGGGTGATACTGGTGATGCTATGGATTCTGATGATATCAGTGAACGGGTTGAGCCTGTGGCCACTGCCAGTCCGACCCGCATAAGGCGGGCACATGCCGAAGCACCTGCACCAATAGCCGCGGCCTCGAAACGTGTAAAGGCTGTGCAAAAACCAACCAAAGGCAGGCGGGAAAGCAAAGAAGCTCAGAAAATACTCGATTTTGGGGACGGTGGTGATTTTGTTTTGCCGCCGCTGGACCTGCTAAAGGTGCCGCCTCCTATTGAAAAGCTTAGTAAAATGGGCGCTGATGCGCTGGAGCAAAACGCCCGGATGCTTGAAGGTGTGCTGGACGACTTTGGTGTGCAAGGCGTTATCAATGATGTGCGCCCGGGGCCTGTGGTGACACTGTATGAGCTTGAGCCGGCACGCGGCGTTAAATCATCAAGGGTAATTGGCCTTGCTGATGATATTGCCCGTTCTATGAGCGCGATTTCTGCCCGGGTGGCTGTGGTGCCGGGCCGTAATGCCATTGGTATCGAATTACCTAACACGGACCGGCAGACTGTTTTGTTGCGGGAATTGCTGGCATCTAAAGATTATGAAGCCACAAAGGCGCGTCTGCCTGTGGTGCTGGGTAAAGACATTGGCGGTACGCCGGTGGTCGTGGACCTTGCAGGCATGCCGCACTTGCTTGTGGCTGGGACCACGGGCTCCGGTAAGTCTGTTGGTATTAATACGATGATCCTGTCGCTGCTGTACCGTCATAACCCGGATAATCTGCGCTTCATTATGGTGGACCCGAAAATGCTTGAGCTGTCCATTTATGACGGTATCCCGCATTTGTTAACGCCTGTGGTGACGGAGCCGAAAAAAGCGGTGGTAGCGCTTAAGTGGGCGGTGCGCGAGATGGAACAGCGCTATAGCAATATGTCGAAGCTTGGCGTGCGGAACCTAGCCGCCTTTAATAAACGCATCAATGAAGCTAAGGCCAACGGCGAGCAGTTGACGCGTGAAGTGCAGACAGGCTTTGACAAAGAAACCGGCCAACCAGTGATGGAAAGCCAAGAGTTTGATTTTGCGCCGCTGCCTTTCATTGTTATCATCATCGACGAAATGGCTGATTTGATGCTGGTGGCAGGTAAAGATGTTGAAGCAACAGTGCAGCGGCTTGCACAAATGGCGCGGGCAGCAGGTATTCACCTTGTTATGGCAACCCAGCGCCCTAGTGTGGATGTGATCACTGGTACGATTAAGGCCAACTTCCCAACCCGCATTAGTTTTCAGGTAACATCAAAAATTGATAGCCGCACCATTCTGGGCGAACAAGGTGCCGAGCAACTGCTTGGAATGGGCGATATGCTCTATATGGCTGGCGGTGGGCGAATTACGCGTGTGCATGGGGCCTTTGTGTCGGACAATGAAGTGGAAGACATTGTAAACCATTTGAAACGGCAAGGCGCGCCAGATTATTTGTCTTCAGTAACAGAGGAACCGGAAGAGGGTTTTGATAGCCCCTTCATACCCGGTCCAGCCCAGTCCGATGAAGATAAAGCAAATAGCCTCTATGATCAGGCCGTGAATATTGTGCTGCGAGACAGGCGGGCCTCCACCAGTTATATCCAGCGGCGGCTGAAAATTGGTATAATAAAGCCGCTTCTCTGATTGAAGATATGGAAGCCCAAGGCGTGATTAGTGGGCCAAACCATAAAGGCCAGCGCGAAGTGCTGGTGCCTGAACGTGAAGATGAATTTGGATAAAAAACTGACGCTATAGCGCAGTTTTATAAAAGTATCAGGGTACAATAATGCGGCATATACTGTTTACGATATTGGTGAGCATAGGATTTATTCCTTTGTTGGCACAGGAAGTGAAGCCCGGTGCAAGCGTGCAATTGCCGCCCTTAGAAGAACAGGTGATTGAAGAAAATGTTTCTTTGAAGTCACTGGCTAAAATCCAAGCCTATATGGCGAATGTGAAGAGCCTGAAAGCTGACTTTTTACAGCGGGCACCAAACGGCAATGTGGCAAAAGGCACGCTCTATATGGAGCGCCCCGGCAAAATCCGTTTTGATTATGCTGACGATATTCCGTTTCTGGTTGTTGCAGACGGCAAGACCCTCAATTTTATTGATTATGAAATTGGCCAAATTACAAAATGGCCTGTGAAGGACACCCCCTTGCGAGCGTTGCTTGGCAATTCGACAGACCTGCTTAGCATTAATGCCCATATTGAAACGGAGCCAAGCGGCCTGAAAGGGTTTATTGCGCTATCTGCGGCAGACCCGGATAAACCAGAGCTTGGCCAAATCACTGTTTATTTCCAGCAAGCGCCTGAAGTGCCGGGTGGTTTAAAGCTTATAAGCTGGGTGGTGATTGATGCCCAAGGCGAGGCTACAACGGTGGAAGTATCTAATAGCGTTATCAATACGGAGCTTGCTGCAAGCCTGTGGAAGTTTAAAGACCCCCGCGCCAGCGCAAACCGCCGCCGACCTCGTAGGTGAGCTATTGAGGTGATAATACACTAGAGCATATCTGGTTTACTAAGCATCACCGTCCCACTCCCCGCTTACTCTCTTGGCCCAACCACCCCACAGTATATCCTAGCGGGTGGTTGGGCCAGAGAATAAGCGGGGAGTGGGACGGTGATGCAAAATGATCTAAGGATGTGGACCCGGGTCAGGCGGCGCTATTATGGCACCATGAAAATAAAGACAAACTACCGAAGCTGTTGTAGAACGGCGGATACAACAACAGGGCCGAACGTGTGCAAGATATAGACGACGATATAGACGAACTATTTGAAGAGTACCCAAGCTTAAAATCTGTGGCGCCTTTTGTGGACGTGGCCAACAATGTGCGCTGGTTCCGTGCGCTCGGGGAGCGCCCGGCAGACCAAGTGGTTGGTTATGCGCGGGACTATGCAGGGTTGCTGGGTTTTCCTGAGGCAGAGCCTGTGTTTTTGCCTGACTGGGAAGACGCGGCCTTTGCTGCTGAGAACCCTGAGGTTAACAGCACAGCATGGGAGGCCGAAGAGCAGTTGCGGGCTGCACTTACCAATGATGTTTTATCAGTTGTAGATGATGATACGCTGCACATGGTTATGGCCAGTGTGGCGCAGTCTATTACCCCTGCGATTGATGAAGCAGCTAAGGAAGTGCGCGAATATTT
>JAESQS010000308.1 GCA_016765035.1 Kordiimonadaceae bacterium | reverse complement strand
TCGGCATATTTGAGATACAGGGACAGCCCTTTGGCGGTTGCGAACAACATGGCCATTGCAAAGAAGGTACCGGGTAGGCGCACCGGGTTTTGGGCTTTGCGTGGTGTGAGCACAAAATAAACACTGTAAAGCCCTAATGTAAGCAATGCCGGGCTGATAAGCAGTTGCAGATATGACCATATCTGGCCAATTTCTGTCGTGTATGTGTCTGGGAATAAGCTGGTAAAGGCTTTTACTATGGGCGGGCCTAATACAAGCGTAGACATGGCCAATATAACAGCAACACCGCTGAAAATAACGACACCAAGACTTTCTAGCCGGTGGACCCAAATGGCTCGGGCATATTCACGGCCATATGCCTTGATTATAACGCCGCGTGCGGCTTCTACGCCAGCAGCCGCTGTCCAGATAGCAAACAGAATGGAACTTGTGAGTATTTCAGGGCCGGTCGTTTTGATAATGCCTTGTATGGGGCCATCAATTACGGTGGCAACCTCAGGCGGCAGCACAGACAGCATAAAGGCAATGCCTTCCAAGCCACGATCAGTTTGGCCGAGAAAGCCTGATAATGCCACCAGAAATATGATGAAAGGGAACAGGGACAACATGGTCAGAAAGGCCATGTTACCTGCGGCAGAAAGCGCGTCATTTTCAAGGAAAAGCTTTAGGGCGCGTGCCCACACTTTCTGATGTTGCCTGAGTTGCTCCATACGGCCTTTTTACGTTAACCCTGCCTTTTTACGAAACTGCTCACCGCCATTATCGTCCCATTCTTTCACAAGTTTCTCAAGCTCTCGGTCGCGTTCCTCAGGCAGAGTAACCACAAGTGTTACATACATATGGCCTGTTGTGCTTTTGCGTTTAACGCCTTTTTCTTTAAGCCGTAGCCGTTTTCCCGATGAACTGTTGCGGGGGATTCGAATGGTTAATTTGCCGCTGGGTGTAGGAACTTTAATATCGCCACCCAAAACGGCTTCCGAAAGCGAAATTGGCAAATCAAGCAGTATGTCGTTGCCTTTGCGCTGGTAATAGGGGTGCTTGGCAACTTGTATTTCAACCAATGCATCGCCTTTAGGCGCGCCGCCAATGCCAGGCCCGCCTTGTTTTGCCAGCCGGATAACTTGCCCGTCCTGAATACCAGTCGGTATTTTAATGTCGACATTGCGGCCATCATTCAGGCGAAGCCTGCGGGTGCCGCCTGTAATGCTTTCCTCAAACCCCACAGTGATTTGATAATTTATATCAAGGCCTTTGGTGCGGCCCGCTGTTTGGTAGGGGTTTTGGGCAGGGCCTCTGCCGCCACGCTTGCCGTTAAAGCTGAAGAATTCAGAGAATAAATCATCGGTTTCCTGAAAGCCAAAGCCGCCAAAGCCGCCTCGTCCGCCGCCAAATCCGGCAGGGGCTTTTGGATTGCCGTTTTCATCTATTTCACCGCGATCATATTGCTCGCGTCTGCCTTGATCGCCGAGAATGCTGTAGGCTGCGGAAACATCCTTGAATTTCTCGGCTATACGTTCGTCATTTTTGTTGCGGTCAGGGTGTAGTTTTTTGGCAAGCGTACGGTACGCGGTTTTTAATTCCGCGTTTGACGCTGACTTTGATATGCCGAGCCGGGTATAAAGTTCATTCATAAGGTTGTTTCAAACTGTGAAAAGCGATAGTAAAACAAATGGGAAGGCAAGCTGTCTTAGGCAAGCCCCAATGCGCAATATTATCCTTAATATTAGTTTAATATGGCAGCAACGGTAAGTTTATATATTTCTGGAGCAGTATCCAAGTGGCAAAAAAAAAATCTGCATATGGGGGCCCATTTTCACTGGTAAATGAGTGGCTTGCCGAAGCAACAGAAAAAGAAATTAATGATCCTACAGCCATGTCTTTGGCAACGACTACGCGTAATGGCTTCCCAAGTGTGCGTATGGTTTTGCTGAAAGGCTGTGATGAACGCGGTTTGGTTTTCTATACCAATATTGAAAGCCGCAAAGGTGTTGAACTTGTTGAAAACCCTAATGCTGCCTTGTTGTTTCACTGGAAAAGCCTGCGCCGGCAAATTCGTGTTGAAGGGGCTGTCGAGGCCGTAAGCGACGACGAAGCCGATGCCTATTTTGCTTCACGGGCGAGGGCCAGCCAAATAGGCGCGTGGGCATCTGCTCAGTCACGCCCGATGGAAGGTCGCTTTGAGTTTGAAGCCTCTATTGCCAAATATACCGCCAAGTTTGGAACAAGTGAGGTGCCAAGGCCAGATT
Organism: Kordiimonadaceae bacterium; assembly: GCA_016765035.1. Taxonomy (GTDB): domain Bacteria; phylum Pseudomonadota; class Alphaproteobacteria; order Sphingomonadales; family Kordiimonadaceae; genus Kordiimonas. Next base: position 8,908 of record JAESQS010000308.1, on the reverse strand, counting down.
TTTGGGTGGGGTATCGCTTGAAGCCTACATATTTTGAGTTTTGGCGCGACCGGCGTTTTCGCCTACACGAACGGCGTACTTACGAAGTGTCTGCCGATGGCAGTGAATGGAACCTTCAGGAAATATATCCATAAGTGCATTTCGGCGAGGGCTAGCTATAGGTAGGGCAAGCTATAGATAGGGAATGTTATGGCTACGCATGAGGTTCACCCTTGCTAAGGTGACACGCATTATAGATTTTTGATTTTGACCTACGGCAAATGCGGTCTATTTTTGTATAGTGAAAGTTAATGTCGATGTTGGAAGAGAATCCTGATGGACGGTACACAGCACCCAGAAACACCTGCGAATGTTATTTCAGCAATGCTTATTGCCCAGCGCAAAGCCTATGTGGCTGATGGCTTTGTTACACTAGCCACCCGCAAAGACAGGCTGAAACGAGCCTTGGCTTGTTTGCTGGAAAATAAAGAAGAGTTTATCAGCCTGATTTCGGAAGATTTTGGCAACAGGGCGCGGGAAACAACGCTGCTTGCGGATGTTGTGCCAAGCGCTGGTGCGCTGAAAGACGCTATCAAGCATGTCGCTAATTGGATGAAACCATCCCGTCGCTCGTTGCAATTTCCGCTTGGCCTTTTGGGCGCAAAAGCCGAGGTGGTGCCGCAGCCAAAAGGCGTGGTTGGGCTTATTACGCCTTGGAATTTCCCGCTGACCATGGTGTTTGTGCCGCTTGCGCAAATGCTGGCTGCTGGAAACAGGGTGATGATCAAGCCATCTGAGGCCACGCCGCGCACATCGGCTTTTTTGAAAGAGGTTTTCGCCAAATATTTTGATGAAACCGAAGTGGCTGTTGTGAATGGCGCCGTTGAAACAAGCCAAGCGTTTGCATCGCTGCCTTGGGACCATTTGATGTTCACAGGTGCGCCGATGGTGGGCAAGCTTATTATGCGCGCCGCCAGTGAAAACCTGACACCTGTAACATTGGAACTTGGCGGAAAAAGCCCCGTTATTGTTGGGAAAACTGCACCTATATCTATGGTGGTAGAGCGCGTTGCGACTGTGAAACATATGAATTTGGGGCAAATTTGCCTTGCTCCAGATTATATTTATATCGATGCGGCCCGCCGTGAAGAATTTGTCGATGCCTATATTGCTAAAGTGGCAGAAATGTACCCGACGATGCTTGATAACAAGCAATATACTTCAATCATTAGTGCGCGGCACCGAGCACGGCTTGAGGGTTATATTGAAGATGCGAAAGCCAAGGGCGCTGAAGTTTGCGTTATTAACCCGGCAGGGGAGAGTTTTGAGGCGCAATCGGACGGTAACAAACTGCCTTCAGTCCTTATTCTTGGCGCAACTGATGACATGAAGGTTATGCAGGATGAAATTTTTGGCCCCATACTACCTGTGCGCACGTATGAAGCCATTGATGAGGTTATCGACTATGTGAATAGCCATGAGCGGCCGCTTGCGCTTTATTATTTTGGTACTGATCCGAAAGAAGAAGCTGAGGTGCTGACGCGCACGACATCTGGCGGGGTTACGGTGAATGATGTGCTGTGGCACGGCGCGCATGAAACACTGCCCTTTGGCGGTGTAGGCAACAGTGGCATGGGCCACTATCATGGGCGAGATGGTTTTATTGAGTTCAGCCACCAAAAATCTATTTTGAGGCATCCTAAAATTAGTATTGGGAAGCTGTTGGGTATGGTGCCACCCTATACAAAGAAACTTGAAAAAATGGCCAATATGCAGCTTAAAAAATAGCGGTATCTTTGGCACATTACATGTCTAGTATTAGAGGGCATTTAAAAGCAAAGGCTGGCTAAAAAACAAAGATTGGTTTTGTACTCCACTTTTTATTCTAGTTGCGCTGGACTTACGAATTGTCCGCTCCAGATAATGACTTAGCTGGCATTGTGGAAGTAAGGGGTACTAGTATGTCACTGTGTACAGCGCATAAGGGAGGGACTTTTGGACGTTACTGGGAAGAATATCATTGTAACTGGCGGTGCAAGTGGGATTGGCACTGCGCTGGTGGAAAAATTTGCGGCTGAAGGTGCAAAAAATATCGCAGTTGCAGACCTTAATTTTGAAGGGGCGCAGGCTGTTGCTGACCGTGTAGGCGCGTGTGCCATTGCCTATAAGCTAGATGTTACAGATGAAGCTGGTGTGCAGCAGGTGGCAGATGCCTTTGAGGCAAAAGCCGGACCGCTGGACCTATATTTCTCTAACGCAGGTATTATATTCAGTGATGCCCCCGATTGGACCAGCATTAGCCAAACCAACGAACAGTGGCAGAAGGTTTGGGAAGTGAATGTATTTTCCCATGTGTTGGCCTGCCGGGCAGTTTTGCCGGGTATGATAAAGCGCGGGGCTGGCGGTATTATTCTGACAGCATCTGCGGCAGGGCTGCTCAGTGCAATTGGAGATGCTTCCTATTCAGCAACAAAACACGCTGCTGTTGGTTTTGCTGAAAGCTTAGCCATCACGCACGGCGATGATGGCATTTATGTTGGTGTTTTATGCCCGCAAGCAGTGGAAAGCAAAATGACAGCAGGCATGGAAGACAGTGCCGCCGGGCTGGATGGCGTGCTAACGGGGGAAGAACTAGCAAGCCGGGTGCTTACGCAGATGCGCGAAGGGCGGTTTATGATCCGCCCCCATGCCAGCGTTGAAGAATATTTCCGCCATAAAGCAATGGATTATGACCGCTGGGTTGGGGGTATGCGCAAGCTTCGCCGCGAACAAGCAGAAAAAACCGGCCTTCCCATTTAAAAAATATTCAAAACAGGGCGTATTTGATGGATTATTCAAAATTAACAGATTTTACGGGCAAGACAGTTTTTGTCAGCGGTTCCTCACGGGGCATTGGAGAACAGATAGTTCGGGCCTTTGCGGTTAATGGGGCTGATGTGATTGTCTCAAGCCGGGACCAAGGGAAATGCGAAGAAATTGCCGCCAGCATCGTTGAAGACGGCGGTAAAGCACGAGCTAAAGCCTGTCATGCGGGCAGGATGGCAGACGTGACAGCTGTGTTTGACTGGATAAAGGAAGAATACGGCAAACTTGATGTGCTGGTGAACTGCGGGGGTACAAACCCGTTTTTTGGGAAAATTGGCGATACACCTGAAGTCGCGTTTGATAAAACCATCGATGTAAACCTTAAAGGGCCGATGTATTTATCAGCGGAAGCGGTGAAGTTGATGAAAGAAAAAGGTGGCGCCATTGTTAATGTGGCTTCTATCAATGGTATTTCGCCGGGGCTTTTGCAGGGTGTCTATTCCATGACCAAATCTGCCATGATTAATATGACAAAAGCATATGCGCTGGAATATGCTGCTGACAATATTCGGGTGAATGCAATTTGCCCAGGCTTTGTCGATACGAATATGACCAAAGTTTTTACGTCGAACCCGCAGTTGATGGACGTGCTAGCGGAAAAAATCCCCATGGCACGGGCGGCACAACCTGAGGAAATGGTTGGCGGTGTCTTATATTTAGCGTCAGATGCGGCAAGCTATACCACGGGGACAACCCTTGTTATGGATGGCGGCTACACAGCGTAAGGACCTTTGATGTCAGATGAATTAAACAAAACGGTAGATGTGCGTGAAGGGGAAGCCCTTGATGTAGCTATGATTGATGCGTTGTTGAAAGAGCGTATTGAAGGCCTTAAGGGCACGCCCAATATTCGCCAGTTTGCCAGTGGTCACTCTAACCTCACATATTCTGTACAATATGAAGATAGAAGCCTTGTCTTGCGGCGGCCCCCTTTTGGAACACGGCCCAAGTCTGGCCATAGTATGATCCGTGAATATAGCGTGATGAATGCTTTGAAGCCTGTTTATGCTGCTGTGCCTGAAACCTTTTTCCATATGACCGAAGAAGAAAGCCCGCTTGGTGCTGAGTTTTACGTGATGGAACAAGTGGAAGGCCGTAAGCTAGAGCGCGATTTGCCTAAAAGCTGGGGCTTTGGCGCTGATGAAGGTCGCAAACTGTGTCTTTCCTTTTTTAGCAAGCTGATTGAACTGCATAAAGTAGATTATAAAGCTGTTGGATTGAGCGATTTTGGCAGGCCAGAAGGCTATGTGTCCCGCCAAGTGTTGGGGTGGAATGGCCGATATGAAAAGGCCCACACCGATGATGTGGAAACCTTTGCGGATGTTCGAAAGTGGCTGGAAGATAATATGCCTGAAGGCGAAGTAGGCCATTCGGTACTGCACGGTGACTTCCGCCTTGATAATGTTATTTTAGATGCTGATAACCCGTTTGACATTAAAGCAGTGCTTGATTGGGAAATCAGCGCCCTTGGCGACCCCTTGATGGACTTTGGCAATACGCTTGCTTACTGGTCACAGAAAGGCGACCCTGAGGATATGATTGCCATGCGAATGCAGCCGTGTATGGCAGCAGGTATGCTAAGCCGCGAGGAAATTTGCGCGCTTTATGCCAAAGAAACCGGCTATGACCTTTCGTATTTTGATTATTATCTGGTGTATGGGGTTTTCCGATTAGCCGTAATTTTACAGCAAATTTATTACCGTTATTACCATGGGCAAACTAAAAATCCGGCGTTTGCGGGGTTTGGGAAACGCACAGATATGCTGGGAAATTACGCGCGGTTGCTGATTGATAAGTCAACCATCTAATGGGCATAGTATGGTAAGGTAGGCTATTCGTTTTTCTTCATGGTTTTTTATGAATTAGGGCTGTAATATTTCTATGCGATAAGGTGTGGTGATAGGGGGTGCTTTGGAACGAGGCTTATGGCTGAAAATCTATCCTATTCACTTGCTCTGGACCTACTGTTTAATGGGCAGGACATGGATTACTGTGAGCGCCCGATCAGCCTAGCGGCTTTTGGTACAATGGCTATGTTTGATATGTTGCCCAAAGGGGCATCCGTAGGCGTGATTGGCCCTGGTGGTGGACGCTTGCTCAAAAGCTTAGTTGAAGATGGCTATAAGGTGGATGCTTATGAAGGCAGGGCTGAATGCTCAGAGCATTTGGAAACACTGTTTAGCGATACGCCCACTGTGAAAATACGCCCAATGAAGCACTTAGATGACCCTATGCGTAGAGATAAAATGCTTTATGAAGCCCTGATATGTTTGGATGACCTACGGGCTTTTCGGGACAATGAATCCTGGACAGAAAATGTGCAACGTATTGTAAAGCCCGGCGGTTTTTTTGTGTATTCACAAGTATCGAACAAAATTCCCAAAAAAAGACACTCGCTGGATCGTTACTTCGATCAAGCGGGCAGTTACAATGTCAGTGAAGAAACAGCAAAGCTTATACGGGATAGCTATTTAAGTCTTGATGAATGGGACCCTGGGTATGGCGATAAAAATAAAAAAATGGCTCAGAAGACGCTGGGTATGATTGAAGAAGGGCGCAGTTTACGCCGTAACATTCGAAGCGGTGTCACTGTTAGTTATGTTGTTTGGGAAAGAAAGGCTGCCAGCCCATGACCCTATTTTAGCTGCGTTATGCCATTAGCCGGGGGGCTTGTTGGGGGGATACTGTTAAATTGAGTATATGAATGTCTGAACGATTAGCCTATTCCTTCGCCTTTGACCTGTTGTTTAACGGGCAACATATGGATTATTGCGAACGCCCGCTTAGCTTGGAAGCGTTTGGTGAAATGCCCATGTTTCAGGAACTGCCTGAAAGGGCAAATGTCGCTGTTATTTGGCCCGGTGGCGGGCGCTTGATCAAGTCTTTGGTTGAACGAGGTTTCACTGTTCATGCCTATGAAGGGCGCGAAGAGTGCCTCAACCATCTTGAGCGGCATGCTCCAAATTATAAAGCAGTTACAATCCACCCTGTAAGCCATTTAGATGATCCCATGCGCCGAGAAAAAATGCGTTTTGACGCTGTGTTTTGCATGGATGACTTACGAGCGTTTCGTGAAATGGAGGAATGGACAGCCTATGTGCAAAGCATCATTCGCCCAAATGGCTATTTCGTTTATTCTCAAGTGTCGAACAAGCTGCCTCGTAAGAAAAACCAGCTAGGAAAGTATTTTGACCTTACAGGTAACTATAATGTTAGCGAGGAAACGGTAAAATTAATCCGCGAAAGCTATGGGAAACTGGCAGATCTTGACGAGATGGAGAAGTTACCCCACAAAAAAGTTGTGCTGAAAACACTTGATATGCTTGAGGCTGCATCCACATTGCGCCGTAATATTACGAGCGGTGTAAAAGTCAGCTATGTGGTTTGGCGGCGTAAGTCGGAGTAAAGTGGAAACGCTCTAGCTTTTTTTGGATAAAGCGTCTTTATTTTCTTCGGTTAGGCGCAGCAGGCTTTCCTGTGCTGTAGAGGCAATCAGGCGGCCTTCCTGTGTATATAAAGCGCCTCTGGCTAGTCCACGGCCTTGCCCGGCCCAATAGCCTTCTGTCTTATAATAAATCCAGTCATCCACTCTAAAGTCACTTGTGTGGAGCCACATGGTATGGTCAATACTGGCAACGGTTTTAAGGGCATCTGAGCGCGGCACCAAGGCATGAGGGCGCAAGATGCTGCTTAAGAAGGAAAAGTCAGAAATATAACCGAGCAGGCGTGCGTGCAGGGCAGGGTCATCTATGGTTTTTTCCCTGAGGCGAAGCCAATGGCCTGTAACTGGGCTTTTGGGTTGCAAGTCTTCCGGGTCCATGGGGTCTATGGCTCGCCATTCAAAGGGCAGTAGGTCTTGCAAATCTGCTTTTTTGTCAGCGTTACGCACAATATGCCCGAAATATTCTTGGCCATCGACCAGGGCATCAGGGCTGGGCACATCAGGCATATCTATTTGGTGGGAAACCCCTTCCTCCCCCACATGGAAAGAGACTGTCATGGCAAAGATAGCCTCCCCATTCTGTACAGCCCGTACTCGCCTTGTGGCAAAGCTGCGGCCATCACGGATGGGGTCAACATCATAGAGAATAGGCTGTCCGGCAATGCCGGGGCGCATAAAATAGCAATGGATAGAATGAATGGATTGCTCTGGGCCTACTGTCATGTCAGCAGCAGCCATTGCTTGGGCCACAACATGGCCGCCAAAGACATGTCTGGAAGGCCAGTCGTTCGGATGACCCCTAAACAGGAATTTCTCAAGCTGTTCAATCGCTAGGCTGTCAATGATATTTTGTACGATACTCATGTTTTAAACTCGGTTTTATTCGGCTTTTAGGGGTGGCGGCTTTTGCTATGTGCGGAAACTAGGGTCCTGACGGTCCAGTTTACGCAAAAGCGCAGGCCAGACAAAATTATCAGCGCCTTTGGCTCCGGCAACTACACGCACATCCCTAACCGCATTTTCTAGCGCCTCTGCTGAAGGAAGATGCAGTTCTTTGCCCGTTGACTGGCTCAGTATTTGTATTTTGCACGCTTTTTCTAAAAAATACATTAATTCAAAGGCTTGAGCAATGGTTGGCCCGTGGGTCAATGTGCCGTGGTTCCGTAATATGAGCGCATGAGCATCGCCTATATCAGCCACAAGCCGTTCTCGCTCTCCGTCGTTGACTGCAAAGCCTTCATAATCGTGGTAGGCTAACGATACATGCGCTGGCACTGATGTTTGGCAAAGCTGCAAAAGGCCGTCTTTTTGGTTGGAGACTGCAATACCGTAATCTGTATGCAAATGGATAACACAGTTAGCTTCTTCATTGGCTTGGTGGAGAGTGCTGTGGATGACAAACCCGGCAGCGTTAGGAATGAAAGGCGTTTCCATTTGCTGTTTGCCGTTCAAATCCACCTTGATAAGGCTTGAAGCTGTCATTTCCTCAAACATAAGCCCGAGGGGGTTGATCAGAAAGTGATGGTCGGCCCCCGGCACCCGCGCTGAAAGATGCGTGTAAATAAGGTCGTCCCAGCCAAAGTAGGCGCAGAGGCGATAGCCTGCCGCCAAATTGACCCGCGTCTCCCATTCTTCGTTGGAGACTTGGTCTTTGACAGAGGGAATTTTTAAAACACCCAATTCAGCCATCATTCTTCTCCTCGTAAGTATTTCATAACAAATTACAGTTATAACCTTGACTTAGCCCAATCTCGCACAATGTCACATTCTAAATCAAAACGCATTTTCTGTCCTATTTTTGTCAAAGGGTCCATAGTGACTTCAAGCATTAGATGATAGAGCCGCATAATGAACTATGGAGACCTTATAAAATGACTGAACTTGAAACTTTCCGGCAGGAAACCCGCGTGTGGTTGGAGGAAAATTGCCCGCCGCTGATGCGTACACCTGAGAAAAGTGATGCAGATACTTGCTGGGGTGGCCGGAACTTTGAATTTCAGTCTGAAGATCAGCGCTTATGGCTAGAACGTATGGGGGGCCGTGGGTGGACAGTGCCTGTATGGCCCAAGAAATATGGCGGCGGTGGCCTTTCAAAAGACGAAGCAAAAGTTCTGGCATCTGAAATGCGTCGCATTGGCGCGCGTGAGCCACTTTTAAGCTTTGGCGTTTGGATGCTTGGCCCTGCATTGCTGGAATTTGGCAGCGAAGAGCAGAAGCTGGAATTTCTACCGCCAATCGCACGCGGCGACATTCGCTGGTGTCAGGGCTATTCTGAACCAAATTCAGGCTCTGACCTTGCAAGCTTGGCCACCAAGGCGCTGGATGATGGCGACAATTATCGTGTAACGGGCCAGAAGGTTTGGACCAGTTATGCTGATAAAGCCGACTGGATTTTTTGCCTTGTGCGGACGGACTTTGACGTTTCCAAGCATAAAGGCGTTAGTTTTATCTTGTTTGATATGGATAGCCCCGGTGTCACCACCAAGCCTATCAAACTAATTTCAGGGAATTCACCCTTCTGCGAAACATTCTTTGACGATGTTGTTGTGCCAAAAAGCGCCCGTATTGGTGCTGAAGGGCAGGGCTGGACCATTGCAAAGTACCTGTTAACGCACGAGCGGG
>JAESQS010000307.1 GCA_016765035.1 Kordiimonadaceae bacterium | reverse complement strand
TCGTCAATATCGTTCAAGATGTCCTGTGCGCGGAAAACGATCTCCTCACCCAGCGCTGTGAACATTACCGAGCGTTTGGTGCGTTCCACCAATTGTGTGCCCAGCAGGTTTTCCAGCTCCTGAATGCCTGAGGACAGGGTCGACTGGGTAACATGGCTCGCCTCCGCCGCGCGGCCAAAATGATTGCTTTTGTGCAAGGCTACAAGATAGCGCAGCTGCTTCAGGGTAGGGGGAAAGCTCATTGGACCATCCGATCAAAGTGCGGGAGTGTAAATTACAAATTCGATAATAAGGGCTGTGCAGGTGAGGGCAAGCGGGAACTCTAAGGCGCCAAACAAGACGCGGTTTGAATTTCTACCTGGCCCCCGAGCCAACCATAGTATCTGCAAATGGGGTGTCCTCATTGGCGTTTAAAGGCCGCTTAGGCTTGGCGAGAGCATTGGCCAGAGTACAGGCGGCGCGCAGGGCGGCCTGCCTGTGTTCCAACATGGTATTCCTATTTGGAATTATTATATATTTCTGTACGCCTGATTATGGTCACAATTATTTTGTTCACTTCGCTGTGCTGAGATAGCTTGGGGCTTCTTGCTTGTACCGTGTACCCATAAATTGAAGAATCTGATACCAGCAGTACTTGATCTTTTAGCTCAGGATTTGGCCCCAAGATTTGGCTAAGTAAGGCTGGTGAGTTGGCTGTGTGATTTGTGCTTCAGGCAAAAAAGTGGCCGGGTAAAAACCCGGCCCGAGTCACGACAGCGAGGATAGAGTGATCACGCAGAGCGCGACCACAATATGGAGTGGACACAGCAAAACCGCGTCCTCTCGCACCATCTAAAAGACCAAATCTTGAGCGCTGGGTCAATGATTCTCTGCGCACATTTGTAAAAAACGTTAGAAAATAGCCATTTAGCGTGTGTAATTCGTAAATAAGACAATTTAAAGTAATTGTAATCTACAGCCGGAAGCACAGAAGAAATCAGGTGACGGCCTGTTGGAATCCGATTCGAAATCCGAATCTGAAGGAGGGACGACTTTAATTCAGGCGACTGTAAGAGCGTTTTATAGGTATTGATAAAGGGATTTCCTTGCTCAATATTGCAATTTAACGTTGGGCACGCGCCTTTTATTTGCTGAGGAAATCATCGCTCATTTTACAGGCCGCGGGGCCAAGCAGTACAATGAATAGAGTGGGCAAAATAAACAAGATGAGTGGCATTGTGAGGATGGCGGGCAGGCGCGCGGCTTTCTCTTCGGCTTTCATCAAGCGCTCGTTTCTGAATTCAGCCGATAAAACACGCAGGGAAGTCGCTAGGGGCGTACCATATCGTTCACCTTGTACAAGTGTTGTCACCACGCCCCGCAAAGCGGGCAAATCCACACGCTCGGACAGGTTTAGCAGTGCTTGCCTGCGATCAGGCAAAAAACCAAGTTCAATCGATGTAAGGGAAAATTCGTCAGCAAGTTCTGGGTATCCTCGGCCAAGTTCGCGGGCAACACGGTTTAAGGCACCATCAAGGGTCAGCCCGGCTTCTGCGCAAATCACAAGCAAGTCAAGCGCATCTGGCAGGCCTTTCCGTAAAGCGTCTGTACGTTTTGCTTTGGTGTTGGACACCATAATATCTGGCAGTTTTAGACCGAAAAATACCAAAGCCGCCGAGAATACTGGATACATATCAACTTGGGTTGGCATGACGCCTATGCCATAAAACAGCACAACACCGACCAGCCCTAACACGAGTGGAAGCGTTAGTTTGGCGATCTGAAAAATGACAATGGCATCATTTGAGCGATAGCCCGCTTGCATCAAATTATGAGATATTTTCTTGGTTTGCTCATTTTGCAATAGCTTAAGTTTGTCCGCAATAGCGCGTAGCATACCAACTTTGTCGACCTTCTTAACGGGCGAACGGCGTTTTGAGGTGGTGACAAGACCGGATTTTAGGGCCTCTCGTCTTTCGTTAAGGTCTTTAATGCGCCCTTTCATGGGGTCCCGAATAAGTGCTGTTTGGTAGACTGCTAACATTACAATTAGGGCAACGAAACCTGCGACAGCGGACAGTAAGTCTACTGTGGAGATACCGATAACTTGCTCGATCGATTCCATTACCTATACCTCAAACGTTATCATTTTGGACATGATGAACACCCCTAATGACATCCATATAAGCCCACCCATTCCGATGACAATAGCCTTGGGGTGCGTGAATAAAACGATGCCATAATCATAATTTGTCGCCATGATGAAGGCCAGCATGACAAAGGGCAGTGCGCCAACAATCCAGGCACTTGCTTTTGCTTCTGAGGACAATGATTTTATTTTGAGTTTCATGGATTCCCGTTGACGCAAAATAGTGGATAGATTACCGAGGGTTTCACCTAGGTTCCCGCCGGTTTCCCGCTGTACCACAAGTGAGATAACAAAAAACTTAAAGTCAGGCGTGTCCAGACGTTCAGCTGTATCCCATAGGGCTTCTTCAAGTTGCTTTCCAAGGCGCATGGCGTCAGATATGTTTTGAAATTCCACACCCGTGGGCTCAAGCAATTCCACCCCAACATTGGAAATACACTCATTTACTGGCAAACCAGATTTTAGCCCGCGCACCATCAAATCAATGGCTTCTGGAAATTGTTTGGTAAAGAGTGTAGTGCGCGCTTTGATCCGTCTACTAACAACTATATGTGGGAGCCCTAACCCAGCGATAAAACTGATGAGGATTGCTAGAACTAGGGGCGCTCCCATTAAGAGAAGGATAGTTAAAGTGCCGAGTGCAATTGCCCCACATGCCGTCGCATATTTGGAAAGGGAAGTTGCCATGCCGGCTTTTTGGATGCGACGTTCAATTTGTTCTTGCCGGGGGAGCATTTCTGCGAGCTTTCCCGAGAGACCCGAGCGGTCCTCTTTGGAGCGGATGGAACGCGCTTGGCTGTTTTTAAGCTGTTTGTTTGTACCAAAGCGTGCCTGAAAGCGGTCAAGTTTATACTTGGTCTGTTTGCGGCCTGTATCTAGGGCGCGCATTAGGATCATCACCGTAATGATGATGATGATACCAGCGAGGCTGGTACCCAAAATAAGAATTTCGAGATTACCACCTTGCATTGTATTATCCGTTCATTGCTTCCATTAGGGCTCTAGACAATCCAAAATATTCGGCTTTGGCTAAAAAGTGTGGCCGCACGCCTGTTGATTTAAATTCGCCTATAAGGTTTTCGTTTTCATCTTCGCCTGTAAATTCATACAAAAACAGGTCTTGGGTGGTAATCACGTCCCCTTCCATGCCAACAACCTCTGTCACATGGGTTGTGCGCCTGCCGCCATCACGCATACGCTGGACCTGAACGATTAAATCAAGGCTTGAGGCAATTTGCTCGCGGATAGCTTTTGCAGGTAAATGTAGCCCTGCCATATTTACCATATTTTCCAACCGGGTAAGGGCTTCCCGGGGGCGGTTGGCGTGCAACGTGCCCATGGAGCCATCGTGCCCGGTGTTCATGGCTTGGAGCATATCAATGGCTTCACCGCCCCTGATTTCACCAAGAATGATGCGGTCTGGCCGCATACGTAGGGCATTTTTTACCAAATCCCGCATTGTAATTTCGCCTTGGCCTTCAAGATTAGGTGGGCGGGTTTCAAGGCGTACAACGTGGGGCTGCTGCAATTGCAGTTCTGCTGCATCCTCAATGGTGACAACCCGTTCGCCTTTATCCACCATGCGGGAAAGGGCATTCAGCATGGTTGTTTTACCTGAGCCTGTTCCGCCTGAAATAAGGATGTTAAGGCGGCAGGCCCCTGCAATTTTCAACAGTTTTGCAAGGGGTGCAGAGATACTGTTAAAGTTAAGCATTTTGTCTAGAGTGATTTTGTCTTTGGTGAATTTCCGAATGGAAATGGACGCTCCATCAATGGCAAGGGGCGGTGCAATAACATTCACCCGGCTACCATCTTCCAGACGGGCATCACAAATAGGCGAGCTTTCGTCTACACGCCGACCAACGGCTGTAACAATGCGCTGGGCTACATGCATCAAATGTTGGCGGTCACGAAAGTGCACGTCTGTTAGCTTTAATCGGCCACTTTGCTCAACATATACTTGGTTAGGGCCATTCACCATGATGTCTGAAATGGATTCGTCAGCCAACAAAGGCTCAAGGGGGCCAAGGCCCAACATATCGTCCAAAAGCAGTGAAACAAGGGTCCATTGCTCCTTGAGGTTCAAGTTTATTTTCTCTTGGACCAATAGCTCGCCAACTACCTCACCCACTTGCTCTGCAAGTTCAGGGCGAGGCAGCTCGGCGGCAGCAGCCGGATCGATATGCTCCATCAACAGTGTCTGGATGCGTTCTTTAGCTGAGAATAGGGTTTTTGCCGTATCTGTTTTTTCGTCAGTGTCACTTTCATCGGGGTCATTGTCCCCAATGGGGCCAATTTCAACTTCTGTTTCATTCAGCAAATAGGTGTTTAAATCTGTAACTTCTTGCGGTGTCAGATCTGCATCAATTTCGGCTATAATGCGCTCAAGCAAGCGGGTGATTTTGCTGCTGACTTCTGAATGGTCCACCATGCGCAATTCGTCAGCAGTGAAAGTATTCTTCAGTTCAGCGACCCCTTGAATGGCCACTTTGTCTACCCAGCTCTCAGCAGTGTCAGCCACGACTGAAGGTGCTTGTGCCTCGTCAGAATTGGCGGGGGCCATATGGTCGGCAGGTGCTAGGTTATTGTTTGTTTTTGCGGTTGTGGAGTGGCTGGTGTTAGAAGGTTCGTTCTCGCCAGCGCTGTTTGCGCCGAACGTGCCTGCACGCCCAAAGCCACAGCTGGCTTTCTTAGCTCCTTGTCGCTTTTTCCCAAACGCTTGCGGTTTCATGCTGTCTGCTCACTCACTAGTGTCAAAATAATTCTATTTTTTAATCAATTTACCAAGCCAGGACGGTGTCCGGCTTTCGGTGTCTGCCAGTGCGGGGCCAAACAAAGCCGCAGCACCTTTATACGCTGCGGTCAGTTTGCTGTTAGGGCTATATTCGCTAACTATGGTGCTGTTTTGTGCCGCTAATAACGCAGTCTTTTCATCACCTGGTATTTTAACGCACACACCATGCTCAATGGAGTTTTCAAAGTCCTTTTCCTCAACTTCATCGCCACCGTTACTTGCTTTGTTTGCGACTAGATGGAGGCGCGCGTTAGGGGCGCACTTTTTAATATGAGCTTTCAGGCGAATACAGTCTCGAGCAGAAAAAAGAGAGTAATCTGTATGCATTATAATATCTGATGCAGCCGCCAAAATATCGGAATGGTCAGAAAGCATATGCCGGGGCGGGTCAATAATCACATTTTGATAATTTTCAGCCATAGCATTGATGAGTTGCTCGTGTGCGCCGTCTGTTGGTTGATGCAAACTACCCACGGCTGCCTCAGCGCATAATATGGCTAAGTTTTCGTTGGGCTTTACCACCGCACGTTCAAGAAATAGACTATCTACCCTGCTTGGGTTTTCTAGAGCATCTGCCAAGCCACGGCCTGGTTCAAGGTCAAATTGCATGGCTGACGTACCAAAGTACAGGTCGAGATCAAGTAAGGCGGTTGACTGTTTTTGGCTGGCTTTCAGCCAAGCTATATTGGCCGCCAGCGCGCTTGCGCCAAGCCCCCCCCTAACACCTAATACAATAACGGTGTGGCTGTCGCCCGCCGGAATTTCTTCTACAACCGCATCAGGGGCTTGTAAGGCTTCCTCTGCGGCTAAACACGTTGCGCGCATCAGGTCCGGTGACAAGGGTTTTACGATATAATCATGCACACCTGCATTCAGCAAGTCCCGGTACAAACTGATATCGTTTGTGTTTCCAATAGCAAGTACAACGGTGCCTTCTTCGCAAACATCAGCAAGCGCTTGCACATCTGCACGGGGGTCATCACAATCTGAAATATCTACCAGCAGAAATTCCGGGCAGGGCATGGCGCCAAGTGCTCTTACTGCAGCAACAATGCCTCCCTGAAAAATCATGTCAGATGACCAGCCACGCTCCGCAATGATCGGCTTTAAAAGCTGTTGCGAAACATCATCGCAGACATAGGCTGCAAAAGTTTCTCTGTCTTTTCGTACTGCTGTTAAATTGGTCATGACATTTGCCTCCCTACTTAGCGGCCGATTGGGCATTGGCCATTGCCTGAAGGTCGCCCACAGATAGGGTCAACTCAGGTGCCCCAGTGGCGGGTGCTGCAGCCTTTGGTGTATAGAGAGCACCTACTGCGGCGGCAGTAGAGGTGCCGCTGTTTTGGCCTGAAATGAGGTCCCGCGGGTTTGCTATCATTAAGCCAAGGTTGGCTGTGCTCGCGCAGCCATGGAAGGCGCTGTCGTTATTACGGCTACTGTTGTTGAGTTCCGGTAACCACTCGCCACAAGTAGGCGTAGCTACAATATACCTTTCTACATATAAGACAACGGAACCAGCTTTTGGCTTTGCGCCCAGCGGGCTTGTTCCGGCGTAGATAAGGCCTTGCTGGTTCACATAGCTTGCTATGGCAGCAATGCGACCATCTGACACGTCGGGGCCATCCAGCATGATCACATCGGCATACCCAACTTCAATGCTGGCGAAAAACCCCGCCAGTGTTGTCATTGTCATCCGTGAAAGGCTATCGGTTCTATCGTCCTCCGCGGTAATTTCGTGAGGTAAGCGCACCATTTGAACACTGTTTCGTGCAACAGGTTCTTTAAGTGAAGGTTCTGCCACATTGGTATGGTAGCAGGCGCCAAGGGCCAAAAGGCACGGGGCTAAAATAGTTATTTTGCAACGGTGTAAAAACTTATTCATTTTATTAACCCCTTTTAATCTAGCCGGAAACCAGCGCGGTTTTTGAGTGATGGACCAGCTCTTCGGTCCGAATTTATTGCTGCTTTCGGTCCCGTTGGAACCCAGCGTTTTCCTGTAAGGAAGCGTTCTGCATCCCCTGGCACTTCAAAATTATCCGTTGGTAGGACCAGTTGCCTATCGGACACAGGGCGAACCAAGTAGGGCGTGACGACAATCAACAGCTCGGTTTCTTCGCGGCGGAATTTTTCAGAGCGGAACAAAGCGCCCAATATAGGGATGTCACCAAGGCCCGGGTATTTGTCGCCGTCTTGCACAACATTACTGCGAATAAGGCCTGCAATAGCGAATGATTGCCCGCTGCCGAGCTCTACTGTCGTTTCAGCGCGTCGGGTGCTGATCGATGGAATGCTAATGCCAGAAATACGAATGGCCCCAGCAGTGGAAAGGTCACTCACTTCTGGTTTTACATGCATCGAAATGCGCCCAGAGTTCATAACCGTTGGTGTGAACTCGAGCTTCACACCAAATTCCCTATATTCAATGGCAATGCCATCCCTTGTAGGGATCGGAATAGGGAATTCCCCACCCGCCAAAAAGTTTGCTGTCTGGCCGGAAAGCGCTGTCAGGTTTGGTTCTGCTAATACTTTGATAAAGCCGTCCTGGTCTAAGGCATCAATGGCGTAATTCAGGTCCAGAAGGCCGCTGTTAATTT
>JAESQS010000306.1 GCA_016765035.1 Kordiimonadaceae bacterium | reverse complement strand
TAACTATCAATAAACATTAGTGCTCCTAGATTCGCCGATCAGGTGGCGTAAACGCCAGCTTCGCAAAAGGCGAATGACAAAATAAAATCATACACAATAGTCACTCGAAACAGGGTGACAGCCCTTTTTCTGCCCAAAATTCCCCATATTATAATATGTTTATAAACTGCCCCAACAGCTTCACACCATCCTATTGTTTGTTTGTCAGCAAAAGCTGGCATTAACCTTAACTCTATAGGAGTCTATTATGACTAATCTTGGAAAAGTATCAGTAGAAACTAAAGTTAAATCAGGTTTCCGTATCGACCTTCCTTTTACACCTACTAAGCCATAAGTAACTAACTTTCGGGAAGCATGGGGTGCCAACGTCCATGTTAGTCATGGCTGTATGATATTTTGTGCTTCCCTTCTCATACCCACGAAAGAAAATGATGATGGTTAATCTTGGAAAGGTATCTGCAGAAACTAAACAGATTAAAAGTGGCGTTAGTATAGAACTCCCATTTTCACCAACTCGCCCTTAACTAAACGAATATTTTTTTCTATCGTTTCGATAACCGTAGTTGTAAATTAGCATGATGTTTTTGTCTTAGGTCCTTCCACCGCTTGTATTGCTCGGCTTTGGTGGAATCTTTATCCTCTACATCCCGCAACCAGAAGTTAAACCAGTCGATATTACGGCTATAAACCATATAGCGGTGGGCTGGTTGCCATTTTACATGATATTCATTGGGGTAAATATGGGCTTCAACTGGTTTACTGGCTTCCTTTAACGCATGGTAATTTTGTTTGCTCCAAAGGTATTCCCGGTCCGGGATCTGGACAAGGAGTGGTGTATCTATTCTGTGGGCATTCAAGCCAATAGAATGTTTGGCTCGCATATCAAAACCGGTTGCACTGAAAGGTGTTCCACCAAAAACATGGTCTTTAACCTTCCTGAAAAAGCTAAAGGGAGGCAATTCAAAGCTTGGCGGTGGACCTCCTATGGCTGCTGTTGAGGCTGCGGCATAATTTTTAGCAAGCAGGGCAGTAGTAAGCGTTTGTGCCCCTGCGCTTAAGCCTGTAATGCCCACGCGTTTTGGGTCAATCAGGCCTTTTTTTTTCAGTATATCAACCATATTTTCAAGCGCTGTTGCGGGACCACGATCAATTTCATCATATTTAACACCACGTATGTTTAGGTCTAGCAGATTATCAACTTTTGCGTCATCGCCGTCCAGCCTTGGCATATCAAAGCTAAGCACAGCAAAACCATTTTGCGCCAACACATGAATGGGTTGCTCATCACCAGTCCCGCCCCTTAGGAAACCACTGGATAGATACTGAACAATAACCAAAGGATACCGTTGCCCTTTTACATAGTCTTTCGGGTATACTAGATGGGCATGAGCTTTGTTACCATAAGCATCTTCCCCAAGAATTTTTTCGACTCTGGTAAAACTAAAATTCTGAAATTCAACGTTCATATCTATAATGGTCGAGACTTCACTAGTTGCAAGATCAACCGATACAATTTTTTTAGGTGATACCCAGCTTTCATGGCCACAGATCAAATGGGTACTAGCCAAATCACAATCATAAAACATGTCATCCGTGCTAAGGATGGTGCGTACATTGTCCTGACCCGGTATCCATCCATAAAGAGAGTTAAGTGTATCACGATATCCGTTACGTACTAGAAATATGACTTCTGTGTCGTCCATATTCCACCATAATTTTATTGGTTGTGTACTCCGGCAAGCCTCAGTAACAGGACAGCGAAATTTTTTACTGCCATCAGACGCTACTACCCGCATGGGTGGTCGAACACCTTTAAAAACCGTAGCATCTTCATTTTCGAACCAGACTAAATTCTTTCCATCTGACGATGCCGTTTCCATAAGCCTCGCCTGACCTTTCAGCTTACCACGTCGAACACGAGCACGTAATGAAGTATCTACATCAGCAAAATATGCTTCTGTTTCCTCAACCGTTGCTTTACGTTCAACGTCTTCCTTGATATCAAATACCCAAACTATTAAACTGCAAACTTGGTTTTTATTAATATTCCAGACCCATCTTTTTTGACCGTCCCGGCAGGGTGGTAAATATGGCCCATCTTGCACACTATAAAGAGTAGGCTCTTGGACTAAATACCCTCGTAAAGCTTCCTTTTTGTTATTCTCCTTGATATCTGCCCGGTTTCTGCCCACAGCAAAAAATAACATAGACTTATTTTTTAAAAATTTAAGGCCTTCAACATCCGCTGCATTATTGGTAATCTGGTCTGCACCATCCCCGCTACGATGGTTGCGCCATATTTGGACTGCACCCTGCTGTACTTTGGTAAAATAAATCCATTCACTATCAGGCGACCACACTATTTCACTCGAAGCAATATCTCCGACATGCAGGCCTAGAGATCCTATGCTAAGAGCAGCCTCGCCTCCATTAGTTGCCATAATTGGCTGTACACCTGCTTTGGTGGCTGCCACATACCAGCTAACATCATAATCATTACGGTTTTTATCAGCCTGTACTACCTCATAGGCCACATAGTTGCCATCCGGCGATATAGTCATGGTTTTAATGTCGCGAATCGTCAGCAAGTCATCTGCCGTGATGCCACGTGTGGCATCAGATGCTGATGATGCCACACATGACACCATTAGTATTGCAACAATGGAAAATACTTTGGTTCGCTGGCCGAACATTAGCTGGGCAAGCCCATAAGCATATCCCTGAATAGAAGAAAATATAGCCATATAAATTCCCTGAGTAGAAGAAGATAAAATCATTTTGATATCACCACTGTTTGGTAATCTGGAAAGCAATCGTCAAGCCCAGCGCGTTGGCATTGGCAATGTCAAAGTCCAGATCAAAGCTGCCGGATGCTGCAAATGGCGGGTCCCGGTCAAACAAGTTGAGCGCACTGATGGAAAATACCGTGTTATCCAGCCATTTACTGCTCGAATCGTCACCGATACTATAATTGATATTCATATCCACTGTGGTCCAGGAACTGACATTTACAACCGGGGAAACCTGATCATTGCGAAAACCGTCGATATAGTTAACTGCCAGATTGGTAGAAAAACCTTCATAAGACCAATTAATACTGCCTCGCAGTTTCAAATTGGGGGGGTTACGAACTGTACCAACTATATCAACAGGAATGTCCGCTGTAAGAACTTGCTCAGACTGTTCAAATAGATAAGTGCTAGCGAGATTAAAAACAAAACTGCCCACGTCACTACCCAACGCATAAGACAGGTTAGCGTCAAGTCCTCTGGTCAGCACACTTGACAGATTACGCAGGCGTTCATCAATTAAAGCCCCTGCTTCGGTAAAGGGTATGTCCCCAGTGAAATTCAAAGATTCTGGTTGTGCTTCAAAGAAAGCCAATAATGCAGGGTCGGGGCTGCGATCAACAAGGAAGGCCCATCTTGGATTGGATAGGGCGTCAAAGAGTGCTCCAGCAGTACTGATTCTATCGTTAAAACTAATATTAAAGTATGTTGCTCTAATGCTAAGGTTTGGTAGGGATGGCGGCGCTATGTCAAACCCTGCCGTCCAGGTGGTGGCTGCCTCCGGTTGAAGATTTGGGTTAGAACCCTGACCAAATACCGCAAGAGTACTTCCACTGGGAGAAGAGGGATCAGGAAATGGTAAGAAAAAACCACCTACGGCCCCAAATAGTTCCCTGAATAGTGGCGCTCGGAAGGAGGTGCCATAAGTTCCCCGCAGGTTAACCCCCTCAATTGGAGACCATAGCAATCCCAGCTTGCTGTCGGTCGATGAGCCAAAATCGTTATAGTTTTCATAGCGCCCGGCAACTGTCAGCTCCAGCCTTTCAATGCCGGACTTCCGATTATCCTTACCAACCAGCGGCACAAATATCTCGCTAAAAAAAGCATAGATAGTGCGGTCAGCATCAACACCGGGCTCTGTTAAACTGGATCGAACTTCTTTGAATGTTTCACGGCGAACCTGTCCACCTGCAGCCAGTTTCACATCGCCGCCAGGCAAAACAAGCAAGGAGCCATCTACCTTACCCTCCAACGACCAAGTGGTCGAGGAGGTCGAGTCTACAGAACCACTACCTGTAAGCGATGAAAGGTCATTTTGGCTAAAGGATCCGACTAACTCTGATTGCCAGTTTGCGCCCAGCGCGGCCTGCAATCCGAGCGAGGCTCCATATTGTTCTGTTTTTTGAATCAATTCGTTAGCAACCGTTCCGAGCACTTGGCGGATATTAGCGCGTCGTTTGGAATAAAAGGCATCACCAAAAACCTCAACTCCATCACTCAGACTTTGCCCTGCCGTTAGGAAAACGCTGTTCCGTTCCTGTCGAGGTAAAATATCAGAGGGATCTGGTTGATCCCTAGTAAAAGCGCGATCATTGGTATCTAGATTATCCCGCCTTTGATAGTCATAAGATATCAGTGCATGGCCTGTACTCCATGTGGTGCCAAAGGCTTGACCCACCTGAATATCATCTAGATCCCCCGATGTCGCACTGCCGTAGCGCACGCGGGTTTCAGCGCCATCATATCATCCCTTAGGCGGAAGTTTACCACGCCGCCAACAGCATCAGAGCCATAAATGGCAGAGGCACCATCGGTTAAGACCTCAATCCGTTCAATCGCCGACAGCGGAATCATAGAAATATCGACAAAATTACCCACCCCGGCAGGTGCCAACCGGCGACCATTGAGTAAAACCAAGGTGCTGTCATTGCCAAGGCCACGCAGATTTATACCTGAGCCACCATTAACATTGCCCGCTCCACCGTTTTCCGAAATGCCGCCCCCAAAATTTTGCGGGAGGGTTTGGATAAATTGGGGGACGGTGGAGACGCCTGTTTGTTCAATATCTTGACGGCCATAAAGAAAAACCGGTGAGGCGGAGCGTGCGCCGCGGATGTGTGAGCCTGTTATGACGATTTCTTCAAGGTCATCCTCACTCAATTTTCCGAAAAAAGTGCCTTTGTCTTTTTCATCGTCGTTGCCCTCTGCGCCGTCTGCACCCCCAGAGCCTGTAGTGGCATCTGTGCCTATGGTGTTTATGGCTTCTGCGCTGGCGTACTGAAAGGTGGCACGCTTAGACATATCCCCCGATTTTGCCTTGCCGCCCCGGGCATTTGATTGGGCATTTGATTGGGCATTTGATTTAGCATTGTGGGGCACGATGCGCACTTGGCCTTTGCCATCCACCGCATAGGCAAGCCCGGTGCCGCCCAATAATTGATGCAGGGCTTCTTCCCGCGACATGGACCCAGAAACCGCCTTTGCAGTTTTGCCTTTCAGTACTTTTTGTGAAGACAGGAATTGCCATTCTGATTGTACTGAAAATTGGATCAATGCTTCATTGAGCGGCATACTGACCACATCAAATTCAAATGTTCTGGCATCTGCTGCTTTGACATCTGCATGTGCCGCCCATGAAACTGTTAATGCCAACGCTGAAACCAAGCCCAGCTTTTTAGCCCCTTTATATATTTTATGGTCAATCATTGTTTGTTTCCCCTGACAGTATTTGGCCCTAACAACGCACAACCCTACATATGTGCAAGCCGTGTTAAAATACACACATGCAGGCTACGGTTGTTTATTTTAAAATTGCTAATTCTCTAACTATTACAATATGTTGAGGACACCTCCTGCCCCTAACATAAAGGAAACGCTCTATGCTCTGAGATTATTCAGGGCACCCCCTAAGAGCGATAAAAATACGGTAAAAACACTATTTTTTCGTGAAAAGTGAATAATCCACCAATTTCACGCGTTTCCATATTTGCAAGGGGGCGGAGTTTTCACCTACTAGAAATCCGCATAATAGAAATGCGCTGCTTTGGCATCATGGTCAGGCATTATGATCGTTTTTCGTTTCGATATTGTAACGAATTAAATGCTTAAGTGATTAATAGGTAGTGTTCATACAACCCTTAAATGGTTGAGAAAAGTTGTAATACCGCGTATAGTGGTTGTATTGACCCTGTGCCCGAACTCGCTGATTTTTCATGAGGAGGTACCCTTTGGCTGATCCTGATAAAAAAGTGGTAAAACTGCACGCTGTGCCAAATGTCGGCCAGGCCCTGCCAGAAGAAAAGGCAGAGGAAAGGCATGGAGAAAGCCGGGGCGAAAGCCAGGGCGAAAGCTTAGCGGCATATTGCGACCGAAATTGCGAAAACATTCTGGATTCATACAACAATACTTTGGATTCAGGCGCCTTATTAGAGTCACTCACCAACCATGAACTCCAATATATTCGGAATCTCTCCCTAGCAAGAAATGAGCTTGAGTTTTACCAATGCATTAGCATATCCCTGCGGCACATGGGCTTTTCAGAATATTCATTTTCAAGGCTTGGGTGCGCAGAAGAATTGCCTATTCCCATCGTAACAATGCCAAAAGAAATGAATGAAGTCTATTTTGAGCATGGCTTTTATGAACATGACCTAGCACTGCAATATGCGCAGAAAAATGATACACCCATCTTTCTATCGGGCATTAGAGGCCATATTTCGACCATACCGTTTAAAATTGAAGTCATTAAATGCAGCAAAGAAGCGTACAAGCTTCTCGACAGCTACGGCTATAAAGATTTTTTCTTTATTCCTATCCGTGCCGGAAATGGCAACAATAAAGTCATGTTAGCGGTTGCTACCAAAGACCACGACACCCGCAATTTCCACAATCTCATTAAATCTAACACGGCTAAACTTATTTCATTTGCGCGGGCAATTGATTTTGTCGGCACAAAGAAATATTCCGACGTTTTTCTTGGGAAAAGCGAAAGCCGAAAAATCATATTAAACCCGCGGCCCCTTGAAATTTTGCGGCTTATAGGTCCTGGCGATATGAAACTGATAGATGCAGCCGACATGCTGGGCATTAGCAAATTTTCCGCGAGCCGCCACATATCCGCAGCAAAACAAATATTCGATGTACAGACTACCACCGGAGCCGTTTATTGCGCGACGAAACAGGGCCTTATCGACGAAAAATAAACTTTAAAACACCAGTCTGATTTGGGGGGTCCAATTCACCATGAAAAACCACATCAATTCTACAAGGCCGGGCATTCATATTGATGAATTTGCCAACACTGGCGATCCTTACACACGCTATGCAACTATGCGGGAGGAATTTCCCGTTTGTCAGCTTGAGCCAAAAGGGATTTGGGCTATCAGCCGATACAAAGATATTGAATTCATTTGTAAGCGGCCTAAAATATTCTCATCCAGTGGTATGAAAGCCCTTCTCCAGCCTGAATGGATGCCTGACGACTGCAAGCGCACCCTGTCTGTTTTAACACTAGACCCGCCAGAGCATACACCTCTTAGGCGAAAAATTGATAGCGCCGTTGGGCACCAACGTATTCTCAAGGCACTTGCACAAGCCATGCATAACCATGCTGAACGGCTTGTCGACAAAATAGCCCACTCTAAAGACACTCAGACCCAAAAAACCTGCCAACAAAAAGAGTGTGATTTTATTGCTGAATTTGCCAGTCCCTACATTGAAACTTTCATCAATAGGGTCATTGGGCTGGAGAACAAAAAACCGCCCCCAAAAGAAATGGCAGACCATCCAGAGATGACCAACAGGAACATCTCGGATATACCATCTGATCAATATATCCAAGATCAGATAACGAGCATTCGTAAATCAAAAAACTATTTCGGGCCGCTGATCAACGACTGGCATAATAGCCCAGAAAATGACCTGATCAGCACCCTTGCCCTGACCGTAATTGACGGTGAACCGCTAACCAACAATGAAATTCGCAATGCCGTGGAGCTTGTCAGTCTTGCAGGCACCCAAGGGCCAACCATGTTACTTGCCCATGCCATGATACGCTTTTCCCGGCAACCTGAACTGTTGCACCAGTTAATTGAAAACCCCAAACGGATATCCTCATTCATCGAAGAGCTTTTGCGGCATATTTCGCCGGCTCCAGCAGTTCTTAGAAAAACAACAGCGGCCATTACTCTTTCCGGTGTGGAAATTCCTGAAGGGGCGACGATGCTTTTACTTTATGCATCAGCAAACCGCGACCCTCGCATGTTTGATGATCCTGATACATTTGATATGTCTCGCAGTAACATCAAACAACACCTTGCTTTTGGCTACGGACCACATTTTTGTGCAGGCGCTGCCCTAACCCGGCTTGAAGTCCGCATTGCTCTTGAAGCAATTATAGCAAAGTTTCAGCATATTTCCTGCCCGCCAGACCACGAGATCAATTGGAATAACTCATGGATGGCCAACACCATGCGCGACTTACCCATTCAATTTACCATAACCTAAAAAACTATCTATCAAGGGGAAACACCATGCCTAATCGATATAATCGACGGACACACTACCTCTGTTCAGTATCAATAATCAGCTTGGCTTTTATCAGCCAGAACAACGCTTTGGCACAAGATAATGTTCAAACAGGCCGCGGCATAGGTGATAGTCAACCTCGTGTTCTTGAAGAAATACTCATTACAGCAGAGCGCCGCGAGAAAAAGGCGCAGGACACGCCAATAGCCGTGTCTGTGTTGACCAGCGCACAGTTGGAAAATTACGGCATATCAAGCCTTGATGCCTTGGGTGAAGGGGTTATCCCTTCCTTAAAAGCACAACCAATTGGCAACACGCCTTCTACATTAATCATTGCGATCCGTGGTAATGGTGTCAGCGATGCCACCCAGATCACCCGTGAAGCTGCCGTGGCAATTTATCAGGATGGCTTTTATCTGGGTCGCACACAGGGCCTGAGCATGGAATTGGCCGACCCTGCACGGATTGAAGTTTTGCATGGCCCCCAAGGCACGCTTTTTGGCAGAAACGCAACTGGCGGTGCAATCAATGTGGTTTCGTCAAAACCAACGGGTGAATTTGGCTTTCGGCAAAAAATTGGCTACGGCAACTATGATGCTCTGAAAAGTGTCACTACTCTAAACTTACAGGAATTTTCGGGCATCAGCCTTAAATTTGATTATATCCATTCCGAGCGCGATGGTTGGGTTAACAACACTGCCGAAGGGCAGGCCGATTATAACGCCTATAACAAGGATGGTGGCCGTGTCAGCCTAAACTGGAAATTAAGCGATATTTTCACTCTGGATTATAGTTATGAACGCACCGAAGTGGTCGCCTCTCAGGTTTATTTCCAACTGCAACAAGACAATATCGGGATCGTTGGTGTAGAGACAGGCAGAGCTGAGACAACACGCTTTCCCATCACACCGCTAGAGCCCACTGTAACCAAACATGAAATGCACACGCTGACACTGGATTGGGCTTTATCGGACCACCTAACTGTCAAATCACTGACCAGCTACCGGGAAATGGACGAAGAAAACCATAACAATTATGCGGGTACTTTATATTTCAACGGGGTAATCATCGAAGAAGAATTTGATCAGAGCCAGTTTTCACAGGAATTACAGTTGATTGGCACCTATGATCGGTTTGAATGGACCGCGGGCCTGTATCACTTCGAAGAAGATGCAACTCAGACATCACAAAACCTGTTCTCGCTTGATGTGTTTGGCTTTATTACAGGCACACCCCTCACGCCTATTGCGCCTACGCCGTTTAATCTATTTGCTGGGGCAAATGCGCCGCTTTTATCAGCGGATGCAAAGGCTAATTCCCAAGCCATATACGGGTAAGCAACTTGGACACCCCCTATTCTTGACGACAGGCTAGAGCTAACCGTTGGCCTTCGGTACACTGATGATGAACGAAACGGCGGCAGAACCCTCGTCACGGCCTCCGAGTTTGCCCTCAACACAGACCATGTGGATCCGCTCATCACCTTCAATTACCACTGGAGCGATGAACTATCTACATATGCCAAATATTCTACTGCCTATAGGGCTGGTGGCGTTAGTATCCGTTCTGCCAGCTTTATTCCTTACGGGCAGGAAGAAGTTGAGACATTTGAGATCGGCCTAAAGTCAGAATTTTGGGATCGGCGCGCAAGGTTGAATGCTGCTGTTTTCAGCACAAATTTCACCGGGGCGCAGCTTGATTTCTCCGACCCAACAAACCCCACCATCTCGGAAACGATCAATGCAGCCAACACTGTTGAAGTGGATGGCTTGGAAGTATCCTTTACAGCGATCCCCTTGCCCGGCTTGGTGGTTGGTATCAACTACACCTATTTGGATGGTACCATGCCCCTGCAACCCAATCCGCTTGCCGGGGGTGCTCTGCAAGAGTTTAATCTGGTGCAAACACCAGAACATGCAGGGTCCTTCACGCTTGATTATACTTTCGCGCCCTTCACTTTTGGAACAATGAGCGCCCATATTGATCTAACCGTAACTGACGAATATGCCTATATTGGGAGTGGTACGATGGATTTAGATTCATACATGTTGCTCAATGCACGGCTTAATCTTGCGGATATTAACCTTGGCAACAATAGCGGTGCGCTGGGGCTGTCGCTATGGGCAAAAAACCTAACAGATGAAGAATATGTCGTTTATGGCGTCCCTCTGACGGGCGTGGGGGCTGTACAGGTTTTCGGTACGCCGCGCACCTATGGCTTTGACCTGACATACAAGTTTTAGCCCCATTTCCCTGCCAACCATCCCGGTTTCCACTTGGGGATGGTTGGCAGGGGACGCTGGCATATAGGACCGATTTAAAGCAAATACGCTCTATTCAGCCACTTATCTATGCCTGCCAGCGGGCACCCCGCTTCTCTTCAAAAAACTTACCTATTGGAAATACTGATACTTAACCTTTTGAGTCAGTGAATCGCTTTTGCCATTCAAAAGGGTGGATACATCATCCCAGAATTCAACGTCTTTAAAATTGTTGGCTTTAACCGCCAGATGCCTTCGACGCGCAACATCAGCCGTAGGGTTGTCAGGTTCGGCAATTGTCAATATGTCAGCCATCTCCTTGGGGGATGTAATATCGCACAAATCCCTTTCCCCCAGGCCCCTAGGCATTTTATCAAACTCATTCACCATATTTTCCATTCACGCAAATATTCAAATGACTGTTTCCGTGCTTTAAGAATACTGTGAATAAAATTACACACAACGTTACTTTGTTGCGCTTTCCAATCTTTTTTCAAAATTTTAGCGGCCCTGATTCTGGTATCTCTGGTTTTGGTCTGACCGGAGCATGATTATAATTAAATCATCACTTTTATTCTGTAGTTCCACAGGTAGATACTCGGGCAACGCCTCAATTAAGTCATTGATTTTTGATGTCCAAAAAACACCACTAATCCGCATATCACCCACTTCTTTCGATCCCAGTCCTATATGGCCTTCATAGTAACGGTTAATATCAGCCACAAGTTCAGAAAAACGGGCGTTGGAATATATCAACCGGCCATCCCGCCAAGCACTTGGAAGCGCCGTAGAATCATTGGCTTTGATATCGCTTAAGACACCCTCATGGTCAGAAATAATCTGTTCGCCAGCCGCCAGCACAGCTTTCGGTGCTAAAGCCACCTCTGTTTTTTCAGTAGACTGCACATCTGGCTTTACAAATGAGGCCATATCATCGGCAGGAATAGAAACCCGTGCTTCTGGTGTTTCCTGATGGGGTATTGAGACTTCAACAATGCCTTCCTCAACTGCCACACGCAAACCAGCAGGCCCTTTATGCACGTTAAATTTCGTGCCGACGACCTGAATTTGTGTGCCATTTGACAAGACAAAAAACGGGCGGCTTTTATCTTTTTCAACGGCAAAGAATGCTTCGCCATTCAGTAAGGTGACCCGTCGTTCTTCCTCACTATATAAAACATCGATTTGCGACCGGGCGCCTAGGGTCACTTGGCTGCCATCTGCAAGGCGTATTTCCAGAATTTCAGCAGTCTCGGTTGAATATGTTCGGACATTAGAGAATTCAACCATGCTCACACCGACGAGCGACATAACACCCATCGCAACGGCCAAACCCACTGCAACACCACGGGGTATATTAGGCAGAGCCACACCAGAGATAAGTGAATGCCATGAAAGCACTATCCAACGGGAGATTTTGTGAAATATGCCATCCCCTGCATATTGCGGGTCAGCTAATTTCAAAAGGGCAGGATCATCAATATCGCCCACAACGGAAAAAACCTGAGCGGCATCGGCATAAGCTTCGGCATGACGGGTGTCAGCCATGAGCCAGCGTTCAAACTTTCCGTGAAGCTCCAAGCCTGCTTCAGAGTCAGCCAGAAGAACGGCCCACTCACTTGCTTGCTGCCTTATTTTTTTACAGTCAACTGTCTGAGGGGTCATCTTCAGTCTCGTTACTCATTGTTCTAACAATTTCATTCAATTCCTGAATCGCACGGATGATTTCTCGTCGTACGGTGGAAAATGGCCTTTTTGTAATTCTGGCAATCTCCAGATAAGGCAATCCGCCGATACGGTACAACATCAAAAGTCGTTGCCTTTCTGGATCTAGCCTCTTAATCGCGCGTGTTACCAAAGCCAACCGCAATTTACCCGCGACCACACGCTCCGGCGTTAACTCATCACAAAGATCTTCAGCAGCGCTATGAACTTTGGTTTCCAAAAACTTTTTTCTGACAATCGCCTTTCGGCCTTCATCAATTACAATATGATCAGCGGCACGGAAAAGATACCCTCTTGGGTGGGGAAGGTCAGGCAGCACTTGCATACGCGCAAGTTTAAAAAATACGGCCTGCATAACCTCCTCATGATCAACACCTGTCCACTTTGCAAGAATATAACAGCGAAGATCGCGCGCGTGTCGCCGATAAAGCTCTGTTAAAGTTATTGCTGAGTCAGTAACGACACACGTGTCGACCATACTGCCCTGCGATATTTTTCTTTTCAATTGGGCACTACTCACGAGAAAAAACTCCTCATCACCTCATATCCCCCTTGGGCTTCAAATACGGTTCCTGATGCCTAATTCGCCAATATTTTGGTCGAAAAAATATACTTATAAGTGTATTATTGTGTATATTTAGAAAAAATACCGTTTTAAAGTTGCATTATATATAGTATCCCTGCTCATTAGAGCACTGAGTCCCAGTTATATTGAAAATTGCTGAAGAGACAATGCAACTTGTTGCACCTAAATCACTTGTGGACTTGATAAAATGCTAAATTTTACTGCTTTAACGCTATCATTACCACCGCTGGGTGCACTACGTGTTGCAATTTTACAACAATGAAATTAAACCACGTTTCGAACGTCAGGCTGTAAAAGCTAAAATCTTTAAAATAATGATAAAACAATGGCTTATTCCCGCAACAAGCCCAGACGTATGCGATGCGCACGCAGGGTTTCAGTGGGGGTCTTCTTGAAAAAGACTCCCAACCCAAAATTGACGGTGAATATTTCGTAAAAATAAATAAATTAGGGACAATTTAAATAAAAAAGAGGGGCTTAGAGAACCTCTTTTTCAATCTTTTCGATATTTTCCTATGAAAGAAAATGGAGCGGGCGATGAGATTCGAACTCACGACCCTAACCTTGGCAAGGTTATGCTCTACCCCTGAGCTACGCCCGCTCACTGCGCGTTAAACGGCCTGTTACAGCACGTTAGGGTAACCAGCACAAACCTGCGCTGCGAGCCGGGATAATAGCCATCAGCTTCCCCTTTGCAACAGTTATTTTCAGTTTTTTTTATAAACCATCCAATTGCGCGGATTTCAGCGGATTTCTATCTTTGTGCCGCAGGGGAAACACCGCCTTTAAACTGACAAACTTACAGCCCTTGATAGAGGCCTGCGCTCAGGAACCAATACTTGTATATTTAGATGTCGAACAAATCCAAATTTGTTAATAAAATATTCCGAAATAGCCGCTAGCACATACTGTAGGGACACACTATGTTGCGGTGAAGAAAAAGAGTACGAAGCACTCTTGAGTAGATTTACCGAATAAATATAAAGAGTATAATCAATGGATCAAATAATTGGCGCCAACGATTCAACGGCAGAAACCTTTATTAAAGACACCGATACAGCTGGTTTCACACCAGATGTCATTGAAGCCTCTATGGTTCGGCCAGTCATTGTAGATTTCTGGGCTGATTGGTGTGAGCCGTGCAAACAAATGATGCCAGCACTGGAAAGCGCCGTGTCAAATGCCGCCGGTAAAGTGGCGTTGGTAAAAGTAAATGCCGATGAAAACCAACAGATATGTACCCAGCTTCGTGTGCAAAGCCTGCCAACGGTCATTGCTTTCTGGCAAGGACAGCCCATTGATGGCTTTCAAGGCGCGGTACCGCCCTCACAAATTCAGGCCTTCCTTGATAAAGTAATCCATGCATCTGGGGGGGCAGGCGCCGCAGAAAACCCTGTGGAGGACCTCATTGACCAAGCAGAGGACCTAGTCACCTCAGGCCACTTAGAACAAGCCATGCAGGCCTACCAGCAGGTACTTGCACATGAAGAAGGCAACATACGGGCCGTGATTGGCGCAGCGGAAGCTTCGTTCAAACTAGGCCAAACAGACAAAGCCAAAGAAATTTTAGATGCCGTCGATGCAAAATCTGCCGCAGAAGCCAAGCTGAAAGACCGGCTGGAAAAACTTGATGCTGCAATTGAGCTTGCCTTGCAAGCCGAAGAAGCAGGAGACGTAACCGACCTCGAAAAGGCGGTAGAAGCTGACCCTCTAGACTATCAAGCACGGTTTGACCTATCCCTTGCCCACCAAGCGGCTGGTGATATGGATAAAGCCGCCGAAGCCCTGCTTGGCATTATCATGCGGGACCGCGAATGGAATGAAGATGGTGCCCGCCAACAATTATTAAAGCTTTTTGAAGCTGCCGGGCAAACAGATGCTTTCACCCTAAAATATCGGCGGCGCTTGTCGTCCGTTTTATTCAGCTAAAGGGATGCGTGTGCCAGAGACTGAAACAGTTGCAACCAACTTGCCAACGGTTATTCCGGTTTTCCCGCTCCCTAAAGTTATCCTGTTCCCCAAAAGCAATCTGCCCCTGAATATTTTCGAACCACGTTATTTAAAAATGATCGATGATGCACGGGCTTCTCACGGTATTATTGGCATGATACAGCCCAAAACTGACACAGTAGAGGGTACACCGCCTCTCTATGCAACAGGGGGTGCTGGGCGCATCACAAACTTTGTTGCAACGGATGACGGGCGATACTTAATTCGCCTAACCGGCATAAGCCGCTTTCAAGTGAGTGAAGAACTTGCAGTCACAACACCGTACCGCCAAATAAAAGCAACATGGCACCCTTTCAGCGCGGATACTCTGCCCCTCTCTGAAGCGGGCGGGTTTGACCGCGCATCCCTCATGAAGGAATTACAATCTTACTTAGAGGCCCGAGGCTTGGCAGCCGACTATGACGGCATAAAAGCAGCCCCCGATGTGGTATTAATCAATACACTTTCCATGATCATCCCGCTGACAACGGGAGAAAAGCAAGCTTTGCTGGAAGACGAGACAACAGCCGAGCGCGCCAAAACATTGAAAACACTCTTAAGCATGGTAACCACTGGGCAGCACCTAAATTAAGGTCTATAGCCATGTAGCAGAAACCCACTTCACTTTGTCTGGATTCAAAATGGCCAATACAACAGACCCAAAACTGCTTGAAATACTGGTATGCCCTGCCACCCGGGCAAGCATGAAATTTGATGCAAAAGCGCAAGAACTTATCAGCGAAAAAGCCGGCCTTGCCTATCCTATTCGGGATGGTATCCCTATCTTATTAATAGATGAAGCCCGCGAGTTATCAAACTAACGAGCTTCATCTATACTATAGCGTATCCGCTTTAGCTAAAAACAGGTCGGCCCACGCCCCCTATCTAACAACCCCAAGGATACATTGCGGGGGTGGTTGGATAGGGGGCGTGGGCCGGTGATGCATATTACACCTGACGAAAACTGCTTTTAGTTTATTTGCCAGCCTTCATAAAATTTTCTGCAAATGCCTGACTGCGCTCTAGAGCGACATAGGAATCCATAACAACTTCCATACCAGTCAACATTTCACCTTCAGCGATAATATCAGCTTCAGTGCCTGCACCAGCGGCTGGCGCTACTTGAGATAAAACTTCACCAGACATGCCTTCAATGGTTTGCTCAAATTGAGTTTGAACAAGCTCAAAAACGCGCCCTGCTTCTTTGGCAACCGTATAAATAGACGCAAAATTATCTGCTACGCCCTTTTCACTGATTGTCTTATCATGACATGCCTGAACTTCATGAAGGGCAGCCATAACT
>JAESQS010000305.1 GCA_016765035.1 Kordiimonadaceae bacterium | reverse complement strand
TCAGTAAGCGCGGCCATCGGCAACACAGCGTTTGGAATATTAACGCCTTTGCGGTTTGATAGAACCCCGCCAACGATAACACGGCAATCAGCTTTAGTTTTACTAACTGTTTGCACTTCAAGCCGAATTTTTCCGTCATCGAGCAACACATTGCTGCCAACATCAAGCGCATCAAAAATTTCTTTGTGCGGCATACCAACACGTTTTTTTGTGCCGGGTGTCTCGCTTAGGTCCAGCGTGAAAATATCCCCTTCAGTCAGGGTGATTTCACCATCTTTAAAAACACCAATACGCAGTTTTGGGCCTTGTAAATCAGCTAAAATAGCAATGGGGCGGCCAACATCACGCTCTACTTGACGAATGATATGGATAAGGGCTTCTTTGTCCTTATGGTCCCCGTGGCTCATGTTCAGGCGGAATACATCCACTCCTGCTTCAAAAAGCTCTCTGATCCGCTCCATGCTGCTTGAAGCAGGGCCAAGCGTTGCCACTATGCGGGTTTTGCGTTCGCGGCGTTTATTGTCGCCGTTTGTCTCTCGTTGTAAAGTCACTCATGCCTCCGGATAATTAGTATATTTTATTTTATGGTCTTGTTTCGGGGCTTTTTTTTTGTTTTGTGCTGCTATACAGCAAGCAAAACATCTAGCATCTTATGCTGGCGAAACAAAACCCTCATTACGGGAAGATTGTGAAAGCGAATAATTTGGATCCCATTATACTGAATAAGAAAGCACGTGGCGGCGTTGTGGTGTTATGCGAGCACGCTAGCAACCATGTACCTGACGGATATGCAAACTTAGGCCTCAGTGATGAAGAGCTTGAAATGCATATCGCGTGGGATATTGGGGCCGAGCAGGTTACACGCAAAATATGTGAAATGATGGAAGTGGCTGGTGTGCTCTCGCAGGTTTCTCGCCTTGTGGTGGATGGAAACCGGGAGCCTGACCACCGTACACTTGTGCCAAGTGAAAGTGATAAAATTATCATTCCAGCGAACCGTGATTTGCCGCCCTCGGCCATTGCCGCTCGTAAAAAGGCTTTTTATGACCCCTTTCATAGCGCCTGTGACGAATTGATAGAAGCGCATATTGAGGCCGGTGTCGTGCCGCTTGTTGTAGGGTTACACAGTTTTACGCCGGTTATGGATGGTGAAGCGCGCCCTTGGGAAATTGGTTTTCTGTGGCATAAAGACCCGCGCCTAGCGCAAGCTATGATTGGCATGATTGAGCGTGAAACCGAGTTGAAGGTTGGTGATAACCAGCCCTATTCGGGTAATGACTTATATTACACCATGGAGCGCCACGGCGCCCAGCGGGGCTTACCCCAAACAACAATCGAAATTCGGCAGGATTTATTGCAGGATGATAAAATAATTCTAGAATGGGCTGCCTTACTTGCAGACGTACTAGATGAATGTATGCGCAGGGATGATGTTGCCTCTGTTCGCCATTATTAGATGTTTCCTTACTGGAGAAGACCATGACGACTGAAAAAAACAGTGTTGAAGAAAAAATTGAAGCTGCTGTCTTTCGCCGGCTTTTAAAGCACTTAGATAACCGTAAGGATGTGCAGAATATTGATTTGATGGGCTATGGCGGCTTTTGCCGAAATTGCTTTTCAAACTGGTACCAAGAAGCTGCGGCAGAAGCTGGTGTTGACCTTGGTAAAGAAGACGCGCGCGAGCGGATTTACGGTAT
Organism: Kordiimonadaceae bacterium; assembly: GCA_016765035.1. Classification (GTDB taxonomy): domain Bacteria; phylum Pseudomonadota; class Alphaproteobacteria; order Sphingomonadales; family Kordiimonadaceae; genus Kordiimonas. The sequence continues at coordinate 8,403 of JAESQS010000305.1, read as the reverse complement.
GCTCTATGCTGACTATAAGAATAAATACCAAGCACCCGCGACAGAAGAGCAATTGAAGCGCATGGATGAAAGTGTGGCGAAAAATAAAGGGTAGTGGAGTGGGTGGATCTGTAACTAACAAAACGGATAAACTCTAAAGGCGGCGTTTTAAGCCTGGAAGAATTTAAACCTTTTTACTGAACCACTTTTCAACGGAGGCGCGTTCATCGTTGCTCATATGCAAGCCGCGTTTTGACCGCCGCCAAAGCGCATCTTCGGCTGTTCTGACCCATTCTTCAGCGCACATATAACATAGTTCGGCTTCATAAAAGCCTGCGCCAAAATGCTGGCCTAAGTCAGCGAGTGCGCTGTGCCCTTTGAGTATCTTGTGGCTATTTGTGCCGTAGGCTTTGGCAAAGCGCACCAGTAGGTCGCTGGGCACCCAAGAATATTCTCGTCTCAGGTTTTCTGCATAAGCGGGGAAATTTTCTAACCCCATGTCACCGCCCGGCAAAACAGCATCTCGTGTCCAGTTACCAACACTGAAACCAAGGTGGGGTTGCAGCATATGCAGGGCTTCTTCAGATAGGCACCTGAAAGTCGTAATTTTACCGCCATATATGCTCAGTAGAGGCGCATTTTCCTGTGTATCCAGTTCTAAAACATAATCCCGGGTGGTTTTAGATGCGTTTGCGGCACCATCATCCACAAGGGGTCTAACACCGGCATACGACCAGATGATGTCTTTGAGACTGATGGGGTTTTTAAAGTATCGTGAAGCGGCTTCGCACAGATAGTTTTCTTCGTCCCGGCTGATTTGTACCTCGCTGGGGTCGTCAGAAAAGGGCACATCTGTAGTGCCAATCAAGGTATAGTTTTCCTCATAAGGAACAGCAAAAACCACCCGGTTGTCATTATTCTGGAAAGTATAAGCCTGCGCGCCTTCATATAGTTTTGGCACGACAATATGGCTGCCTTTCACCATACGGATTTTCTTTTTGGATTTGGGCGCGGGGGATGCTTTTTCTTCAAGAGTATCCACCCATGGGCCAGCAGCATTCACCAAGGTACGGGCTTGGTGTTGGGTTAAGGTACCATCTGCGCTTTGTGTCGTAATTGTCCAAAGGCTATCACGGCGGTTAGCTGTAACAACTTCATGGCCGACGAGGATGTTGGCGCCGCGTTCCGATGCGTCTTTTGCGATCATGCATACGAGGCGGGCGTCATCCACCCAGCAATCGGAATATTCAAAACCCTTGGTTAGGGTATCGCTTAGGGGGGCGCCGCTTTCATGTGTGAGCAGATTACGGGTGCGGGTGGGAGGTAATATTTCTCTACCACCAATATAATCGTACAAAAATAGGCCTAGCCGAAGAATGAAGGCGGGGCGCATGGCTTTATGGTGTGGCAGTATAAATCTGAGTGGCGAAATAAGGTGGGGCGCTGCTTTCCACAGTGTTTCACGCTCTTTGAGGGATTCGCGAACAAGACGGAATTCGTAATTTTCCAAATATCGCAACCCGCCGTGAATGAGCTTGGAGCTAGCAGACGACGTGTGGGCTGCTAAGTCATCCTTTTCAGCAAGCGTGACTGTAAGGCCCCGCCCCGCCGCGTCACGGGCAATGCCAGCACCATTAATGCCGCCACCAATGACAAACACGTCCCTTATTGAAAACTTGTCTTTTCCCATAAGGGACAAACTAGAGGGTATTTATACTTATTCAAATAGTAACAGCCATTGATCCCAAGAAAGTTGCAGGTAACGATTGAACCGCGAGAGGACGCGCGCTAAAGTGCGCGCCAATTTAGTAAATAATATATAGCTTCGATGGAGAATATAAATGGTGCAAGCAGGCGGTATCGCTGGGGAACAATTACGCGGCTATATTGAGCGTATTGAACGTTTGGAAGAAGAAAAAAAGGGTATCGCAGAAGATATCAAAGAGATTTACGCTGGTGCCAAAGCTGTTGGCTTTGATGTGAAAATCCTGCGTAAAGTTATTGCTGTTCGGAAAATGACCAAGCCGACAGGCAAGAGCAAGATGCGCTTTTAGAAGTTTACCTCCATGCTATTGAAGGAGGGCAAGCGCCTGCGCCATCGCATTTCCAGCAGGATGATGCCGAAGCCGCAGAATAAGGAATTTTTCAAGGCTCGTTACAAAGGGCCTTGAATTCTACTCCTTTATTTACCCAGTATATTTTTCAAAATCGGTTAGCCCATTTGGCAGAAACTGGTTTGTTGCTTTTACATCGCTAGGCTCTGCGGTGGTCAATAGCCGAATAGTGCTTTTGCCGTTTGTTGTAAGCTCTGGGTGGCGGGATAAATAATCCGCCAGTGATGCAGCTACAATGTCTGGCTGGGAATAAATTGTTACTTGGTCGCCAAGTGCTTCTGCGAAATATTGCTTTACCAGCGGAAAATGCGTGCAGCCCAGCACCACTGCATCTGGTGCGCTGTTTATTATTTCTTCTACAAATCCTGCGATAAGCCCAGAAAGTGGCCCTTTGCCAGCACCGCCTTCGATGGCATCTACAAGGCCGGGGCAGGCTTTGCCCGTTAGGGTTAAATGCGGGGCTCGCTTGCCAATCTCTTCTGCAAAAGCCCCACTTTCCACAGTTTTGCGTGTGGCAAAAAGGGTAATATTTTGAGTGATTTCGCTGGAATTGTTAGGGTGTTCCTGCGACCAAGGTACGCCAGTTATGGCTTCGACCATCGGCACCAGCACACCAAGAATACGGTTGCCGGGGTAGGCGGTTGGCAACCAGTCCTGCTGCAAAGTACGCAGGGCGATAGCCGCCGCCGTATTGCACGCAAGAACAACAAGCGTGCAGCCTGCGGCCATAAGGGCATCGGTGCCGCGCCGGGTCAGTTCAACAATTTGCTCATTGCTGCGGTGGCCGTATGGTGCGTTTGCATGGTCCCCAAAATATAGAAAGTCTTGCTCGGGCAGGTGGGTGCGCAGGGCACTTAAAACGGTAAGGCCGCCAGACCCTGAATCAAAAACACCAATCATGTTAGTCCCCGCACTTTCCCTCTGGCTGAGCGCATTTAGCTCTCAAGCCCATACTCAGTTACTTTTCTATATAGTGTTGAGCGCCCAATACCAAGCCTGCGTGCGACCTCGGCCATTTTACCGTCATACCTATGCAAAGCTGCTGCAATAATCACTTTTTCCATTTCTGCCAAGGGGCGGGAATGACCATCGGCATTCTCTAGGGGCAATATGGCACTTGTATGGCTCGCGCTCGCGCCCGGAAAGTTGGCAGGCGCATTTATAGGGGGCTGAAGTGCCACACCTTGGGGGCGGTGATCGCCAAGATGGGGAAAATCGTTAGGGCCAAGAATGTCTTGCTCAGAAAGTGTTACTGCCCTGAAAAGCGCATTCTGGAGTTGTCGGATGTTGCCGGGCCAGTGGTAAGCGCCCAGAGCTGCCAGTGCAGGCCCAGAAATTTGCCTGCGCGGCAAGCCTTCCATATGGGAAATGGTGTCGAGAAAATGCTCTGTCAGGGCCGGGATGTCAGTGGCTCTTTCTTGCAGGGGCGGAATTACAATTGGGTATACATTCAGCCGATAGAATAGGTCTTCTCGAAAAGCCCCTTCAGCAACACGTTCTGACAGGTTTCTATTTGTGGCGGATATAATACGGATATCAACTTGAATGCTATTTTTACCGCCTACAGGATCAATTACTTTTTCCTGAAGGGCGCGTAGTAATTTCACTTGCACATCAAGCGGAAGTTCCCCGACTTCATCAAGGAATAGAGTGCCGCCATGGGCTTCCTGAAACTTTCCTTGCCGTCTTTCTGTAGCGCCAGTGAACGATCCCTTCTCGTGCCCAAATAAAATGCTTTCAACAAGGTTTTCGGGGATAGCACCACAGTTTACGGCAACGAAGGGTTTGCCAGCTCTGTCGCTGGCTTTGTGGATTGCAGTGGCAAATACTTCTTTGCCTACGCCAGATTCGCCTTCAATTAAAACGGGGATATTAGTTTTCGCGGCTTTTTGCGCGAGCAATGTTGCTGCTTGCATACCTTGGCTAGCGCCAATAAGGCTGCTAAAGCCGCTACTTTTACTACTGTCTGTCATGGGGGCAATTTCACCAACGAAAGAGCTTGTTTCCATAGCGGCTTCAAGGGCAGTGCGTATGCGCTCCGCGCTGGCTGGTTTGACAATAAAGTCATTTGCCCCTGCCTGCATGGCTTCCACCACAGTATTGATAGAGGAATGGGCTGTTAGCATGACAACGGGTAAAGACGGTAGGGAGGGGCGCACGCTTTCCAATACTTTGATGCCGTTCATACCTGGCATAATAAGGTCGAGCAGCACCACATCTATTTTATCAGCGGAAGTATCCAGCAAACGACTAACGGCTGCCGGGCCTGTCATTGCCTTTTCAACCACATAACCGGCGCGGGCAACAACACCTTCCAGCAGTGCCATCTGGGTTGCTTCGTCTTCTACAATGAGTACTTTTTTCTCAGCCATGCCACATCCAACATACAGAATCACTTTTACACAAGTGTGTATCATTTCAGGACACTTATTAACAAAATGGAAATGATAAAATGTTAATGAAATTTTGAGCCGCAGCTTTTGTCGAATTGGAGTGTAAAAGCTCGTTATTTTACTATTTTATTGTTTGAAGAAGTTTCATGGGTATTGAGGTGAAGCAGCGTAAATGCATTTTTTTATTACCTTTTTACCGCCATTGTTGGAATTTTCTTGCTCTCTACAACTTATCCTCTAGGTTTTAAAGAATGGCTTTTAGCGGCTCATGGGGGACATGAACCAGCAAAATAATAAACCTGCGCCGATAGCCTGTAACTATTTATGAAATTAGCCGTTTTTGGAGGACACTCATGAGACTTGCGGTTATTCGGGAGCAGCGTGACGCAGAAAAGCGTGTTGCAGCATCACCCGAAACAATTAAAAAATTAACGGCCCTCGGCTTTACCATCACTGTTGAAGCTGGCGCTGGCGCTGGCGCTTCCATTGCGGACAGCGCTTTTGAAGAGGCAGGGGCAACCATTGCCCCTGATCTCAAAAAAACTGTGGCAGACGCTGATGTTATTTTCTCAGTGCAGGGGCTTGAGGGCGCTGATGCAGGCAAGGCAAAAAAAGGCGCATTGCAGCTAGCGATTTTAAACCCTTTTGTCGATAAAAAGCGGCTGTCTGATTATGCGGACGCTGGTTTGATGGCGGTAGCAATGGAGTTTGTGCCGCGTATTACCCGCGCGCAATCCATGGATGTTCTGTCATCGCAGTCAAACCTCGCGGGGTATAAAGCTGTGCTTGATGCCGCCGCAGAATATGGCAGGGCCTTTCCAATGATGATGACGGCGGCAGGCACCATTGCACCTGCGAAAGTGATGATTATGGGTGTGGGCGTTGCAGGCTTACAGGCCATTGCTACAGCCAAACGCCTTGGTGCAATTGTAAGCGCAACGGATGTGCGGCCTTCGACCAAAGAACAAGTGGAAAGCCTTGGCGGTACATTTGTTATGGTGGAAGACGAGGAAACAGCCGCCGCTGAAACTTCAGGTGGCTACGCAAAAGAAATGAGCGATGACTATAAAGCCAAGCAGGCTACGCTTATTGCGGAAACCATTGCCAAGCAGGACATTGCTATTACAACAGCCCTTATTCCCGGCAGGGCAGCGCCTCAACTCATTTCGGAAGACATGCTTAAAACCATGAAACCCGGCAGTGTTATCATTGATTTGGCGGTTGAAGCAGGCGGCAATTGCGCGCTTTCTAAGCCCGGTGAAATTGTTGAAGCGCATGGGGTCAAAATTGTTGGCCACAAGAATGTGCCTTCACGCCTCGCCGCAGATGCGTCGCAGCTTTATGCGCGTAATCTGATGCATTATATCACGCCGCTCGTGACTGATGGAGCCCTTGCTATCGATTTTGAAGATGAAATCATTGCAGAATCTCTGGTCACTAAAGACGGTGCGATTGTCCACCCACGTTTACAGGGGGAGAGTTAACATGAACGACGTTGCACAGACAGTGGCAGCCGTTGCCACAGTAAGTCCTTTCATCCAGCAATTTAGCATTTTTCTATTGGCTATATTTGTTGGTTATTATGTTGTTTGGTCGGTTACGCCAGCACTTCATACGCCTTTGATGGCTGTAACAAATGCCATTTCCAGTGTGATTATTGTTGGGGCACTTGTAGCCGCTGGCCCAGACGGCGCCAGTATTTCCAAAATTCTTGGTGCCATTGCCATTGGCTTGGCTGCTGTAAACATCTTTGGTGGGTTTGCCGTTACGGCACGTATGCTTGCCATGTATAAGAAAAAGAAATAGGGAGCATCTGATATGACACAGCAGTTTATTGTTGATATGACAGCGGTTGCCTATTTGGTTTCAGCCGTTCTTTTCATTATGGCACTTCGTGGCCTTTCCAGTCCTGAAAGCAGCCGTACAGGCAATGTTTATGGCATGATCGGTATGGCAATTGCCATTGTAACCACAGTGTTAACCCCAAACATAGTATCCTATGACTGGATATTGGGTGCCATTGCCATTGGCGGTCTTATTGGTTTGGTTATAGCCAGACGTATTGCCATGACAGACATGCCGCAACTTGTGGCGGCTTTTCACAGTCTGGTAGGTTTAGCAGCGGTGTTTGTGGCGGGTAGTGCCTTTCTGAACCCTGATGCTTTTGGTATTACGGACGGTGTGGGTGGCCCTATGTTTGTGGCGTCTAAAATAGAGATGTCCCTTGGCATTGCTATTGGTGCCATTACTTTTTCAGGCTCCATCATCGCCTTTTTAAAATTGCAGGGCATTATGTCTGGTTCGCCGATCATGTTGCCGGGCCGGCACTTGCTCAACTTACTGCTTGCTATAGGCATTGTAGGCGGCATGGCTCTCTTTGCCATGGACCAAAATGCTGAAGTGGCTGGCATCAATGTATTTTGGGCATTAACAGCCCTTGCTTTCGTCATTGGCTTCTTGCTGATCATCCCAATTGGCGGTGCGGACATGCCCGTGGTTGTGTCCATGCTGAATAGTTATTCGGGTTGGGCTGCGGCAGGCATTGGTTTCACGCTCCAGAATACAGCCCTTATTGTAACTGGTGCGCTCGTAGGGTCGTCTGGTGCCATCCTCTCATACATCATGTGTAAAGCCATGAACCGAGGCTTCATTTCGGTGATCCTTGGTGGCTTTGGTGCTGATGACGGCGCGGCGGCGGCTGGTGGAGTTGACGCAGAAACGCGCCCAGTCAAACGAGGCTCTGCTGAAGATGCTGCTTTCATTATGAAAAATGCTGGCAAAGTTATTATCGTGCCTGGGTACGGTATGGCAGTGGCGCAAGCACAGCACGCGCTTAAAGAAATGGGCGACATGCTGAAAAAAGCTGGCGTGAAAGTCGTATATGCCATTCACCCAGTAGCCGGCCGGATGCCGGGGCACATGAATGTGTTGCTTGCTGAAGCCAACGTTTCTTATGACGATGTGTTTGAGCTTGAAGACATCAACAGTGAGTTCGCTGGTGCTGATGTAGCCTTTGTGATTGGTGCCAATGATGTGACCAACCCAGCGGCCAAAACGGATCCAACCAGCAGCATTTATGGTATGCCGATTTTGGATGTTGAAAAGGCGGCAACAGTGCTGTTTGTGAAGCGCGGCATGGCGAGCGGTTATGCTGGTGTGCAGAATGAGTTGTTCTTTAGAGACAACACCATGATGCTATTTTCAGACGCGAAGAAAATGGTTGAAGGCATTGTGAAGTCTATGGACTAGAGCCTATCTCTTGTTAGTTACAACACCGTCCCACTCCCGCTGCCCAACCACCCGCTAGGATATATTGCGGGGTGGTTGGGCCAGAGAGTAAGCGGGGAGTGGCCGGATATGGTACTAATTAAGATGAAAGCAGCAGTGTTTTAACCTGAAACAGCGCACGGGTGTTTATTCTGTGCCCATGTAGTAGGCAGCCAACTTATTGCCGTCTAGGTCACGGAAATAAGCAGCATAAAAACCGCTGCTGTCGTCACCTCGGATGCCGGGTTTACCTTCACAGCTACCACCAGCCGTAATTGCGGCATCATAAAGCTTGTCTACGGTGGCGCGGTTTCCTGCTGAAAGGCCAATCATGTTGCCATTGCCAACTGTTGCAGCTTCACCGTTAAAAGGTTTGGTGACGGCAAACCCCGGTTTTCCTTCGCCGTTACCCCACATAATGAAAGCACCGCCTTCGGTGACCGGCTCGCCTTTTTCATTAAATTCCATCACGCGTACACCACCTAAAACTGCGGCAACAGCATCATAAAATTTGGCTGCTGCTGAGATATCATTTGTGCCAACTGTTGTGTAACCAATCATATTTTTCACTCCCTACTTGAATATATATGCCTGTATGTGGGGGCTGTTAGGGCCTATGAAAAGGGGTAATATGTGAAAGTGAGCCTTGC
>JAESQS010000304.1 GCA_016765035.1 Kordiimonadaceae bacterium | reverse complement strand
CGTAAAGCAGCGAGCCCAGAAACATCAGCTAACACAGACAGCACAGAAAACAGTGCAAGCACCGTGGATGCTGAAGAAAAGCCCAAGCCTCGCCGTCGCCGGTCTAGCAAAACGGCTGATGCTAAAGTTGAGGCCGCGCCATCAAAAGAAGACGCGCCTGCTGATACCGCTGCTGAAAAACCAAAGCGCAAACGTCGCCCCGCAAAAGCCTCAGCGGATAAAGCTGATGTAACTGCGGATACTCCGGCAGAGGACAAGCCTGCAAAACCACGCAGCACACGGCAAAAGAAGCAAGCGTCTACCACTGAAAATGCGCCTGCTGCAAAAACAGCAGCTGAGCCAACATCAGCGCCAGCGCCAAAAGCCACGATTGTGGAAAGTGCCGGTGAAAGCAGTGCTGCAGGCCGCAAAGGCTGGTGGCAACGCACGTTTGGCTAATGCCAAAGATTGGTGGCTAAAGGCCAAAAATTTGGTGGCTAAAGACCAAAAAATTTGGATACTTTCAATATAGTAAAATGGCGGGGCAAGTGCCTCGCCATAGCTTGATCACAATTACCACCTACCCTCACACAGTTGTTAGACAATGTTCATTGACCGTTCACGGCCAAAAAGTTAGCGTGTCACATCTGTTGGGAGAATATTTTGCGTAAAGTCAGTGCTTACCTTTTTTATCTATTTTTTGCCGCCGTTGCTGCTACAGCACCGCTCACTGCGCAGTCCATTCTGCGCGATGCAGAAACTGAAGCTTTTTTCCATGAGATTTCAGATCCGCTATTTTTAGCCGCAGGCCTAAACCCCAAAGACGTGAAAATGTACCTGCTAGCAGAAACATCCCTCAACGCCTTTGTCTCCGGCGGGCAGAATATTTTTATAAACTCTGGCATTATTATAAAATCTGACAATGTGAACCAGCTTCTCGGTGTTATTTCCCACGAAACAGGCCATATTTCAGGAGGCCACCTTACCCGGTTTGGCGATGTGGGCAAAATAGCCGGTAACACAAGCATTTTATCCATGGTTTTGGGGGCTGCAGCCATTCTTGCAGGCAGCCCTGATGCTGGTATTGGCCTATTCATGGCGGGGCAAAGCGTGGCTCTGGGCCAAGTCTTGGCTTACACCCGCGTGCAAGAAAGCTCCGCAGACCAAGCAGGCGCATCCTTCCTTGAAGCAACGGCCACATCAGGCATCGGCCACATTGAATTTTTTGAGAAAATACGCCATCAGGAAATTATGGCGCAGGTTCGCCAAGACCCCTACATCCGTTCACACCCCCTCAACAGCCAGCGCATTTTGGCGCTAAATGGTGTTGTTAAAACCAGCAAATATTACCGCAAACCACCAGATCCACTGTTGGATGAAAAATTCAGGCGATTAAAGGCTAAAATCATTGGCTTCTTGTACCCACCTGCCCGTACGCTCAATCTTTATCCTATATCTGATACCAGCCCCGCAGCCCGCTATGCCCGTGTTTATGCTTACCATAAGGCCCTAGAATGGGACTTGGCCCTCGCTGAAGCAGATGCGCTTATTGCTCTAGAGCCTGACAATGCCTATTTTTACGAAATCAAAGGCCAGATCCTGTTTGAAAATGGTAAAGTAAGAGATGCCCTGCCTATCTTTGAGAAAGCTGTTCATCATGCCCCTGACCAGCCACTGGTTGCCACAGCCCTAGGGCAAGCCATGGTTTCACTGGAAGACCCGGCAATGATGGATAAAGCCATACCGATTTTAAAAAATGCCACTCGCCAAGATTCAGGTAACAGCTTTGCATGGTTTAATCTTGCCAAAGCCTATAGCTGGAACGGCAAAGATGCTGAAGCGAGCCTTGCCACAGCAGAGCGCTTTTACTCTGCTGGTGTACCCCCGCAAGCCATGATGCATGCCAGACGCGCCTTAGACAGTTTTAGCCCCGGCACACCTGAATGGCTTCGGGCGCAAGATATTTTCTTTGTCTCAAAAGAGGCCGTAGACAGATATAACCGACAAAATAAAAAACGCCGCAGAGCAACAAGCTTTAAATTTAGCAGTTCCAATCAACCAAATTAGCTGGCCTTCGCTGCCAGTTGCAGCGTGCCACTTGTGAAGATGCTCCGGCATCCATTAGAGAATGCAGTATAAATGTATAAAATATTATCCTTAGCCTTGGCATCAATACTCTCCTACGCCACTGCCGTAACTGCACAAAACAGCGATCATACGCCTGTCGTTGTGCCTGATAATGAACGCGCGAAAATAGAGCAAGTCATTCAGGACTATTTGCTCACCAATCCTGAAATTCTCGAACTTGCCTTACGTGAATTGCAGCGCCGCCGCGTTGATGATCAACGTACGCAAATGCTAGATGTTGCTGAAAATTACCGTGGTTATCTTGAAACTAACAGCAACGCCGGGGTGCTAGGCAACCCCAAAGGCGATGTTACTATAGTTGAGTTTTTTGACTACCAGTGCGGCGTTTGCCGCCGCCACTTTGCGGATGTGATGCGGCTTGTAAAAGAAGATGGCAACATCCGCTGGGTGGCACGCCATTTCCCAATTCTTGACCGCCCCGGTGAACTGCCTCTTTCGCAAATATCAGCACGAGCCGCTATTGCAGCACAAAAACAAGGCAAGTTTGCTGCCTTCCACACCGAAATGATGACTTCTCCCGGCAAAGTAACCATAGAGCGTATTTTCAAAATTGCGGAAGACGTGGGGATAGACGTAACCAAAATGCAAGCTGATATGGATGATGTTCTAACCGACAAGCAAATCACCAATGGTCGTGAGATTGCCATTGCCATCGGCTTTACGGGGACACCGGGGTATATTATTGGCAAGAATATATTGCTAGGTGCAGAAGGCTATGGTGCCGTGAAGCGCGCCGTAGAAGCCACCCGCCGCAAAAATGCTGCTAAACAGTAAATAGCTAGCGCACACAATCAAGTCTCCATCTAAATCAAGGACTGCTAAAACAGCGGTCCTTTCATACTATGCTCACCACATTTCTAGCTAAATGCCCAGTCCGACGCCCTGTCCGCCTCCCAGGCCGACACCCAGGCCGGCGCCTAAAAGCTGTTCTCTAATTATTTTTGCAAAGAAACAAAAGTCACTGGAAGCCCATCCTTTGGCCGTGGTGTAGGCACTAATTGCAAGTCCAACTCATAATTTTCAGGAATAGTGATCCTGTAATTTGGCAGCAAATTGAGCAAAAACACTTTTGCTTGGATTTGTGCGAATATCATGCCTATGCATTTATGTGCACCTCCACCGTATGGTGCCCATGCAAATTGGTGCCTGTCAGCAGGAATATTCTCCGGTGCAAAGCGCATCGGATCAAAATTTTTAGGCTCTGGCCAGTATTTTTCATCCTCATGGATATGCCGTAAGCCGACTGAGACAATCGTACCTTTAGGAATAACATACCCATTATAAGCAATATCTTTTAGCGCTCGGCGTGGTGTATGAGCCGCGGGTGAAACATGCCTCAACGTTTCTTTGAAAGCGTAATCACATAGCTCTAATTCCTTCAAATCATCAATGCTGGGCTGCCCCTGTTCTACTTTCAAAGCCATAATTTCATTACGCAATTTTTGCTGCCATTCGGGGTTTTTCCCCAGCAAATAGACAAGCGTCGTCAAGGAACTCGCTAGTGTGTCATGCCCTGCAAGCCAAAAACTTAGCAAGTGGCCAATGATATCATCGTCTGAAAACCCATTTCCATCAGCGCCTTCCGATTGGCACAGACGAGTAAATAGATCCTGCCCGTCACGAGCCTTCCTTTCAGGGATCTGGCTACGCAACATATCCACAAGATACTCTTTTGCTTTCAGGCCCTTACGAAGTTTTGTTCCTGGGAGTGGCAAACGTACAATAGCCAGCGCGGAATCGAATAAATCGGTTAGTGCCTTATTGATTGGGGCACATTCCTTATGGTCATCAATTCCCAAAAAGGTGCTGGTTGCTACATCCAATGTTAATTGTTTTATTGCAGGATAAAATAGGAAGGTACCATCTATCGCCAGTTGCGGAAGACTTTTAGAAAAAATGCGATGCATCTGCTCCAAATAGGTCTTCATAACAGCACTTTTAAAGGATGGGTTAAGCGCCTGCCGGTGCTTTCTGTGCTCCTCAAAATCCATCAGCAAAACACTGGTGACAGCTAGATGACCGAAAAAAGGTCTGTAGGCGTGTTCCGCGGATAAGCAGTTATCTTTATCCAGAGCCAAAAATTCTGCGGCTTCCGGGCCCGCAAGGCCAACCCAATCCTGAAAAAATGCGCTGTAGCGAAAAATATCACCGTACTTCTCATTCATGCGTGTACCCCACCCATGCGAATCTTTCAGCAATGCAAAGGTATGCCCAAATATAGGCAAGCCTTTGACAATAGGGATTGGCTTTAGGCTGGCTAGTGATTGAGGAAGAGGTGGCGCGTTCATAGCTGATACTCCCTTGTTTTCTTTACGCAATTATCCGACAAACGGATGCGTAATTACACTCACTGAGTACAGTTATTAAGAGCATTTTACACTATCAAGATGCCTTTTTATGATATCAGCCACACGCGAAACGCATGGCTCCTTAAAGCCACCCAATTTTTAGCCTGATAAACCCAGCCT
>JAESQS010000303.1 GCA_016765035.1 Kordiimonadaceae bacterium | reverse complement strand
TTGAATCCGGTGTGCACCGGGTGCAGCGGGTGCCAACAACTGAATCTAGTGGGCGCATTCATACAAGTGCGTCTACTGTGGCTGTGCTGCCTGAGGCAGAAGAAGTTGATGTGGACATTAAGCCCGGCGATTTGCGCATTGATACCATGCGGGCTTCTGGCTCTGGTGGTCAGCATGTGAATACGACAGATTCTGCCGTGCGCATCACCCACTTGCCTACCGGTATTATCGTGGTGCAAAGCGAAAAATCGCAGCATAAAAACCGAGATAAAGCCATGAAGATTATGATGGCACGGCTGTATGATCTTGAACGGCAGAAATTGGCAGATGAACGCTCAGAAAACCGAAAATCGCAGGTTGGTTCTGGTGACAGGTCAGAGCGTATTCGTACGTATAATTTCCCGCAAGGGCGGGTAACTGACCACAGAATTGGCCTGACGCTTCATAAGCTTGACCAGATATTGGCGGGGGATGGCCTTGCTGATGTTGTAGGCGCTCTGATTGAAGAAGACCAAGCTGAAAACCTTTCTGCCATGGAAGAAGGTATTTGAGCGCCAGCCAATCAATGTTGGCCTTAGTGCGCGCGGCAAGTGAAACCCTTACTGCAACAGGAAATATTACTGCAAAGCTGGATGCGGAATTTCTATTGGCGCACATAGTGGGCTGTGACAGGGCGGGGCTTTTCACTATAGACCGACCCTTAACAGAGACAGAGAGCCAGCAGTTTGAGGCAGCAATCGCCCGCCGAGCAACCCATGAACCTGTTGCTTATATTATTGGGGAACAGCCTTTTTGGACGCTGGATTTAAAAGTGAATAAACATACACTTATTCCACGGCCGGATACTGAAACATTGGTTGAGGCTGTGCTTAAGCGCTCTCCTAATAACGGCGACGATATGCTGTTGGACCTTGGTACGGGAAGCGGCTGCATTTTGCTAAGCTTACTGTCCGAGATGAGGGCGGCGAAAGGCATTGGCGTTGATATTTCCGTTGGTGCCTTAGAGGTTGCGCGCGAAAACGCGGCGACTACTGGCTTGTCAGATAGAGCAACTTTTATAAAAAGTGACTGGTTTGAGCATGTTGAGCGGCCTGCTGCGGGTTTTTCTATAATAGTTTCGAATCCGCCGTACATTCCTTCTGGCGATATTAATGCTCTAATGCTTGATGTGAGGGGCTATGAACCGTTATCTGCGTTGGAAGGAGGCGCTGATGGGCTGATGCCCTACCGCGTTATTGCGGACAAAGCAGGCGCCTATTTAGCTGATTCTGGCTTGCTGGCAGTGGAAGTTGGTATTCACCAAGCAGAAGATGTTGCATCTATTTTTCGATGCAAAGGGTTGGAAGCCATTGAAGTATATAAGGATTTATCAGGTGTTGAGCGCGTGGTCAGTGCAAAAAACACCCTTGATTAAAATTGATGCTTGGAAAGGCGAAGGATAAGCGCTACTGTGCATATGTCGTTGATGTTGGCCCGTTAGTAGGTGGCCCCAAGGACACACCCGAACATAATCGAATATCGAATTCGGAGAGCTGGCAGAAAATTCTGCCTTATTGAAAATTTCAAATACTGTTGGTAACAATCTCGTATGAAACAGGCTCAAAACGCGCGTAAGCAGCGTTCTCGTACCGCGCCTCGCAAAGGTGGCGGCAGAAATAATAGTGGTGGCGGCGGCAGCGGTAATAACCGTTCAGATAACCGGTCCCGTGGTAATCCCAAGCAATTGTTGGAAAAATATAAAACGCAGGCGCGTGATGCATTACAAGCTGGTGAGCCAGTGAATGCTGAGTATTTTTTCCAGTTTGCAGACCATTACCAGCGAGTGGTTAACGAATTGCAGGTCAATTCCAATTCCCGCGACCAGAACGGCAAAGACCAAAATAGCCGTGACCAAAATAATCGCGACCAGAATAACCACGATCAAAATAATCGTGATCAGAATAACCGCGACCAAAATGGCCGCGACCAGAATGCACAGCAGAGTGAAGATGGTCAGCAGGACAATAACCGCCGTGGTAGAAATCGCCGCGACAGGGACCAAGATCGCAATCAAAACCGGGATCAAAATCAACAAAATGGCCAGCAGGCTGGTCAGCAAGTAGCTGTTGCTGAAGCCAGTGAACCTATAGAAAATGTTGATACACCAGCGGTTGACCCCGCTACGTTAGAGCAGCCAACGGAAGTTCATCCTGAGCTTGACCTTGGCGCTGCTGATGCCAAAGCGGGTACAAACGAGACCCCTAAACGCCGTGCGCCAGTGCGCCGCCGCGCGGCACCCAAAAGGGATGCTGCGTCAGATACTTCAACGGAAGCTGCGCCAGACATTGCCGCAGACACGGCTGACAAAAAAGCATCAAAACCAAAGGTGCGTCGGGCGCGGAAAACAAAGGCAGAAGCTGACAGTGACGGTGAAGCCGCAGCATAAGTTTCTAGCTACTAACGGTATTAATAAAAAGCGGCTCCATAGGGGCCGCTTTTTTGTTGGGGCTGGTTTATTCCCCTGACGCTTGCGCCGGTAGTGCCAGATAGGCAGTTTCCAATTCCTGTAAAAGAAATTTGGCATTAGGCGCTTTTTTGGACACGTAAAAATTGACTGGAACATCAGAGATATGCACTGAATGAATATTCGTCATGGCCAACTTCCGAATAGCCTCTCCTGCCGGCAATGCATAATTTAACATATATTTTGCCCGCCCCGCTTGAAGCATTTTAAAGCCAGACAAATGGGTTGGCGACCCAATGAATGTAATATCAGGGCGTGTTTCTTCCAATTTGCGGCGCAAACCTTGGTAGGTATACCCTTGGACGTAAATGACAGGGCCTGTAATGTCTTGCCAAGGAGGGGCAGTAAAAGGAGCTGAACTATAGATCGTTACTTTTGCCTGTAGGATAGACAATTCCCCACGGTGGCTGCCGGGATCGGCGATTGTTGGTGTAGAGCCGCGCAACCAAACATGCACTTTCCCTGTCTTTAATAATTGAAACAGCCGTTTCACTGGATATTGTTTAAGGGTGTATTTGTAGGGAAGCCGTTCCATGATCTGTTGAGTTAAGTCATTAATGACACCGGCAGGCTTTCCATTTTTGGAGTAGGCATAAGGCGGAATATTGACATACCCAATGGTGATAGTTTTTAACTCTGCTTTATGCCCCCTTGGGCCTGCGTGAGCTTCTTGCGGGATGAAACACACCAATGCAATAAACAGCGACCATGCCAAAGCATAATGCAAGAGTTGCTGCCCTTGTTTTTTTTGGCTGTGCCCTGCCGTACTATTGTTTAAATAAACCCCAATAAATGCACGCTGTATTGATATTGTTGCAGAAAAGCAGAGCAACGAAAGAAACATATATTTTGGCTCCTCACGATGAATCCTTCAGGGGTTCTCGTGTCTTATAATCTTCGATCATTGAATTAGAGTTTCAATGTTTTTACGGGCGTCAATGCTGCGAGTAGATTTAACCTAGTGTAACCTATAATTGTGGTTAATGGGCTTTTAATTTTGAATATCATGTTTTTTTGAGCACAATAAGCCAAAATTTAGCGGTTGGGAACGAGAGTGAAATTCTCTAAAACTATATGTAATTAATCATGTATTTTAGATTTAGAGTTGCTTTGGCTACGCTTTATTGGCCGCGAACTGAAGAATGAAGGTATATTGCATAACACACGCTAAAGATGCTTTTTGTAGCATTAAGTGCTGTATTTTGGAATCACACCTTGCGTCCAGTCAGTTAATACCCACATTATTTATAGCAGTGTGCCCATTTGGGGCGTTGCAAAGAAACTAATGGTAAGCTGTTGCTTCATAAGAAGAACAGACACATGACATGGGGTGGAATACACATGAATATTGAGCGTTTCACTGATCGTAGCCGTGGTTTTATACAGTCAGCACAAGGCTTGGCTGTGCGGGAAAGCCATCAGCGGTTTACGCCAGAGCATATTTTAAAAGTGTTGCTGGACGACAAAGAAGGGTTGGCATCTAATCTATTGCAGGCCTCTGGCGCGCGCCCTGAAGAAGCGCTTGCTGCAACCGAAAAATATCTGGACAAAATGCCCAAAGTTGAAGGCGCGGGCGCTGGGCAATTACACCTAGACCCGCTTACCGCCAAACTATTTGCTAAGGCAGAAGAAGTTGCTGATAAAGCCAGTGATAAATTCGTTACTGCCGAACGCTTGCTTCTGGCGCTTCTGCTGACACCTAAATGTGAAGCTGGAAAGTTTTTAATGAAGGCCGGGGCGTCTGCTGACGGAGTTAATAAAGCTATAAACCGTGTGCGCAAAGGCCGCACTGCTGATAGCGCGAGCGCCGAAGATGCGTATGATGCGTTGAACCGTTTTGCGCAGGATCTGACAGAGCGCGCTCGTGACGGAAAGCTGGACCCTGTGATCGGCCGTGATGAAGAAATTCGCCGGACCATTCAAGTGTTGTCCCGCCGTACGAAAAATAACCCTGTGCTTATTGGTGAACCCGGCGTGGGTAAAACGGCTATTGCCGAAGGCTTGGCGCTGCGTATTGTCAATAGGGATGTGCCAGACAGTTTGCAGGACAAACGCATTATGTCGCTTGATATGGGCGCGCTGATTGCGGGCGCTAAATATCGCGGCGAGTTTGAAGAACGTTTAAAAGCTGTGTTGCAGGAAGTGGCGCATGGTGGCGGTGATGTCATTTTGTTTATCGACGAAATGCATACCATCGTTGGGGCTGGAAAAACTGACGGTGCAATGGACGCTTCCAATTTGTTAAAGCCTGCTCTTGCACGGGGTGAATTGCACTGTATTGGCGCGACAACGCTGAATGAATACCGAAAATATGTGGAAAAAGACGCTGCCTTAGAGCGCCGTTTTCAGCCTGTGCTGGTAGACGAACCTACTGTTGAGGATACAATTTCTATCCTGCGTGGATTGAAAGAAAAATACGAATTGCACCACGGTGTTCGCATTACCGATGGTGCTCTTGTTTCAGCAGCTAAATTGTCTCACCGCTATATCACCGACAGGTTTTTGCCGGATAAAGCGATTGATCTGATGGATGAAGCAGCGTCGCGCTTGCGGATGGAAACAGAATCCAGACCTGTGGAAATTGACGAACTGGACCGGCGCATTATCCAGCTAAAGATTGAACGTGAAGCCATGAAGCGGGAAAAAGGGGCGTTTGCAAAAGAACGGCTTGTTGAGCTGGAAAAGGAATTGTCAGACCTTGAACAAAGCTCCGCAGAATTAACCGCCCGTTGGCAGGTTGAAAAAGACAAGCTCGCAGGGGGCCAGAAAGTAACCGAGCAATTAGACCGAGCTCGCCTTGAATTGGAGAAAGCGCACCGTAATGGCGATTTTGCGCGCGCTGGTGAGTTGCAGCACGGGGTTATCCCGCAGTTGGAGCAACGCTTGCAAGTGTCAGCGGATACTCAGACAAAAGAAAGCCTGTTGCGGGAAGAAGTGACAGATCAAGATATCGCTGCTGTTGTGTCTAAATGGACAGGTATCCCCGTTGATAAAATGCTGGAAGGTGACAGGCAGAAGCTGTTGCGTATGGAAGAGGCGCTGGCTAAACGCGTCATTGGACAAAGCGAAGCGCTGGAGGCGGTATCAAACAGTGTGCGCCGTGCCCGGGCTGGCCTACAAGACCCGAACAGGCCTTTGGGGAGCTTTCTTTTCCTTGGCCCAACGGGCGTTGGTAAAACTGAACTGACAAAAGCGCTGGCGGCCTTCTTGTTTAACGACGACAGCGCGCTGGTGCGCTTCGATATGTCAGAGTATATGGAAAAGCACGCTGTTGCCCGCCTTATTGCGCGCCGCCCGGCTATGTTGGCTATGAAGAAGGGGGCGTTTTAACCGAAGCTGTACGCCGCAAGCCTTACCAAGTGATTCTGTTTGACGAAATTGAAAAAGCGCACCCAGATGTGTTTAATGTGCTGTTACAAGTGCTGGATGACGGACGCCTGACAGACGGGCAGGGCCGCACTGTCGATTTCAGCAATAGCCTTATTATCCTTACGTCTAACCTTGGCTCACACTTGATTGCGGATTTGCCCGATGGTGTTCCTGTGGAAGATGTTCGTGGCAAAGTGATGGATGCGGTGAAAGCGGCCTTTAGGCCCGAATTTATCAACCGTCTGGATGAGATCATATTGTTCCACCGGCTGGAGCGGGCCCACATGAGCGGCATTGTTGATATTCAAATTACCTGGCTACAAAATTTACTGGCAGAGCGAAAAATGACGTTGACGCTTACGGATGATGCAAAACGGTGGCTTGCGGACACAGGGTATGACCCTGTGTATGGCGCGCGGCCCCTGAAGCGCACCATACAAAAACATTTACAGGATAAGCTAGCGGATTTGATCCTTCGGGAAGACGTTAAACCCGGTAGGCATGTTTTGATAGACGTAGGGGGTGCGGAGCTGATCCTTAAGCCTGAAATAGATGCTGTAAACGCCGCTTGATAGTGCCCATTGCTGTTGCTTTGTCTTTCTGGGAATATTTTGGCGGGTTTTATAACGGCCTGCATTTACTTGTTTTACCTAAAATTAAACATGTAACGTGTATTCTTGAACATGAAATGGCATAATTTACCATTCGAATGTTGCTAGAATTTTAGGGTAAGGCAGGTTGGAGCGGTGCATCATCAGCTGTGTGTAGACTTTTATCAATATTGGCTGAGTTGCAAGCAAGATGGTGGCTTGCCACCACTTTCTGCCTTTTCGCCTGAAAAGCTTGCGGAATTTGATGACAGCGGCTGGATCTTTGCTTTGCAAGATGACGAAATTGTCTTTCAATATCTTGGTGAGAAAAGCGCGCTGGTTTTTTCAGAAAGTATGATTGGCAAACCTGTTGGCGAGCTTCATGCCCGCTCTATGCGGGAAATGCAGCTTGGGTTGATAAAGCCCTGCTTCAGTCTGAAAATTGGTATTTCCCGTATTTCCCGCGTTTGGTATGGGCATAGGCACAAGGAAGTTGAAGGGCTGATGCTGCCCGTTATTGACAGCGAAAGTGGTGCTATTACAATTGTTGGTGTATCCGTGACTTTTGTAGACCCAGATTCCCGCGATATAATTTACTTTAATGCGTCGCTGGTGGAGCGGATTGTGTCGCAAAACTATCTTTCATTTGGGCAGAAAATAGATTTCTCTATCCTGAATGCCCATTGTTGGGCTGTGCTGGATACGATGGGCGCAACTATTTCCGTTGATGGCATACCACTTGAGCATGAAAAAACAGGCTTGGCAGGAGAGGCTGGGCTGGAAGCAGTTAAAGCAGCCCATGCCAAAGTATTATGTGTTGCCCCAACGGAGGACTTTAGTTTCATTTCAAACCGCATTGGGGAACGCTATAATTTGCATCTGGTAGAGACAGAGCAGGAAGCGCGTTGGTTCTTAAAGTCTGATTTAATTGATATCTTAATAACAGTTGAAAAATTTGGAGATACAACAGGCGTTGAGCTTATAAAACAAGCGCAGGAAATAAGCGATTATACAGCCTGTGTGTTACTCTTGGACCAGCAAGCGCAAGCTGAAGATTCCCGTGAGGAAAAAGAGGGCAAGCTCGTCTACCATCTGGTGCGGCCTGTTGGGGAGTTTGCGCTTCGTAAAGCCCTTGATGATGCAAATGCCTATGTCATGGCCAAACGGCGACATAAAGATACTTAATAGGGATACGCTCTAGCGATCCGCTAAATCTGCGCTTCCTTGTTTCTCGTCTGGCTCAAACCTTGTGCTGTGCACCAATTGCACCTGCATCAGGTCCGCTGAAAGCTGCTCAGTCTGCTGGTGAAAACGCTGCAATTCTTTGCCTTTAAGGGTTTTGCCAGAAGGCAGCTTCAATGTCATCGGGTTGGTTTGTTTGCCGTTTACCAGCACTTCATAATGCAGGTGCGCGGCTGTTACCCGCCCGGTGGAACCTGAATAGCCGATGATTTGTCCTTGTTTTACCCTGCGGCCCTTCTTCACGCCTTTGCCGTAGCGGCTTAAGTGCGCATAAGAGGTTTTGTAGGTACTGTTATGGCGGATACGAATATACTTGCCGTAGCTGCCGTTGCGTGCGGACATTTCAATGATACCATCGCCCGCTGCCATAATGGGTGTGCCGGTGGGTGCCCTGAAGTCAGCGCCTTTATGCATTCGGGT
>JAESQS010000302.1 GCA_016765035.1 Kordiimonadaceae bacterium | reverse complement strand
CCTATGTGGACCGCAAACACGGCAGGCTTGAGGTGGAATACCCGCACCCCATCCTTGAGGGCATTCTCGGCGAGACCTACGGCGTTATCATCTATCAGGAACAGGTGATGCAAATTGCTCAGGTGATGTCCGGCTATAGTCTCGGTGAGGCTGATATTTTGCGGCGCGCGATGGGTAAGAAGATTAAAGAGGAGATGGATAAGCAGCGTGGCCGCTTCTGCGATGGCGCGGTGGAGCGCGGCATTCCAGAAGAAAAAGCCAGCTATATCTTTGATCTTGTTACAAAATTTGCATCCTACGGCTTTAACAAGTCACACGCTGCGGCCTATGCACTGGTTGCCTACCATACAGCCTATTTGAAAGCGAATTACCCTGTTGAATTTATGGCGGCTATTATGACGCTGGATATGGGTAATACGGACAAACTGGCGGCTTTCAAGATGGAACTTCAGCGGATGGACGTGCCGCTTCTTCTGCCCGATATCAACTATTCCAAAGTGCCTTTCGTTGTTGAGGCTGCACCGGAAGGATATATTAAGGAAGAAGATGACCCACGTCACAACTTGGGTGTGCGCTACGCACTTGGGGCTATTAAGGGCGTTGGTGAAAAAGCCATGGAGGCTGTGGTGGCCGAACGTGAAGCAAATGGCAAGTTTGCAGATGTTTTTGATTTTGCAGAACGGGTTGACCCCAAGCTGTTGAACAAGCGCCAGATTGAGCGCCTTGTCGCAGCCGGTGCTTTTGATAGTTTGGTGCCTGACAGGGCGCAGGCCTATGCTGCCGCAGAGATGATTATGCGAGTGGCGCAAATGGAGGCCAAAGAGCGAGAAAGCGACCAAGTAAGCTTGTTTGCCGGTGAAATGGCCGCCGTCGTTGACAGGCCTGTTCTACCCATTGTTAAACAGTGGACTGATACAGAAATGCTAGACGAAGAGCGCAAAGCTGTTGGCTTTTATATCTCGGCTCATCCGCTTGATAGCTATGAAACTGTGTTGGAGCGCGAGCGCATTATTCCGGCCCGTGACGTCTATTCCAGCCCGGGGCTTGTCGGGCAGACTGTGCGCATGGCGGGGGCAATTCTCGGCTATAGAGAAGGCATAACCAAACGAGGCGGAAAATTTGGTCGCCTTACATTATCTGACCGTACGGATGCCTTTGAGATGATGGCGTTTGAAGATGACCTTGACCGGATGCGGGCGTTGGTGGAAGAGGGCGCGCCTATGGTGGTTTCTGTTCAAATCCGCAAACGGGATGATGATGACAGTATAGGCCTGTCGTGCCGTAGTATGGAATCGCTGGAGCAAGTGGCTTCTCAGTCGTCGAAGGGCCTGTTCATTGAAGTAGAAGATGCAAGTGCCTTTGCACCCATAAAAGCGTCGCTGGACCGCAAGACTGGCGGAAAAGGCAAGGTTACCATGCGATTGCCAGTGGCAGACGGCAACAGGTTTGCTGAATTTAGAATGACAGGGCGCTATAAAGTGACACCAGAGTTGAAGCAGGCTATTGCCGCCGAAATGGGCGTGCTGACTGTAGAGGAAATCTAAAGTGGTTGACCCTAAAGACGCTGACAGCAAAAAAAGTGACAAGAAAACTATTGTTCCTGCGTTGCCTGCATCCTCCGTTCTGCTTGTGCGGGATGGGGATACTGGGCTGGAAGTGTTGATGATGGAGCGGGCAAAAACCATGAAGTTTGCCCCCGGTGCCTTTGTTTTCCCCGGCGGAAAGGTCGATGCAGAAGATAGTGACGCTGACTTATGGGAGGGGCTCACCAATAGTGCCTTAAAGTTATCGGACTTTGCTTTTCGTTTGGCTGCCCTGCGGGAGCTTTACGAGGAAGCAGCCGTTATGCTGACTGTAGACGCAATAGAGCCACCGGCAGGTACGCAGAATTTTAGGGAAGACTTGCTGGCCGTGTCTGGAGTGTTGAATACAGAAGGTTTGGTGCCTTTTGCGCACTGGGTTACGCCTGAGACTGTCTCGCGCCGGTTTGATACATATTTTTTTCTGGCGGCACACAATGGGCAAACCGCCAAACATGATGGCAACGAAGCCATTTCTTTGCGTTGGGTGAACCCACAAATACTACTGGCAGACTGGGAAGAAGATAAAGTACCCCTGATGTTTCCAACGCGCTTAAATCTTATGAAGTTGGCGCGTGCATCAAGTGTGGCAGAGGCACTGGAACAAGCCAGAAATACGCCGGTAGTGCGTACTTTACCAACGATTACGCGGGGGGAAGACGGCATATCCATCGCCATTGATAAGGCATCAGGCTATGGTGTAACAGAGGGCAGCTTCCGCGACCTTAAAACTGAAATGCCTAAATAGCCAAAAAACCGCTTGCTCTCCAGTTGTTTTAAGCATATATGGACGCGACTTCACACGTGGGGATCGGCTATTTGCTGTGTTAGCAAGTGGCCATCCGGTGTTGAACCAATGATGGTTCTACGCAACCCCACGGAGGATTAACCGGAAAAGGATACTATTATGGCGATGCCAGTAGTCGACATGCGCGAGCTCTTGGTAGCAGGCGTATACTTAGGTCACCAAACACACCGTTGGAACCCTAAAATGGCGCCGTATATCTTCGGCGATCGCAACGGCATACACATCATCGATCTTTCACAAACTGTTCCTTACCTTACACGGGCGCTGCAAGCTGTGCGCGACGTTGTATCAGGTGGCGGTCGTGTTTTGTTCGTTGGTACGAAGCGTCAGGCTTCCCCAATTATTGCTGAAGCTGCAAAACGTTGCGGCCAATACTATGTAAACCATCGCTGGCTTGGCGGCATGATGACTAACTGGCAGACAATCAGCCAGTCCATCAAACGCCTGAAGCAGCTTGATGAAAAGCTTACTAACGAGCACACAGGCCTTACCAAAAAAGAAACACTTCAGATGACTCGCCAGCGCGACAAGCTGGAACTGTCTCTTGGTGGTATTCAGGACATGGGTGGCTTGCCAGACATTATTGTTGTGGTTGATACAAACCGTGACGAATTGGCAATTGCTGAAGCTCGCCGCCTTGGCATCCCAGTAGTGGGTGTTATTGACACAAACTCCAAGCCAGATGGTTTGGAATATCCTGTGCCGGGCAATGACGATGCAACACGCGCTATCCGCCTTTACTGCAACCTTATTGCAGATGCTGTTATTGATGGTATTCAGGCTGACCTTGCTGCACAGGGCGTTGACCTTGGTGCAATTGAAGAAGCCGCTCCTGAAGCAGTTGTAGAAGTTGTTGAAGAAGCTGCACCAGAAACAGCGCCTGTAGCTGCTGCAACTGAAGAAGCTGCTCCAAAAGCTGAGAAAAAGGCTGCTCCAAAAGCTGCTAAAAAAGCCGCTCCAAAAACAGCCAAAAAAGCTGCTCCAAAAGCCGCTAAAAAAGCTGAACCAAAGGCAGAAGCAGCAACAGAAGCTGCTCCAGAAACAGCAGCAGCGGACGCCCCTGCTGCTGAGTAATCAGTGCACACTTCATACGTTTAAAACTCATGCTTACACTACTCCGGGAGGAAAACCTTCCGGAGTAGTCGTTCACTTATAAAGCTGAGCCTCTTAAGGAGACATCTAATGGCACAAATTACTGCCGCTCTCGTTAAATCACTACGCGAAACATCTGGCGCTGGCATGATGGATTGTAAAAAGGCACTGACGGAAACTGAAGGTGACCTAGAAGCTGCTGTTGATTGGCTTCGTACAAAAGGTCTTGCTGCTGCTGCGAAGAAATCTGGCCGTGTTGCGGCTGAAGGTCTTGTTGCTGTTCAAGCTGCTGGTAAGAAAGCTGCTATAGCGGAAGTAAACTCAGAAACTGATTTTGTTGCACGCAACGAACAGTTTCAGACGTTTGTTTCTGATATCGCTGGTGTTGTACTTGCAACTGGCGAAACTGACATTGAAGCGCTTGCAAAAGTTGCTTACCCAGGGTCAGAAAAAACTGTTGGTGAAACGCTCGCAGCCAATATTTCAACAATCGGTGAGAATATGAACATCCGCCGTGCAGTTGCTCTTGAAGTGGAAGAGGGCCTTGTTGCTTCTTACATTCACGGTGCTGTTGTTGACGGCCTTGGTCGTATTGCTGTTCTCGTTGGCCTAAAGTCATCTGCTGGTGAAGACGTGCTTGCACCGCTTGGTAAACAGCTTGCAATGCATATTGCGGCTGCAAACCCAGCGTCACTTTCTGAAGATGATCTAGACCCGGCAATTCTTGAACGTGAAAAACAGGTTCAAATGGATAAGGCCCGCGAATCTGGCAAGCCAGAAAATATCATTGAGAAAATGATCGTTGGCCGTATGCGTAAATACCTTGAAGAAATTGTTCTTCTTCATCAGACATTTGTAATCGACGGCGAGACTAAAATCTCTGACGTAGTTGCAAAAGCTGCCAAAGATGCTGGTACGGAAATTGAACTTGTTTCATATGTTCGTATGGAAGTAGGCGATGGCATTGAGAAAAAAGAAGAAGATTTTGCTGCTGAAGTTGCTGCTGTAGCCGGCAACTAAGACTGTAAAAATATCTGTTTTTGAAAGCCCAGAGCACACACTCTGGGCTTTTTCTTTGCCTGCTTTAGACTGGTGGGAACTCAAGCGTTTGTTCCCAATGGTAAAGTTCGGAAATTTTGAGGAAACAACCTAGCTAAATGCATCTATAGCAGATATGGTGCAGCAGCCCTTGAGTGGCTGTAGGGGAGAAAAGTAGAATGTCGGCTGAGCCTAAGTATAAACGGATCCTTTTAAAGCTATCAGGTGAAGCCCTGATGGGCAGTGGCGACTATGGGATTGACCCAGAAACTGCGGATCGGGTTTCTCGTGAAATCAGGAATGCACAGGAAATTGGCGCCGAAGTTTGTGTTGTTGTTGGTGGCGGTAATATATTCCGTGGTCTTAAAGGCGCAGCAGCGGGCCTAGACCGGTCTACCGCAGACTATATGGGCATGTTAGCAACTGTAATGAATGCTCTTGCTCTGCAAAATTCTTTGGAAAAAGCAGGCGTTGATACAAGGGTTCTTTCAGCTATTCCAATGGCGATTGTTAGCGAGCCTTATATTCGCCGTCGTGCAATTCGCCACCTAGAAAAAGGCCGTGTAGTTATTTTTGCAGCTGGTACTGGCAACCCCTTCTTTACCACGGACACCGCCGCGGCGCTTCGTGCGGCTGAAATGAACTGTGATGCCCTCTTAAAAGGCACGCAGGTTGACGGCATTTATAATGCTGACCCAAATGTTGATAAAACAGCCGTTCGGTATGAAAAATTAAGTTATATGGATGTGTTAAGGCAAGACCTTAAAGTGATGGATGCGTCTGCAATATCCCTTAGTAGGGAAAACAATATCCCAATTGTAGTTTTCTCAATTCATAAAGAAAACGAGCTGGTTAACGTGCTGCAAGGTGGCGGAACCTGCACAATTGTGGGTGAGGAGTAGATACCATGAGTGATGACGAAATTGACTTAGATGATATTGAACGTCGCATGTCTGGTGCTGTGGACTCGCTAAAGCACGAGTTCTCAGGATTGCGTACTGGCCGTGCGTCAACCAGCTTACTGGATAGCATTACTGTGGATGTGTACGGCGCTGTTATGCCGCTCAATCAAATCGGCACGGTTTCTGTGCCCGAAGCCCGTATGTTGACAGTGCAGGTATGGGATAAGTCCAATTCACAGGCTGTTGAAAAGGCTATTCGCACTTCTGGCTTGGGTTTGAACCCAATGCTTGATGGGCAATTGGTGCGTATCCCCATCCCTGAGCTCAACGAAGAGCGTCGGCGTGAACTGACCCGTATTGCGGCCAAATACTCGGAAGCAAGCCGCATTTCTGTGCGTAATGTACGCAAAGCAGGTATGGATCAGCTGAAAAAGATGGAAAAAGATAAGTCTATCGGTGAAGACGACCATAAAATGTATGCGGATGAAGTTCAGTCTTTGACGGACAAGTTCGTGGCGCAAATTGATACTGCGCTTGATACTAAAGATAAAGAAATAATGCAGGTATAGAAATGGCGCGTCAGGCACCTACTCTTGAGGAAAATCACACGCCTCCACCGCCGCGCCATTTTGCCATCATTATGGATGGCAACGGTCGATGGGCGAAAAAACGCCTTCTAAACAGGTCCAAGGGGCACCGGCAGGGTGCCGAAGCTGTTCGTGAGGCAGTGAAGGGCGCTGTGAATACGGGTGTGGAATATTTGACCCTTTATGCCTTCTCCAGCGAAAATTGGAACCGGCCGGCAGATGAAGTCAAAGACCTAATGGGTCTTTTGAAAATTTATCTGTCCAAGGAAATGAAATCACTGGCAAAAGAAGGCGTGCGGGTCAAAATTATTGGCTGTCGTGACAGGCTTTCTCCTGAGATAATCAGCAAAATTGATGAGGCCGAAAAACAGGATATTCCAAACATTCGGCTGACCCTGATTATTGCTTTGAGCTATGGTAGCCGGGAAGAAATTGTAGCGGCAGCGCGCAAATTGGCTGGTGAGGCTGTTGCCGGGACGTTGTCACTAGACGATATCAGTGAAAATGCCATGGATAACGCGCTTTATACCCATGATGTTCCTGATCCTGACTTAATCATTCGAACGAGTGGCGAGCAGCGACTTTCTAACTTTTTACTATGGCAGGCCGCTTATTCAGAGTTTTTATTCATTGATACGCTTTGGCCCGATTTTACCAAAAAACACTTTAGCGATGCTGTGGACCAATATTTGGGCCTCGACCGTCGGTACGGCATTAGG
>JAESQS010000301.1 GCA_016765035.1 Kordiimonadaceae bacterium | reverse complement strand
GAGTGTCGGGGCAAAGTAATAGTTAATAGCGATGGAAAAGGCAATCGCACCGGTAATATCAGTGTAATCCATATAAAATGCAGCAAAGTTGGCCTGTAAGCGGTTATCAAACGCATCTGCTTTGAAGCCCACTTCATAGTTTGTGACAAACTCTGGCTTGGTAAAAAAGCCAGTTTCTGCAGCAATATCAGCCGGTGTTACGAAATAATCCTTGATGGCGCCACTGCGATAACCACGGGCAACTGTGCCATAAACCATAAAGTCTTCAGTAAGTTTATACCGGGCACCTACTGTCCAAGACAAAGGGCTATCCGACGTTTTTGAAACAAAATCTTCAATGTTCGGGAAGCCAATGAAGGGGGTGAAAGACCCAAAGATGGAATAAGTGGTTTCTTTCTTTTCAGAAGTAAGGTGAAGGCCCGCAAACACAGTAAGCTCATCACTTATATGATAATTTGCATTCGCAAAGGCTGCGACAGTTTTCGTAGTAAAGTCACGTTCCTGCCCCGGCTCAATCGTTGGCGGAAAAGGAAACCCTGCAGGAAAGCCAAGAGAAACAGAATATGAAGCTTCATCAATGTCATACACATCGATTTTATCATTCACATTTTTGAAGTAATACCCACCAACAATAAAATCAAATGCTTTACCGGTTGGGGATGTTAGGCGCAATTCCTGAGAATATTCATCACCATTACCTCGGAAGGTTTCAAACAAATGCGCCTGTGTGGTGTAATCCGTATCTTGTGTCGAAAAGTCCTTTGAATTGGAGTAGGAAGAAATAGAGGTGAAGACATAGCCAGAATTTGCCTCATACTCCATTGTAAGGGATAATGCATCTGCATTGAGTTTCCGCGCGTAAGTCCCGTTCACATTCGTGAAATACGGCACTGTATCGCCCTGAAAGTTATTAATAGGCTCGCCCGTATAGGGTGTGTCATCTGTTTCAAGGTGTGTAAAAGTAAGACGGGCAGAGAATTGGTCATTCGGGGTAAAATATAATTGCGCCCGACCACTGAATTGGTCTTTTGCCCCTATATCTGTCTGGCCATCAAACTGGTTAAAGACATACCCATCTTCCCATTCCCGTTGCCCTGAAATGCGAGCAACCAAAACATCTTCCACCAATGGAATGTCTATACCAGCGGTTAGTTTCACATGATTGAGATTACCATATTCAATGGCAGCATGGCCGGAAAATTCATTGCCGGGTTTTTTAGTGGTTATGTTAATAGCACCACCGATTGTATCCCTGCCAAAAAGCGTACCTTGTGGCCCTTTAAGAACTTCAACCCGTTCAATATCAGCCATAATAGCATTCAAAGTTTCAGAAAAACCTTGGTAAACACCATCGATGTAGATGCCCACAGCGCCACCACTGCTGCGGCCAATGCCACCACCAAGCCCGCGAATGGACACAGAATTTCGCCCACTACCCCCGGCTGGCACCATCAGCATATTCGGGACAGCGCCACTCAGATCGATCAAATTGCTAGGGCGCAACCTTTCAAGTTGAGTAGCGCCAAAGGCAGTAATCGCGATTGGCACATCCTGTAAGCTTTCAGACCGCTTCGTTGCCGTAATAAAAATTTCTTCCAGGCCATATGCTGCATCAGCCCCGGCTGATTTTTCAGCGTTCGCTTCTTGTGCATTCACCTGTGACCATGAAAAGGAAACGGCAACCAAAGACACCGCGCTACATAACGCCCTCTTTAAACCAAGAATACTCATTCACTTACTCCCTAAGTCGCAACATCATATGGACATTGCTATTTTTTGTTTAGCTCCCTGCCAAAGGCAGAGACCTTAAGGAGACGAAATCGGAGAGTGAAACGGACATTAATATTTAAAATTACCGAATATTAATCCCGGCAATACAAATCTGCGGGGAGAGAACGGATATGGTTCTAACTAAAACGGATGCGATCTAAAATGAAAAACTGATAGTGGCACCAACCGTTCTCTGATGCTCATAAACTAAGACAAAATGGTCGTTTAAAAATCCCTGCCCAGCATTCCAGTTTGTCCCTATGGCAGGGGCATCTGTATCAAACAAATTTCTGGTCCACAGCAGGATTTTCCATCTAGAATCTGCGGCCAGATACCCAAAAGAAGCATTCACCTGCGCATAATTACCAATATCTATATGCTGCAGCCCCCCGGCCAAGACAAGATAACTGCTTTTATAGGCAATGTCCCCGTGGGCGGTAAAGGTGCCGCCACCTTGCACCGGCAGGCTATAGTCAAGCGCACTGCTCAGTGTCCACTGGGGGAAATTGCCCAGTGACTGGCCGGTTAAGTCTACATCAGGCAGCGGGATAAAATTTCCATAACGGGATTTTAAAAAACCAGCAGAAGCAGTCATCAATAAATCAGACGAAACTTGGTATTTCAAGTCTAACTCTGCCCCAGCAATCCAAGCAGAGGACGCATTGACAAGAATAGATGTAAAGCTGCCGTTGGTTTGTATGGCACTTATGATATCTTCATAGCTCATGTAGAAAAAAGCCACATTGGCTTGCAGTTCGTTGTCAAAACCAATCACTTTGAAACCAGCTTCATAATTAGTCACATATTCCGGCTTGCTGAAAAAACCAGTACCAGAGCTAACCTCTTCAATTTTTACAAAATAATCCTTGATAGCGCCGCTTCTGTAACCGCGAGAAAAAGTGACATAGCCCATAAAGTCTTCATTGAAATGATACCGTGCGCCAAGGGTCCATGACACAGGGGTGTCAGATGTCTTCGAGATGAAGTTATCAATGGGCTCGAACCCAAGAAATGGCAAGATAGACCCAAAGATGGAATACTCTGTTTTCTTTTTATCCGATGTTATGCGCACACCGCCAAATAAACTTAGAGCCTCATTTACACGGTAATTTCCGTGAACAAACGCAGCAATGCTTTCGGTAATAAAATTACGTTCCTGACCGTCTTGCACAGGGTTTTCAGGGAATGGATACCCCGGCAAAAAACCAAGCGATTGCAGGTAGGGGTCAACATCTACTTCATAAACATCAAGCTTATCATTCACATTTCTAAAAAAATATCCGCCGATCATATAGTCAAAGTCATCGAGCGCAGGAGACGTCAGCCGCACCTCCTGAGAATATTCTTTCCCCTGCCCCGAAAATATTTCGTACAGATGGGCCGCAGAGGTGAAGTCCGTATCTTGGGTTACTCGATCAGTGGTATGATTAAAGGAGGAAATAGACGTTAGAGAATACCCACTCATAAACTCATAATTTGCACTCAACGACAGGCTTTCCCCATTCACTTTGCGGGAAACTTTGCCGTTTATAGTCGTTGTATACGGTATGGTATCACCCTGAAAGTTATTCAGAGGTTCCCCTGTTGCAGGTATATCATCAGTTTCCAGATGAGAATAATTTAAACGAAAATCCCACTGGTCACTAGGCGTGTAATAGAGCTGCACCCTTCCATTAAATCTATCTTTTGAGCCAAGCTTTGAGCCATCAAACCGGTTAAAAACATACCCATCTTCCCACTCCTGCTGTGCCGTAAAACGGGCAGAAACTATATTGTCAATGATAGGGACATCAATGCTGGCATTCAGTTTTCGACTATTGAAATTACCATATTCGGCCAATATTCTCCCGCTCAGTATAGTCCCCGGTTTTTTGGTGGTAATATTCACCGCGCCGCCAATGGTATCCCGCCCAAAAAGCGTTCCTTGGGGGCCTTTCAACACTTCAATACGTTCAAAATCCACCACACCAACATTGAGAGTTTGCAAATTAGCTTGGTAAACACCGTCTACATACACCCCCACCGCGCCACCACTGCTGCGGCCCGTAATGCCTCGCAATCCACGGATGGAAATATTCACATCCCCAGCGCCTGTAGCCGGCACCATCAACATATTGGGCACTGCGGCGCTCACGTCTGCTAAATCACGAGCGCGAAGGCTTTCCAACTCCCGTGCATTAAATGCTGTTATCGCAATAGGCACATCGTGCATTCTTTCAGAACGCTTGGTGGCAGTAATCAATATCTCTTCAATACGGGGTTGGCGGGGTTCCTCAATAAACGCGCCTTGGCGCATCTGCTGTCTGCCTGAAGAGGAGGCCCTTGCACTTGCTGGACTAGCCTTCAGAATGGTTGTGCTACCATCCTTGTTCACCACATACATAAGGCCAGAATTTTCAAACAGGCGCGCCAATGCTTGCTCGGCAGTCATTTTGCCAACAACCGCTGGCGCCATTTTACCATCCGTCAACGCCTTTTTCACAGAAACCACAATGTTAGATTGTTCTGAAAAGCTAAGAATAGCAGTCCCTAACGCCTGCATTTTAATATTAAAATGCCGAACAGTAGGTTGATCTGTAATAGTGCTTGCGTGCGCATCCTGCCCGCAGATTGGCAGAGCGAATATGGAGAATACGCAAAATATCAGAATTTTAAAATCAGTGGTAATCATAGAAATCGGCCCCGATTAAATGTAACATAGGAGCTGCACCAATCTAACACCACCGTTTATACGGAGAAAACCACCACCCTATACGCAATATAGGTTAGGCATTGTTTTAAAGAGACACTAAGGGATGTGTTTGAGGTGCCGTCACAGGGTTGCTCGGTTACTCAAGGAGCCTTTTTCAATACCACTGTGCCGTTTGGCTGACGCTCAATATCCAGCGCAAGGGCCAAACTTATTGAACTCAACATTTGGTCCACCTGAGCTGCTGTGAAAGACGTGGAAACCTCCAAGGCACCGATATCATCAGAGGCC
This sequence comes from Kordiimonadaceae bacterium, assembly GCA_016765035.1. Classification (GTDB taxonomy): domain Bacteria; phylum Pseudomonadota; class Alphaproteobacteria; order Sphingomonadales; family Kordiimonadaceae; genus Kordiimonas. The sequence goes on along the minus strand of JAESQS010000301.1, from coordinate 3,321 downwards.
AAAAGTATTTCGCCGTCATAGTAGCGGTTCGCATCAGCAATTACATCCAATAGAGGGGCGCCATAGTAAGAGAAGCGGCCCGTGCGCCACGTCGCAACGTCATCCGCCGTTATTTTTTGCTCAGTAACTGTACCCAGAATCTGCGCTGGCCCCGTCGTGATCTGCTGCCCGGCAACCAGTCTTTTCTTTGTATAGGTCACAACATCATTCTGCTGCGCGGACACATCACGGACCAAACCGTCAATATCATTTTGATGTAAAACTTCCACCACGCCCTCAAGCACTGCAATATTCACAGCAATTGGGCCACGTCGCACATCAAATTTGGTACCCACCACCCGTACGCTTGCGTTTCCGGCATCTACAAAAAACGGGCGGCTTTTGTCTTTCACGACTGAAAAGAATGCCTGACCTTGCACCAAGTCCACTTGCCGACGTTGGTCTGAAAAAGTCACGGCTATTTGGCTATCGCCACTTAAGGTAACCACACTTCCATCACTTAAGCGTACCTCCCGCATTTCTGCGGTATCTGTCTTATACTCTATGTGGCGAGGGCCTTGAACTATGGCAGTTTCGCCTTCGGGCACGCTTGGGTTCCCCTCCCGTAAGGTGGGGTCATAAACCACCCACGACACGAAAAGGGCAACGGCAACAGCTTGCAATGCAAAACCAACTGTAGGCCGACGATTTCCTAAAAAAGCCTTTGCTCCCGTGAAAGCGCCTGCTGAAAATAAGGAAACAATTTTTTCTCGAAAAGTAGGCTTCCCCAGCAAGTAGGCATACTCACGCCGCTCTGCCATATCGGCAAAATCATTAGAGGTGCTTTCAATAGTTCGAAAAGCAGCCAAATGCTGTGGATCTTGGCTTAGCCAAATCTCCATCGCACGCGCATCCTCGTCTGAAAGTATGCCACTGCGGGTTCTTTCAACCCAGTTAGCGGCAATATCATATATGACATCGCTACTAGAATTGGACACGGCTGGTTTTGCCAATTTATCTTCTGTGAAGGTCATTTTAGGTGCCCCGCTCGCTAGCAGCTTTGTCAATAGCAGCAGAACATTCAATCAAGGCGCGCTTTATTTGCTTTTGCACAGCAGCACACTGCATTCCAAATCGCTGGCCAATTTCGGCGCAGGTCAAGCCTTCAAACCGCTGCAACATAATCATACGGCGGCGTTTGGCTGGCATTTTGGCCAAAATTTTAGCGAAGATTTCCAACCTTTGTTTTTCCGATAGCACACGCTCAGGCGAAAGGTCATTCACCCCCTCCATATGTGCGCAATATTCATATTGTAATTTATAGGTGCCTTTGCGCTGATTGATACGGAGCTGATCAACAGCATAATTTCTGGCCGCCGCATAAATATAGGCACGTGGGTTTTTAATCCGCTTCGGGTCGTCTAGTGCAACAAATTGTGTGAAGGCTTGCTGGGCTATATCTGCTGGTTCCGGCGGGCCATTTCCGTAGCGCGACGCCAAATAGGCACATAATTCAGACCAATAATGCCGATAAAGCTCAGAAACCAAAGATGTTTCCTGAGCACCGCAATGCTCTGATTGGGCCATATGTAACTTATCAGTAGGCACGCAAACTCCGCCAAAAATACCATTCTAAGCGGATAGACTAAGCATAAGTTCCTCGCAAATCAATCTGCAATCTATGACTAAGAGCGTGCGAAGAAACTTATAAATCAGCAACCGTGCTGATGCTTTACTTTACTTTTATTGAATTACGGCTTTCTTTACTGCGATCTCTCAATTTTTTAAGAAGACTGAAAAGCTGTTTTTTTTCATCTGGTTCCAGCTTTTCCTCAAGGAAATTGCCATAAGAATCCATGAGCTGATAAAGCACATCGCAATATTGTGCACCCAAAGCCGTAAGCCCCGCAAACTTCCCGCGCCCATCCTGCGCATTTTGCAACAACACAATTAGCCGTTTTTTCACAAGTACAGCAAGGGCACGCGCAACAGTCGCCCTATCAATGCTCGAAGCCTCAGCAATAGCTGAAGGTGAAACTGTGCCCTTCATACCAATAAGAGATACGACCCGTATGTCTCGCTGGGTTAAATCTGCAATTGCCAACAAAGCCGGATGCCCATCAGTTTCGGCCCCCCGGTGCACAACCATCTGTGTGCGGGCAAACCAAAAAGGAATATGATCTTCTAAGTTAAAATCGCCGCCATATAGCGCTAGTTCTGCGGTACTGGCATACCCACTATTACCCTCAGTCACTGAAGTATCCTTCGTCACCCCGGTTAGCCTTCCTACCCCTTAACCACCTGATAAGATTGTAGAAAACAATCTAAAATACCAGTTGGTACCCACATAAAATTGAGTTTATCAACTATGTGCTACTTTTGCCCCTAAGTCATCCTGAAATCAATGGGGACGGCAATATTCCCTGAAATCGACAGGAACGGTATTATCCCCTTCGGCTGACGGCTATTCACAAAAACGTTACCTGCCCGCCACCCTCCTGACAGAGGCCCTTGAATCTTTTCAGAGAAGGTCCTTTTTCTTCATAAATTCACCGAGCCACTAGCCACTAGCTGCCCAACACCAGAAAAACAGCGCATTTTCGACAAAAGTGGGCAAAATAGTATCTACATGATACAAGCCTTCTGGGGGAAGGATGCATAACAGGGCACACCCGACCATTAATATGGCGGCTCTGGGGGATGCTTCCGGATTAGGGCGGGAACGAATGCTGATAGAATCTACAGGGCCTTTTGCCCTGAAAGTCACCCATGTATTCGCTTTATTTTTTGGTATTTTAGGCACTGAGGCCAGTGCTGGCACAGGCTTGGCGCACCTGCTAATTTGGCAGCCCCCACCGCCAGCATTGAAGCACCTGCACTATATGCTGATACCGACTATAGTGAATATTGGGAACAACAGTTTCTCTTTGATAATGGCACCATGGTCACCAGCCAATTTCTAATAGCTAACTTCCCCTTCAGCAAACGCCATAGCCTGATGGTCGCAACATTGAAACAACCCGGCGAGAAAACAATCATTGTCAAAAATGGTAGAAAACGCAGCGGTTGGCACTTTGACAGCGCAGCACCCCGCCTTGCCATTTACCAACATGAATTGTCTGGCACCCACCCCGACTACCGGGCAAAACTGCATAATACGGCTGCAGAAATTGATCTTACCTACACAGCCAGCCGCAACGCCGTACAGCTTGTCAGTGCAAACAACAAACTGGGCTTGCCGGAAGTCTCCATTTTAGCCCCATATGCCGTAGCCACAGGCAAGTGGCGGCCCGGCCCAGAAATCGGCGGGGCTGGCCCAGTAGGGGACTGGAAAGACCTTGG
>JAESQS010000300.1 GCA_016765035.1 Kordiimonadaceae bacterium | reverse complement strand
TACTGCCCAGATTGGGTCTATGAAGCTTCATGAAGAAGTGGATGCCATGCGAACCATTGGCATGAACCCAATTGATGTGTTGGTGTTGCCGCGCCTTATGGCGCTGATGATTAGTTTACCGTTGCTGACGTTTTTTGCGGATATTGTCGGGATTGCGGGCGGTGTGGTAATGGCGTGGGCTTATCTTGATATTACACCGGGCAATTTCATTGTATATTTCCGCGATGTCGTTTCCTTTGAGCATTATATGGTTGGCATCATAAAAGCGCCATTTTTTGCCGCTGTTATTTCCTCCTGTGGCTGTTACCAAGGGTTGCGGGTTGAAGGCAGTGCTGCTTCGCTGGGGGAACGCACAACACGAAGTGTCGTGCAGTCTATCTTCCTTGTCATTGTGCTGGATGCGTTGTTTGCCCTCTTTTTCACAGCTGTTGGTATTTAGGGGAAACAAGGTCATGCCGGACGGACATCCCAAGAATGAGACAATTATTAAGATCACGGGCCTTGTGAATGCCTTTGATGGCCACATGGTTCATGCTGGCCTGAACCTTGAAATTAAGCGCGGTGAAATATTGGGCGTTGTTGGGGGCTCTGGCGCTGGCAAGTCTGTTTTGTTGCGCTCAATCGTGGGGCTACGGAAGCCTCAGGCGGGGCTTGTAGAGATTAATGGCCGTGACCAAAGTATACTGGAGGCGGCTGAAATTAAAAAAGCGCGTCGTGAATGGGGGGTTTTGTTTCAGGACGGGGCTTTGTTTTCTTCCCTAACAGTTGCGCAAAATATTAAAGTGCCCCTGCGTGAGCATTTCAACATGTCTGATGGCCTTATGGATGACTTGGCCATTAGTAAGCTGACCATGGCTGGCTTGCCGCCAGAAGCTGCTTGCAAGTTTCCGTCCGAGCTATCGGGGGGGATGCGCAAACGGGCGGCGCTAGCGCGTGCTTTGGCACTTGACCCCAAAATATTATTTTTGGATGAGCCAACGGCAGGGCTGGACCCGATTAGCGCCTCAAATTTCGATGGCTTGGTGCGGGACTTATGCAAAACCTTGGGCATTACAGTGTTTCTGGTTACGCACGACCTCGACACATTGGTGCGGGTATGCGACCGTGTGGCAGTCATTGGAGATAAGAAAATACTAATAACAGCCCCTCTTGAAGAAGTGGTCCAATTTGACCACCCATGGGTGCAGCAATATTTTAGCGGTCCGCGAGCACGGGCTGTCGGCATAAAGGCGGGGGAAGACTAAGGCATGGAAACACGGGCTTCAAATATACTTGTTGGCGGTTTTGTACTGTTTTTCCTTGCAGGGTTGGTGGGTTTTTCTATTTGGATAGCCAAAGTAGATTTGGATGCTGAATATACAGATTATGATATTTATTTCGATGGCACTGTCTCTGGCCTTTATAAGCGTAGCGTCGTTTATTATTCCGGTATTCCTGTGGGCGATGTACGCGACATTACGCTTGCGCCCAATGACGCGCAAAAAGTGCGGGTGTGGATTCGCCTGAAAGCAGAAGTGCCCGTAACAGAAGGGGCCACAGCCCGGCTTGAATTTCAAGGCCTAACAGGTGTGGCGTATATTGAATTGAAAGGTGGCCCGCCCGGTGGTGCACCGCTGTTGCCGTTTCACGAGCAGGAACGCGCCGTAATTGAAGCTGAATTTTCGGCGTATCAAGCTGTGTTTGAAGGCGCGCCAAACCTGTTGAACCAAGCCATTAAGGCGGTGGTGCAGGTGCAGCGCCTATTGAGCGACGAGAATGTCGCCTCTGTTACAAGCTTGCTACATAATGCTGATACTCTGTCTGCCAACCTGGCGCGTGGCACCAATGATATTGAGGCAGTTGTAGCGGAGGCACGCACTGTGCTTGCCAAAGCATCACAGGCGGCTGAAAGTGTTTCTTTACTTGCGGCCTCTGGCAATAAGCTGCTGGAACAAGATGCCGAGCAATTGGTGGCAGAAGCAACCACCGCCATGCAAGATGCTCAAAAGCTACTCCAGCGGGTTGATCGGCTTGTGGCAGCCAACGAAGAAAATGTGACGCAATTTGTTAGTGGGAGCCTGCCTGAATTGTCACGCATGATCCTTGATTTGCGCTCAACATCTCAAAGCCTGTCGCGTTTGATGGGGCGCATTGAGAAAAACCCAGCAGAAGTTATTTTCGGCAATAAAGAAAAGAAATATAATTTGAAGACCAGACGCACCACGGAGGAAGACCAATGATAAAGGCTGTTACATTGCAAACCCTGCGTGTTTGTCTACGGATAAGCGCTGTTTTTCTTGCGCTTGCAGTGGCTGGCTGTGGGCCAATTATCTCCTTTGGAGGGGATGACCCGGCGGGTGAAATTTATGCGCTTCGGTATTCTTCTGATTATGCCAGTTTGATGTTAATGCCCCGATTATATATCTAAGCAATCCGCAAATGCTTGATGGGTTGGATGGAACATCTATTGCTGTGATGTTGCCTGATGGCCAGCGCACCCTATTAGCAGGGGCTTCTTGGTCTGCTCATATCTCTGACCTGATCCGTGAGTATGTTAGCCACAGCCTTGGGGCTCAAACAGGGGCCAATATTATTTCCGAAGGGGGGCTAGATATTAAAGCAGGCTGTCGTTTGGGGCTAAAAGTATGGTCGTTTGAGTTGGCAACGGGGGCAACGGCTGCGACAGACGCTGTGAATATAGCATTGCAATTCTCCTTGGTGCGCATGAAAGACAGTGTACTTTTGAGCCACCCCACATTCAGCCAGTCAGTGCGGGTGTCAGGTGCAGGGATAGGCGCGGTGGTGGACGGTTTTAAAGCTGCTATGGCAGGTGCGGCCAGTGACTATGGCCCTTGGTTGCGGGAGCATATGGCTCAATGCTCTGGATGACGTTCATTTAACTGGATGATATTCATTTAAACGGTGAAGTTTACTGAAGCGTGGCTAAGGTTTGTTGCCAGCGGCTTTCTTTGGTGATTTTCTCTAAAGGGCAGCAGCGTGGCGCTTGTTACGTATTTCAGCAGAAGCCCACACCACTAGAATCAGGGCGGTGCCAATGGCAATGTAGAAGGGCGCTGCGAAACTGCTGGCAAAGGCGGTACCTGCCGTTATAGGCCCCGCAATGCGGCCTAGGGCTGAGAAGCCGTTAGCTAACCCGAGCGCAGTTCCTTGAGAATTTTTACAGCTACGTCGCGAGACAAGACTGTTTAAGGCCGGGAACGCCAGCGTGGCACCGCTCATAATTAGCGGGAAAGCAACAATCGCCATGGCAGCCGTCGGCGGCCCAAAAATGACTAAAAGACACCCGAAAATTTGCACACCGGCACCTACTATCAAGGCTCGTACCTCACCAATGGCTTTAAAAAGTGGCCCTACGGCATACATTTGCATGAAAAAAACCAAAATACCGGCTGTCATCATCAGGTAGCCAACTTTCTCTGCATCCCAGCCTAACATGCTGTTTGCCCAGAAGGGTGTAATGGAAAAGCTGATACTCTGCCCTGTGGCCATCACAATGAACATGCACAGCAATAGGAAGTTGCCGGGCTGTTTTAAAAGTTCTGTCCATGTAGGCAGAGCTTTGGCTTCTTGCTCTGTATGCGCTTGTTTGTTCGGTGCAGTTTCTGGAACAAAAAAAGCTGTCAGTGTCATGGCGGTGAACGATAAGGCTGCTGCGGTTAAGCCTGCATAGAGAATGTTAACTTCGCCGTTTGCATCCACGCTACTAAGCACACCGCCAATGCCCGGGCCAAATGCGAAACCAAGGCCAAAGGCAGCGCCTATTTTTGCTAGGGCCTTGCCTCGGTTAGCTTCGTCAGAGATATCTGCCATGGAGGCCATGACAATGCCAATATTGCCGGCTGTAGCACCGGACATGGCGCGGGCGATAAATAGCATCAACAAGCTTTCGGCAAAGCCAAGAGTAATATAGGCCAGTGTTGCCCCAAAAAAGGTTAGTGCCAGCGCGGGGCGGCGGCCAATTCTGTCTGACAAGCGGCCCCATATGGGCCCCATGATGAAAGAGGTAAGGGAATATACAGATATAAGCGCTGTTCCGACCAGAGGGTCGCCACCGTATTTCATCGTCAGGAAAGGCAGGATGGGTACAATGATGCCAAAGCCTAACAGGTCAATGAAGACGGCAAATAAGATAACTGGCATTCAGGCGTCCGATTCTCTCATGGCCCATATTGGAGGGCCTTCAGTGCAGAGAGATCGGCTTAGCTAAGCTTGTCGACCTTCTCTTTCAGGGCAGCAAGCTGGTCCTTAAGGTCTGTTAGTTCATCGCTTTTAGTCGATGAACTTTTGGCCTCAGGGTTCGGGTTCGGGCCTTGTTGGTCTGTCGTTTGTGGGCCTGAACGCGCAAATGCCTGCATCGTTTGATCAAAGAATGCCATATTTTGCCGGGTCATTTCTTTAAACAATGGCATAAAGTTTTCGTGATCAGCCCCACTAAAGGCATTTCGGATCTGGTCTTGATGGCGGTTTAGCACTTCCATTGTGCCTTGTAGATAGGCAGGAACCATGTCCTGCATACTGTCCCCGTAAAAGCGAATGAGCTGCCGCAAAAAGGTAATAGACAGCATATTGTCGTCTTTGGTTTCTTTTTCAAAGATGATTTGTGTGAGCACTGCACGGGTTAGATCAGCGGCTGTTTTGGCATCCAACACGATGAAATCATCGCCACTCTTAATCATTTCTGCCAAATGGTCCAGCGTCACATAACTGGAAGTTTCGGTGTTATAAAGACGCCGATTTGCATATTTTTTAATCGTTACCGGCTCACCGGGGTCCCGTTTTTTCCGAGCCATAATCTATCCCCCTGATGCATTTTAAAAATGCAGGCTGCTCAAGACCTTTATGGGTGTAATTTAAATGGTATTTTGTGCGCTGCCGCAAGATATATTGTGCACCTGCACAAAAGAAAGTGCTTTTGCCTAAAATGATGCAGTTTATAATGCCTTTATGAACAAGGTAGTTTTAGAAAAAACAGGGGTCGATATGCAGGAAAAGCAGCTTGTGGCCCTAGCAGAAGAATTTCTCGACTTATGGGAAGAAAACATCAGGCTGTGGGCAGAAGAAAAAGACCTGTTCACGCTGCGGAGCTTGCTGGAAAACCTTGGGCAAGGTGACCGGTTGGGGGAAGACCCAGAAGAAAATCCAGAAGAAAATCCAGGCGAAAATAGCGACAAGAATGCTGCTCTTGAAGTGAGGGAGACCCCGCTTGCACCATAATGGCATCAAAGGCCCAAGGCCGCTTTCCCTGCATTTGGCGAATAGCCGGTTGATTTGGGATGAAGCCTCCAAAACTGCATCGTCTGTGCTGACGCAAAATATTTGGCATAAGGACATCGCTGAACGACTGGAAGCGTATAAAAGCAAGCTCGCTGCCGCTATGGGGCCGGATGCGGCGCATGATGACGCATTAGATGCTTGTATTAGAGCCTGTGCCAGTGCGCGTAAAAACAGTTTTGTGCATGGTATCAATAAATATATTAGCAATGGATTTGAGCCAAACCTGAACAGAGATACTGTGCGTCACCATTTTGGTTGCGTTACCGTGCATGACTATGGCTCGGCGGGGGCAGAGGCGGGGACACCCATTTTATTAGCTCCGAGCCTTGTAAACCCCTTTTACATAATGGATTTAATGCCTGAACGCAGTTTAGCGCTTTACCTGAAAGAGCAAGGCTATAGGCCCTTCCTCATTGATTGGGGTAGCCCCGGCGATGAAGAACGCGCCTTTGGGATTGAAGACTATATAGTGCGCCGCTTTAAGCCGGTGCTGGAGCATGTGGTGGCGGTGGCGGGCGGCCCTGTGCCTCTGATCGGTTATTGTATGGGGGGAACATTGTCAGCGGCGCTGGCAACCCGCGCACAAGGTTTAATCTCAAAGCTTATTTTGCTAGCGGCCCCTTGGAATTTTGCCACTAAGCAAAGGATAGCTGGCAGGCAGAATGCCACTGAAATGCTGGCAGTGATTGAAAAACTTATGCCCGGTGCCGATGTAAGCGTGGACATGCTTCAGATTTTTTTCACAAATGTTGACCCTACACTTTCAGATCGTAAATTCAGGGCGTATCACGCTGGGAAATATCAGGGTGCAGACGCAGACTTTTTCTCAGCGATGGAAATGTGGGCCAACAATGGGCCGATGCTTGCGCGGCAGGTTGCCTGTGATTGCCTTGAAGGATGGTATCGGCATAACCTGCCTTATAAAGGCCAGTGGCACATAGGCGGCAGACCGGTTTTGCCAGAAGAAATTGAGTGTCCTGTGTGGGTGGCTGCCCCAAAAGAAGATAGGTTGGTGCCGCAGGATAGTGCCTTTGGTATCGTGGAAAGTCTTCGGGACTGTGAAAAACATGAGCCACCTTCCGGCCATATTGGTATGGTGGTTGGGAACCGTGCCCGACGGGGCCTCTGGGAACCAATGCTGAAATGGCTGGAGCGACAATAATGGATAGATTGCGACCAGATGTACTGGGTATACACCGTTTTTATGAAACGCCCTTAGGGAAACGGGCCTCTGCGCTTATTGCCGAGCGCATGATAGACTTTATGCCGCCAAAAGCTGATGGTATTACTGTGGGGCTTGGCTATGCACTGCCCTACCTTGATGCCTATGAGGCAGCGGCGGAGGGCCACAGCCGTACGCTGGCTTTTATGCCGGACAGGCAAGGTGTTTGTCATTGGCCAACCCTGACAAAAAGTAAAAGCTGTCTTGTAGACCCCTTTCATTTGCCCCTTGCAGATTCGTCAGTTGACCAGTTGATTTTGGCACATGCGCTAGAGCATGCCCATAAGCCCACGCATATGCTGCGTGAAGTTTGGCGGGTGTTGGCGGCAGGGGGGCAGGCGGTTGTTATTGTGCCAAACCGTATGCGTGCATGGTCTGCCGCCGAAGCAACCCCTTTTGGCCATGGCAGGCCCTATTCAAAAAAACAATTATTCCGCCTGATGTCCGACCAGATGCTACCGCCGGATGATTGGTGCACCGCCCTGATGCTGCCGCCGTTTCAGTGGCGAGGGGCTTCGCGCCTGTTGAATGTAAGCGAGGGTTTTATCCGCATTTTAGGCAGAAACCTTGGAGGGGCCTTGGTCGTATGTGCGCGCAAGCAAGTTTATGGTGCTATTCCCAAGCGGATAGTCAGGGCCAAGCGTGTGCCAGTTTTTACACAGGCGCAGTAAGAAACGTGCCTTCACGTAGCTATAAATGTAACAATTAGTAAAAATTATCCTTGCCTCCGCAAGGTTAAGAATTATGTAGTTTAGAGTGAATGATCTATCTGTTTGCCAAGCTTCACTGCTGATTAACCTCTTGTGTCCTAATGTGAAGGAAGCAATAGGATAAGGCTTGTGTTATTATTGCGCAAACCGTAGATATTTAGATATAAAATTACCAAATTATATACTGGAGACTTTGACAATGAGTGATGCAACAGAGAAGCTATCGTCTTCTATGGCTGAAAATCAGGAAATGGCTATTCGTCAGGTGGCAAATGCTTTGCACCGCTTGAATGACGCGGTTATTTCAGCAGTGAATAAAGGTGTGACTGTAGAACTGATGCGTGCATCACGGTTCCATGACGAAGAAGGTGCATGGGGCGACATGCTTGTGCCAATTATCCACAAACAGGATAAATAGGCAGCTACATTGATTGGGGGTGGAATGCTTAAACTGGTAAGGCCAACGTTAGCAACTGCTGATGTATGTGACGCCGTAGGCGATGCAGCAGTTGTGTTGCCTGCGGACTTTAAAGATTTTGGCGGCCGCGTAGATTTTGCAGGGCCTGCTACGACCATTCGCACCCTTGATGATAATAGCAAAGTTAAAGAAACGCTAGCAACCGCCGGAGAAGGGCGGGTGCTGGTTGTGGATGGCAGTGGAAGCGTACGTACTTCCCTAATGGGGGGTAATCTGGCTGCATTGGCAGCAAAGAATGGCTGGGCAGGCGCAGTAATATATGGCTGCGTGCGCGACCGACATGAACTGTTGGGCGAAGATGTTGGTATTAAAGCCCTTGGTTCCTGCCCTCGTAAAACTGAAAAACTGGGGCGCGGGGAAGTTGCCTGTGAAATTGCTATCGAAGGTGTAACCATTCACCCCGGTGACTGGATTATTGCAGACGCAGACGGTGTGCTTGTCACCCGTGAATTGCCCTCGTTGGATGATAGTGTTTAGGGCATTTCCGCTTTAGGTCATATCCTGTTTTCTATAGATCACCGGCCCATGCCCGATACCCAACCAATTTTATTTTTCCAGTAAAAACAGCGCTTGGTCTGCGTGCCAGTTGGCACGGCGGCGGCCCATATTGAGCCGGGTGCCATTATTTTTATGAGGTACAAATTCTTTCACACTGATGCCTTCTTGTTCAACAAGGTCGAACAAGTCATTGATGGTGCAAAAGTGAATATTGTCTGTGTTGTACCATGTTTTATCAAGCGCCTTGGTTACAGGCATACGGCCATGGGTGAACAAATGGAACATCACGCGCCACTGGCCAAAGTTAGGGATTGTAACAACGGCCTTTTTGCCAATTCGTAAAAGGCTAATCAATACATCACGGGGTTTATGCATTGCTTGCAGGGCCTTTGAAAGCACAACATAATCAAAGCTGTTGTCTGGATATTCCAGCAAGTCATTGTCGGCGTCGCCCTGTATAACAAACAGGCCTTTGGCCACGCTGGCATTCACGCCGCGCTGGCTCAGTTCGATACCGCGACCATCCACCTGTTTTTCATTGACCAGGTAATTGAGAAGCGCGCCATCATCACAGCCCACGTCAAGCACCCGGCTACCAGGTTCAATAAGGTTAGCGATCAATTGCAGGTCTGGGCGCAACTTGTTTGGCTGGCTCATGGTGTCAGCCCCCCTGTTTTTGCTGCGGCTTTGACAAAACCTTCCAGCATTTGGTCCATTTCCGGTTCGTCCAGCAGGAAGGCATCATGCCCATGAGGCGTGTTAATCTCCGCAAAACTAACCGGCACACCGGCGGCATTCATGGCGTGCACGATGCGCTTATTTTCAACGGTAGGATACAGCCAATCTGACGAAAAGCTGATAACACAACAACGTACGTGGGTGGCCGCTGCAAAGGCATCAGCCAAGCGGCCATCATAGCGCCGTGGGATATCCAGATAGTCCATAGCACGGGTGATATAAAGATAGCTGTTGGCATCAAAGCGGTCCACAAATGTAGAGCCTTGGTGGCGCAAATAGCTTTCAACCTGAAAATCTGCATCAAAGCCAAAACTCAGGGCATCACGGGATTGTAAGTTGCGGCCAAACTTATGGGTCAGTGCATCTTCTGATAGATAGGTCACATGGGCTGTCATGCGGGCAACAGCAAGGCCTTTATCAGGCTTGGAGCCTTTCCCGTAATAGCGTCCTTCTTGCCATTTTGGGTCAGCCATAACTGCTTGCCGCCCAATTTCGTGGAAGGCAATATTTTGTGCCGTGTGGCGCGCCGCAGCCGCAAGGATAATACAGCTATGCAGCCGTTCAGGATAGGTGGTTAACCACTCTAAAACCTGCATACCGCCCATGGAGCCGCCAACAGCACAGAATAATTTCCCGACACCTAAATGGTCGAGCAACGCCGCTTGTGTACGCACCATGTCGCGAATAGTGATCACTGGAAAATCAAGGCCCCAAGGCTCGCCTGTTTCAGGGTTGTCTTCCCACGGCCCCGTAGAGCCAAGGCAGCTGCCAAGTACGTTGCTACAGACCACAAAATATTTGTCGGTGTCTAGTATTTTACCGGGACCAACGATGCGTTCCCACCAGCCGGCTTTGCCGGTAATGGGGTGGGTGCTGGCCACATATTGGTCCATGGTCAATGCATGGCAAATAAGGATTGCGTTTGAACGGTCTGCATTCAGTGTACCGTATGTCTCATAGCCCACGTTAACGGGGCTGAGTGTGGCACCGCTATCAAGCGTGAGGGCGCTCTCCTTAAACAGGGTCGCTGTATGGCCTTCTCTACTGCCCACGGAATGCTCCAAAACGCTAAACAAGTTGCTGTATTTGCGCACAGAAAAGCTGCAAGCCATGGCAAAGTCAACGCCCTTCTGCCATCCTGTGAAACTTTCCTTTGCCTTTGCGCCGTGTGACGGCTAGTTCTATGGCCTTAAACGCATGTGTTGTGCGGCTCTGCCGTCCCCCCTAGATGCGCTATAAACCACCAAGTGCTGGAGAAGTGAATGCCCGCCGCGAAGAATAGGCCTGAAACTGAGCTGCAATCTGCTGCCAAGCTTGCGCCAAAAGCGCATGACTGGGTGTTGGAGATGGAAGCCTATGTGCCGGGCAAATCTAGCTTGGACGGCGTGGCGGATCCAGTGAAGCTTTCATCCAACGAATCTATTTACGGCGCTAGCCCTCATGCTGTTGAGGCTTACGGTGCTGCGGCTGAGAAAATGCTGCGCTACCCAGATGCAAATTCTGTGGCACTGCGCACGGCAATTGCAGATGTGCACGGCCTTGATGCAGAGAAAATCGTTTGCGGCACGGGGTCTGACGAGCTGCTAACATTGCTCATTCATACGTATGCCGGGCCGGGCGATGACATTATATACAGCCAGTATGGTTTTGCGCTGTATGCTGTGCAGGCCAATGCTGTTGGGGCCACAGGCGTTGCAGTGCCTAATAAAAACTGGGTTGCTGATGTGGACGGTATTTTGGAGGCGGTTACAGAAGATACAAAACTTGTGTTTGTTGATAACCCGAATAACCCCACAGGCGCTTATGTATGTTGGGATGAAATTCAGCGGCTACAGGCCAACCTGCCTGAAGATGTATTGCTGGTGCTTGATGGTGCCTATGCAGAGTGCGTGACCGCAGAAGACTTTGATGCAGGCGCAAGTCTTGTTGAGAAATACGAGAATGTGGTGATGACCCGCACTTTCTCTAAAATGTATGCGCTAGCAGGTTTGCGTGTGGGCTGGGCCTATGCGCCGCCTGCAATCATTGACGTGCTTAACCGTGTGCGGATGCCCTTTAATGTAGGTGTTGCTGCTGGGCCTGCGGCTGTAGAAGCTGTGAAAGACCAAGCACACTTGAGAGCTGCCGTTGCCTTCACCGCTGAATGGCGTGACTGGATGATGACAGAGCTTACGACGCTTGGCCTTGATGTGGTGGATAGCCAAACCAACTTTTTGTTGGTGGCCTTTCCTACTGGCAATATGTGCGCGGCAGCCTGTAATGAGTATTTGATGGGCAAAGGCTATTTGGTACGGGCTTTACCCGCTTTGCCAGATCATTTACGCATATCAGTTGGGACTGCAAAGCAGAATAAAGCAGTAGTAGGATTTATTGCAGAGTTTCTTGGAAATAAGCCATGTTAGAAAATTTTGATGCAACTAAAAAAGGGTCGTTTGAGCAGATAACCATCATTGGTTGCGGGCTTATTGGCTCGTCTGTGGCACGGGCTGTTGTGCGGGGATCTGCTACGGCGACACTCGTGCTGGCTGATGCGGACAAAGCAGTGCTTGATGAAGCCCGCACGTTGGGACTTGCGAGCACCTATGTTTCGGATACGGCAGCTTCTGTCAAAAACAGTGATCTTATCATTCTGCCGTGCCGGTTGGCGCAATGGCGGCGGTTGCTGCTCAGATGGCTTCAGAGCTAAAAGCAGGCGCGATTGTCACAGATGTTGGGTCTGTGAAAGGCTGTGTTTTAAAGGCGGTTGGTCCGGAACTGCCAGATAATGTGCATCTTATTCCCGGCCATCCGGTTGCAGGTACAGAACAATCTGGCCCGGCGGCAGGGTTTGCAAGCTTGTTTGATGATCGCTGGTGCATTTTAACGCCACCAAAAGATGCTGATGAAATAGCGGTAGCATCGCTGGAAGCATTTTGGACAGCACTTGGTAGCCGTGTTGAAATTATGGAGGCTGAACATCATGATCTGGTGCTTGCCATCACGTCTCATGTGCCGCACTTGATTGCTTATAATATTGTGGGTACGGCCAATGATATGGAAGCTGTTACCCAATCCGAAGTGATTAAATATTCGGCAGGCGGTTTTCGGGACTTTACTCGTATTGCGGCATCAGACCCGACCATGTGGCGGGATGTGTTTCTGAATAACAAAGACGCAGTGCTGGAAATGCTTGGGCGGTTTAGCGAAGATCTGACCGCGTTGCAGCGGGCTATTCGGTGGGGCGATGGGGATGCGTTGTTTAACCTGTTTTCCCATACACGCGATATTCGCCGCCGTATTATTGATGCGGGTCAGGACGATGCAGAAGCAGATTTTGGCCGCACCCACGAAGACTAGAGTATATCCGTCTTAATTAAAGTCATCACCGCCCCACGCCCCGCCTACTCTCTTGGCCCAATCACCCGTAAAGATACACTGTGGGCTAGATGAGTAGGGGGCGTTGTGGGCGGATCTAAAGCGGATACTAACCTAGATAAAAGCACTGCCGTAAAAGAGGGCGCCTGCTGATAGAGCGGCGAGAGAAATCCAAGGTGATTTTTTGCCCCCGGTATATATAAAAAGTCCCGGCACGATACTAAGGATAATAGCAAAGCCTGCGGCATACCCAACTGTTTGGCCTGACGGCGAGATGTTTGTGTGTGTGGTTAAAAGCATTTGAAAGAAAAGAGTCATTAAAAAAGCAGTTACATACATAAGTGCATAGTGTTTTAGCTTTTCCATGGATGTCCCTATAAAAGTTCTCGTCAGGCGCAATGCTATCGGCGCTCCTTCTGAAAATCAAGCGTTATACGTGTGCTCTCAGTAGTTTTGTCAGGACATTATATTTTTTGGAACCCATTATTGTATAATGCTTTTTAGGGAAAATAGCGGAGTACCTTCCATGCTTGCCGCCCCATTTTGCAACGTAAGGCTGATAGGCCCTCGGGCTGGCAACGGCATATTGGTTGGTAAGCCCCACATGCTCAGAATACGGGTCATATCTTTGCCGTCCTGCACCGTCAGGCTTGCGCTGCCAAGGGGCCGGAATTGTTCGTCGAGTGTTAGGCTGCCATTGCCTTTTAAAAAGCTATTAGTTGATCGCAGAACAAAATTATCAAGCTCTAGCAAACCGCCTTCATAACTCCAGTTTTTTAACTGGGGTTTGGTCCAATCGGAGATATGAGGCCCACTGATGCCACCCATAACTGACAGGCTTTTTGGCCCGGCTTCCGTTTCAAGCTTAAAATCCAGGAAGCGCTTGGCATAGAGGCCAGACTGTTGCTCTGCTTCACCGCCTGAAGAGCGCAGAAAAAACTTCCAGCTTTCCGGTGTACTTGCGGGCTGTCCCATAAAACGTGTTAGGGCAAAGCCGGTTGAAGCGCCACTTTCAAAGGCAATGATGGATTTACCATCATCATGGTTGCGGTAGCTTGCCAGATGGGTTGTGCTGCTGAGGATGGTGCTGTCTCCAGCGACAGACACAGTCAGCCCACTTGCATCTGCAAGCCAGTGGCGCGGGGTCCATACATGGCTGATAAGTTCAATGTGTTTTGCTTCCAGTGAAAGGCCTCGACTGCGTGTGGCCACGGACAGGTTTTTAATGGTGACAGTAATGCGGTAAGGGAAACCGCCGTGTTCAATGCTGCCATGTTCAACGCGTATGCCGCTGTCGCGCCAAACGGAGAGCCTTTTGGTGACATCTTTTTCTGCCTGAAAAGCAATAGTGTACCAGATGCCGCCATACGCAAGAATCACAAGGAATAAGATGCCTGACAGGGCTTTTAGCTGATTGATCATGGTTTGTTTCCTTTGTGTCAAACACTGGGCTTACTGGTGCCGCGCAAATGCCTCTTGCAGCAGGATGACCAGATATTTGCTATATTCCCGCGCTAGTGTACCAAACCCGACAGGGCCTGAAACCGGATAGGGCATAATGTTTATATTCGGCATGGCGCGGTTGAACAGCACGCTGCTACGCTGAATATGATAATCAGCAGTAACGAGGATTAGTGTGTCGACATTATGGGTTTTTACCCAATTGGCGGTTTCTGTGGCATTTTCAAATGTATTGCGAGCGGCATAATCTAAATCTACGCAGCATTTAAACAATGAAGGCGCGGCCCCTGTTAGCTGGCTAAGCTCGTTTTTAACAACATCGGGGTGTACGCCAGAAACCAGCAAGCGTTTTGCTGCACCAGATTTTAGCAGGGACAAGCCCACTTCCAAGCGCCCGCTGCTGCCCGTTAGCACTACAATTGCATCGGCTTTATAGGGGCTGCTGTCTATAGATGCAGGCAAGCGTATAAAAAATAACGCCAAGCCAAGGCACCAAGCGACTGTCCCATAAAACACGAGCTGGAAAAATATTGCACTGGCTGAAGGGCGTTTTTTCACATGCGGGCCCTACATCATTTCCAGCAGCGCTTTGCGCACTGTAATGCGGGCGGTTATCATGGTTAGGCCTGCCGCAGCAACAGGTAGCAAAACAAGCCACCACAGGTTTTCGGCAATGGGCAAGCTGGCACTGATTAAGCCTTGGCCCATTTTTTCTGCCATATTTGAAATAATCCAGAGGGAAGCCCCCGCCAGCAAAACACCAAGCATACCGCCCTTCAAGCCGTGGCTCAGATACCGCACATCAAAGGCTGTAGATATTGTCTTATCTTCCGCGCCCATCAAATGCATAATTTCAATGCTGTCGCGGTGGGTTGCAAGCCCGGCACGACAGCCAAAAATAACAATTGCCACTGTTGAAAGGATCACCATCAACACTACGCCCCCCAACAAAAGTTGCACAACAACAGCCAAATCAAGAATGTGGGCCATCCATGCCTGATGGTCATCAAGCTCCGCCCCCGGTGCTGTACGTTTCAGGCGCTCAGAAAGCGCTTTGGCGTTCAAGGTTGAAGTGCCATCCAGCTTTACTTCAATAAGCGTGGGGATAGGCAGGTTCGCCCCCAGTGGCATATCACCAAGCCACGGTGATAACAGGGCCATAATTTCTGCTTCTGCTAGAACTGAGGCTTCTGCAATGCCCGGTGTGGCGATTAGCATTTTAAGGGCAGCGTCAGTTTGCAGCTTGCGTTCAACAGCATCTTTGACGGCAACTTGCACTGTCAGGTTTGATGTTAAACTTGTGCTCCAGCGTTCAAGCCCTGAGCCAATGGCAAGCGCGCCTGTTAGCGACAGTGTGCACAGAAATAGCATCACACCGATCACCCACGGAAGCAGGCCTTCGCGGATGGCTCGAATGGGTAGAAATTGTAATGTACGGCCCCACATATTCTAAGTTCCCGGATCAATGGGCTTGCCGCCCGCTTCATGGGTGATGCCGCCTTTATCAAGGCGCAAGATGGGGGCGCCAACAGATTTCACCAAGCTTTCATCGTGGGTGGCAACAACTGTTGTCGTGCCTTCCTTGTTCAAAGCGACAAATAAATGCATTAAACGGCGGGACATTTCTGCGTCCACATTGCCTGTGGGTTCATC
>JAESQS010000299.1 GCA_016765035.1 Kordiimonadaceae bacterium | reverse complement strand
TGAATTTGAAAATGTGCCTGCGGAAGCGGCAAGGTTGGTGCAAGCAGAAACCCATTTGCGCCCCGGTGTTCGTGCCCTTGAACTGACGCAGGACCGTCTGGTCGAGAAAGACTTTCTCAATGAATCCGGTGTTAAAACAGCGCCTTATAAGGCATTTACGACGATTGAAGAGTTTGAAGAAGCTTTTGCCGTTATTGGCCGGCCTGCGGTGGCAAAAACCCGTAGGTTTGGGTATGATGGCAAAGGGCAGATGATGGTGAAGTCCCGCAGGGATGCGGCGGCAGTGCTTGAAGTGACCAAAGGCACCCCTGCTATCCTTGAAGGGTTTGTTAGCTTTGACCGTGAAATAAGTGTGATTGTTGCTCGCAGCCCTTCGGGGGATGTTGCAGCTTTCCCTGTTGGTGAGAATGTGCACACCAATCATATTTTAGATACAACAACGATCCCTGCGGTTATTTCTGCAAAACTGGAAGCGAAAGCGAAAGTGTTGGCAACAAAAGCCGCGAACGCGCTGGAGTATGTAGGCGTAATGGCAGTTGAGATGTTTGTGACAGACGCCACGGGTGAGATTGTTGTTAACGAGATTGCGCCGCGTGTTCATAACAGTGGGCACTGGACCATCGAAGGCGCTGAAACCAGCCAGTTTGAACAGCATGTCCGGGCTATTTGTGATTTGCCACTTGGGCAAACAGGTGCGCTTGGTAATGTGTTGATGAAAAACCTTCTGGGTACCGAGATTTTAAACGCTGATAAATATTTATCAGACCCAGAAGCCAACTATCATCATTACGGCAAGCAAGATCCGCGCGAAGGCCGGAAAATGGGCCATGTTACTTGGATTACCCCGACAGCCTAGAGAGTAAGCGAGGAGTGGGGCGTAGGCCGGCGATGGATCTTGAGCGGCCGCGCTCTAAGCCTTTGCAGGGCCGTATCAGCCCTTGAATTCAAGCAATTGTGAGCGTGTTTGCTTGCTTTGCACTTGACCATTTGCACTGGCTCAGGCTTATGTACACGCATGAGAAAGCTGAAAGCATATTTTTCGCTGCTTAGTTTGGTAGCAATGATGTTTACTGTGTGGGCCGCCCCGGGTGCCTATGCTGTGCCTTCTTCTGACTGTTGCCCACCCGGTATGGAAATGGACCATAGTGCGATGTCAGGTGATATGGGCAACTCTATCAACCCAGACCAAAGTTGCATGAATATGGGGTGTGATATGGCTTGCGCAGTGGCTGCAAGCACGGCTTTTACCCAGCCTCAAACTTTTCAAATGCCCACTATGCTATTAGTATCGGCCATAGATAGCGGTCAACACGCCTCCATGTCGCCTATCGCACAGACCCTTAATACCCCCCCTCCCAAACAGGCATAATTAGTTCACCCAGTAGGCACGTTGCCATAGCTGGTCTTTGCGTTGCTGTTTTTATACAGCAGCCCTGTCGCTAATTTTTGTTGAGACACACCATGTTTAAAATAGTGAAGCGATTCCTGCTTGCGCTAGTATGCGCAGCAGCTCCTGTAGGCAGCCTCTTGGCCTCTGAAATGGCACCAGATACGCCCTTAACGCTTTCTGGTGCTGTGCGCTTGGCCCTCGCCTCAGATGATCCTTATCTGTTGGCCCCAGTGGCGCGCGCTGCGGCTCTTGGGCATACCGCTGTTTCTGACAGCCAGTTGGAAGACCCAAAAATACGGTTTGGATTTGCGAATTGGCCTACGAATAGTTTTTCCTATACGCAGGAACCGATGACACAAGTTCAGCTTGGGTTGAGCCAGTCGTTTCCCCGTGGGAATACCTTGCCCCTTAAGCGTGAGAAACGTAAAGCGGAAGAGCAAGCCGAACGCCTGCTTCAAGATGCCCGGCGTCTAGATGTGGTTTTAGAAACACGCGAAGCTTGGCTAGAGCTTCGATACACTTCTCATGCAGCGAGCATAGTGGGGGCTAGCAGCCTAGAGGTCGCTGAATTAATTGGCGCGGTCCAGTCAAACTTCGCAGTAGGCAAAAATAAAAGTCAGGATCTTTTCCGTGCCGAGATGGAGCAAGGTTTACTCGCCGACCGGCTCATTGAAATTCAGCGGCTGGCAGACCGAGCGCGGGCACGGCTTGAACGGCGTATCGGTGTAGCTGCCAAGCGCCGCGTAGCTGGCAATGCACCAATGAAACATCCGGCGGCGTTGTCTTTGTTGATAGATACCCTTGGCTCGCATCCGGTCATGGAGGCTGAACAGGCAAAAATCATCGCAGCTAGCAAAGATGTGGCTATTGCCGGTGAGCGCTATAAACCCAGCTGGGCTGTCAATGTGGGCTACGGTGCACGCGGGGGCGATAGGGCTGATTTTGCATCTGTTGGTGTTTCCCTTGATGTGCCGCTTTTTACGAAAAATCGACAAGACAGAAAAGTCGCTGCTGCCAAAAAAACAAAGCACGCCATTCGCTTAAAGCGAGATGCGATAAAGCTTGATCTGCGTAGAAAGCTGCAATCCTCTTACGCTGATTGGGTGCGGTTGGGTGAACGCATACAGCTTTATAAGGCTGTGGTGCGGACGCGCGCGCAGGACACGAACGAAGCCTCCCTCCTGTCGTATCAAAGCGGGACAACGAACTTCTCGGAATTGATCCGGTCCCGGCTGGCGGCCTTGGATACAGAATTAACGTTGTTACGGCTCCAGACCGACAGGCTGAAAGCACAAGCAATGCTCCTCTATTTTGGTAATGCTCCTCTATTTTGAAGGTGAAGATGATGCGTAAAACAGGAATTATAGCAGGGACGGCGTTGGTGCTTGGGGGGGTGTTTGGGTATTTAATGGCCGGTGAAGCCCCAAAAGAAAACCCTATGCTTTCCAGCGAGGCAGAAAATAAACCACTGTACTGGGTCGCGCCAATGGACCCTGATTTTCGGCGAGATGCACCGGGTAAATCGCCCATGGGTATGGCTCTTGTACCTGTGTATGCCGATGCTGCTGCTACCGAAGGCGGCGGTCTTTATATTAACCCCCGTGTGCAGAATAATATCGGTGTACGCACCGCTGAAGCCTTTCGGTCAGACTTGCATCAAGAGATTTATACCACCGGCATTGTGCAGGCTGACGAAACAAAAACATCTCATGTGCATGTGCGCTCTGCCGGGTGGGTAGATCGCCTGTACAAGAAAGCGATTGGCGAAACAGTTAAAAAAGGCGAGCTGATGTTTGAGCTTTATTCGCCTGATCTTGTTGCAGCACAGCAGGAATATTTGCAGGTCGTTAAGCTAAAAGCCAAAGCACTTGTGCAGGCTGCTACACAGCGCCTTTTGGCGCTTGGTTTGTCTGAGGGAGACATTGCTACTTTGCGCAAAACCGGTAAAGCAAAAGAGCGAGTTGGAGTGCGCGCGCCGCAAGATGGTGTCATCACAATGCTTTCAATCGGTGAAGGTATGCATATAAAGCCCGGCAAAACAGTTTATTCACTGGTTGACCTGTCGTCAGTTTGGGTGATGGCTGACGTGTTTGAAGCGCAGGCTGGCCTTGTCGCTGTGGGGCAAGCTGCTTTTGTGGCCGTGCCTTCCATGCCAGGGAAGGTGCGAGCGACCAAAGTGGATTATGTTTATCCGCTGGTGAAGGCCAAAAGCCGTACCGTACAGGCCCGGTTGGTCCTTGATAACGAGGGCGGCCACTTGAAACTCAACATGTATGCGGATGTAACAATCGCTTCACTGCCGAAGCTTAATGCTCTTTCAGTGCCGTTAGAAGCCCTTATTCGTACCGGTAAAACTGACCGCATTATTCTCGCGCTGGAAAATGGGTCGTTCAGGCCTGCGGAAGTTCTTGCTGGCATAGAGAGCGGGGGCCGTATTGAAATTATAGCAGGCCTAAGCGCGGGCGAGCGGGTGGTAATATCTGCTCAGTTCCCGATCGATTCTGAAGCCAGTTTAAGCGGTACAGCACACCGCCTTCTTGGCAGCAACGTACCCGGTGGTATGGATGATGGAGCTGCGCAATGATTGCAAATATTATCCGCTGGTCCATTACGAACCGGTTTTTAGTAATAGTTGCGACGGTACTTCTGGCTGGATGGGGGACATATTCCCTGCAAAAAATCCCGTTAGATGCAATCCCTGATCTTTCTGATGTTCAGGTTATTGTTAAAACTTCATACCCCGGTCAGGCGCCGCAGGTGGTGGAAGACCAAGTAACATATCC
>JAESQS010000298.1 GCA_016765035.1 Kordiimonadaceae bacterium | reverse complement strand
GCCAGCCGCTTGTGGCGGCGGATGCCTGAAGATGCAGAAGTGCGCCTTGTATTAACCAGCGCCAATGCAGGTGGTATGTTGGGAGCACAACATTATTGGCAGCAGCATAAGGAAGATTTTAAATATAGAGAGGTTTATGTGGTTAATATCGATGCAGTTGGTGCTGCAAACCTTGGGTTCGTGGCTGAAACTGGTGCTCTTACACCGGTTGTCTACGATTCTATATTGACCCGCGTTGCGCGTAATCTGGTGGTACAGAACGAACAGTTCACTGCTTTGAAGCCCAAAAAACACCATTTTGGGGACTTTGACAGCATTTGGTTTCATCGGGGACAGGTGGCAGCGCTTACAATAGCATCCTATGATGCCAAGGGGTTTATGCCGCATGTGCAAACTATGGCAGATACAGCAGAGCATGTGGATTTACAGCAAGTGGCGATGGCCTCTCAATTTGCTGAAGCCATTGTACGGCTTGTACCTCAGCCCAGACAGATAGTCCCGTAATGCGGCCCCGTAACATAGCCTGTAGTATAGCCCTGCAACGTAGAAGGAGATAGCCATGCGCGCAGAAGATATTCTTTATTTCTGGTTTACCGAGATTGAACCAAGCAGTTGGTGGCGAAAGTCAGATGTGTTTGATGCGATGCTGACACGGCGCTTTGGCGCGCTACTGCAACAGGCGCTTGCGGGCGAATTGGCCCCGTGGCGGCAGACGAGACGGGGACGGCTCGCAGAGATTATCGTGATTGACCAGTTCTCGCGGAATATCCACCGCGGCAGTGCGGGGGCATTTTCTGGTGATGCGATGGCACTTGTTTTGGCGCAGGAGGCTGTGGCTTTGGGCGTTGAAGCCAACTGGTGTGCTGATTGGCAGCAATTTCTCTATATGCCTTATATGCACAGCGAAAGCAGGCAGGTGCACGCGGACGCTGTCACGTTGTTCGCCAAGGAAGGGCTGGAAAGCAATTATAAGTTCGAATTGGCCCATAAAGAAATTATCGACCGTTTTGGCAGATATCCGCACCGGAATGCAATTTTGGGCAGGAAATCTACGGATGAAGAGATTGAATTTCTTAAGCAACCAGGCAGTGGCTTTTAACCCCTAAACTCGTTATTTGCTGGTAGGCGCAATCGCAACGTTAATCCGTAAATGGTAACCTTCCAGAATAGCGTCATAGTCACCGGATGATCGGAGGTGTGCCAGCGCGGTATTAAATCTTTCACAGAGGGATTTTTCGTGAAAGCGGGCAGAATAAAGCGCGGGTTTCATAATATTATGGACAGTCAAAGCCTGTTTTCCCCCGGTTTGGTCAAATATTCTACGCTGGGCCAGTCGCAATATCCATTCATCTCCAACGACAACGTCAAACCGCTTTTTATAAAGAAGGTCAATGTGAGATTGTTGGTTGCGGGATTCAGTATAACGGCTGTTGTTGGACACTGCCGCTTTGAACGCAGGCCCGAGGTACAGGGTGGCCCCATCGAAAGAGATAACTGACAGAGACTTTAAGTCATGTAATCTATGGAGCTGTATATTGTTCTCTTGCAGGGAAAACCCTACATTTCGATGTTCTATATACCAGTCTGCGGCGCAGCCAACACCTGAAACACTGGGCGCTTGTGTAAGGATGCCTTTCATTTCGCCTCTATTGAAGGATTGTACCATGCGGACGCGCGGCAACTGCACATATTTGACTCGCAATTTCATTTCTTTGAAAATCGCATTCAATAGATCAATTTCCATACCCGATGACGCGGGGCCATATACATAAGGTGGTATAGATGATCGGGTTGCCAGCGGAAGTGGTTCCTCCGCATAGAGGCCTTTAACTGAGATGAGGATGAAACACAGTAAAAAGCCAGACAACAAAACGGCCTTGATATAGCCGCCATTGTGCGCGCTGTGTTTTACGGTCATAAAACCCCCAATATTGAAGGCCTTAATCACCATTATAAATGGAAAATATCTAACCTTAAGTGTGATCGTATATAGTAACATTACCTAAAGTAGTTTTTAAAAACCTGCAATAGTAGGTGGGATATTTATTTTATTTTTATGTATGAACATCTATTCGGCGCGCTATTTTATGGAAATTTTGGGCGTAAAAATCTTATTATACGCCAGTATTTCTCCTTATTTTATGACAAGAGATTGCTAAAAGGGTGCTTTAAGGCTGGATTTTTTGTTGTTTGACGGGGTTAACACCCACTTTACTTTAAAAATGGGTGTGATTATTCAGCCGCCTGCCGTTTTAAAATCCCGGAAAGATAATGCCCTGTGTAGCTTTTTTTGTTATTTGCCACATCTTCAGGCGTGCCAATAGCTACAATTTCACCGCCGCCATCGCCGCCTTCAGGCCCAAGGTCCAAAATCCAGTCTGCTGTTTTAATCACTTCAAGGTTATGCTCAATGACAATCACTGTATTGCCTTGTTCTACAAGCGCTTGCAGCACTTCCATTAGTTTCCGTACATCTTCAAAATGCAAACCTGTGGTGGGCTCATCAAGAATATACAGCGTTTTGCCGGTGGAGCGCTTAGAAAGCTCTTTGGCAAGTTTGACACGCTGTGCCTCGCCGCCAGAGAGGGTTGTGGCCTGCTGGCCCACATGGATATAGCTAAGGCCCACTTTCTCAAGCATATCCATTTTGATGCGAATGGTTGGCACAGCTTTAAAGAATTGAGCCCCTTCTTCCACTGTCATATCCAACACATCAGCGATGGACTTGCCTCTATATTGAATTTCCAGCGTTTCGCGGTTGTAGCGTTTGCCTTTGCATTGGTCACATTCCACATACACATCAGGCAGAAAATGCATTTCAATTTTGATAAGCCCGTCGCCCTTGCAGGCTTCGCAGCGGCCGCCTTTAACATTGAAGGAGAAGCGGCCTGATTTATACCCGCGTGCTTGGCTTTCAGGTAGGCCAGCAAGCCATTCGCGAATAGGGGTGAAAGCCCCGGTTTATGTGGCAGGGTTTGAGCGCGGCGTACGGCCAATGGGGCTTTGGTCAATATCAACAATTTTGTCCAAATGCTCCAGCCCTGTAATTTCGGTGTGCGCGCCGGGCACCGTGCGCGAGCCATTAAGGTGCTTGGCAACGGCTTTATAAAGCGTTTCAATAGTGAAGGTTGATTTGCCAGACCCTGATACACCCGTGATACAGGTAAGGGTGCCTAGGGGGATTGAACCCTCTACATTTTTCAAATTATTGGCTGTGGCCCCTTTGACTGTAAGGAATTTCCCTTTTTTGCCGGGCCGCCGTGTTGCGGGAATCGGGACTGAGCGCTTGCCGGTCATATATTGGTCTGTGAGGCTGTCAGGGTGTGCCATTACTTCTTCGGCAGTGCCTTGGGCGACAATCATGCCGCCATGTTCACCAGCGCCGGGGCCCATATCAATCACATAGTCGGCTGTGCGGATGGCATCTTCGTCATGCTCAACCACCAGCACGGTGTTCCCAATGTCCCGCAGGTTTTGCAGTGTTTCTAGCAATTTGTCATTGTCGCGTTGGTGCAAGCCAATGGAGGGTTCGTCGAGCACATACAGTACACCTGTCAGGCCAGAACCAATTTGAGAGGCAAGCCTAATGCGCTGGCTTTCACCGCCAGAAAGCGTTCCAGAAGCACGACTTAGGGAAAGATATTCAAGTCCTACACTAAGTAAAAACCCTAGCCTGTCCTGAATTTCTTTCAGCACTTTTTCCGCAATAGCGCCTTGTTTACTATTGAGCTTTTCAGGCAGATCATTGAACCACTCGAAGGCATGGCGAATAGAGAGGCCTGTAATATTGCTTACATGTTCCCCATCAATTTTCACTGCCAGCGCTTCTGGTTTCAGGCGGTTGCCATGGCATTTAGTGCATTTGGCGGATGTTTGATATTTGGAAAGCTCATCTCGCATCCAGTTAGAGTCAGTTTCGCGCCAACGGCGTTCTACATTATGGAGAACACCTTCAAAGGGTTTGTTGACTTCAAAGCGGCGTTTACCATCAGCATAGATAATCGTGATTGACTGTTTGCCGGTGCCGTTGAGAAAAGCGTCACAGGCTTTTTGCGGTAGTTTTTCCCACGGGGTATCAAGGTCTACGTCAAAATGGCGACCAACAGACTCCAAAGCCTGAAAATAGAAGGGGGAAGGGCTGTTTGATTTGTTGGCCCAAGGGGCAAGCGCGCCTTGCCGAATGGTTTTGCTGGTGTCTGGTACCATAAGCTCAGGGCTGAAATGCAGTTTTTTGCCTAGGCCATCACAGTTAGGGCAGGCCCCAAAGGGGTTATTGAAGGAAAATAAACGGGGTTCTATTTCTTCAATCGTAAAGCCGGAAACCGGGCAAGCAAACTTGGCAGACATCAAGTGGCGTTCAGCATCTGAATCTGTACTGGCAGCATCTCCCTTATTGGCAATTTCAGCCACTAGCAGGCCGTCTGACAGGCCAAGCGCGGTTTCTACACTTTCTGCAAGCCGTTGCTGGATGCCGTCTTTCAGTACAATGCGGTCTACGACCACATCAATGTCATGCTTGAACTTTTTGTCGAGGGTAGGGGCATCTTCTATTAGGTAAAATTCGCCATCTACTTTTACCCGCTGGAAGCCTTGCTTTTGTAGGTCTGCAAACTCTTTGCGGTATTCGCCTTTACGGCCACGAACGATGGGGGACAGTAAATATATGCGGGTGCCGTCACCCAGTGCCATGATGCGGTCGACCATTTGGCTGACAGTTTGGCTTTCAATGGGTAATCCTGTAGTGGGGGAATATGGAATGCCAACACGCGCCCATAATAGCCGCATGTAATCGTATATCTCAGTGACAGTTCCTACGGTAGAACGCGGGTTTTTGCTGGTTGTTTTCTGCTCAATGGAAATGGCAGGGGATAGGCCTTCAATATGGTCTACATCTGGCTTTTGCATCATCTCTAGGAATTGCCGTGCATAGGCACTGAGAGATTCTACATACCGGCGCTGGCCTTCCGCATAGATGGTGTCGAATGCAAGGGAGGATTTCCCAGACCCTGAAAGCCCGGTGATAACAACAAGCTTATCTCTTGGGATATCAACATCCACGGATTTCAGGTTATGTTCTCTTGCCCCGCGAACGGAAATCTCTGTTAGCATTTAATTCTCACACTCATACTATAGTTGACCACAACAATGGGGTTCTGAAATGGGTGTTGTAAGCGTCTCTGTCAAGCAAGATGACGTGAAACCATATCAATTTTTCAGTTGCTGACTGTACCATTCCGAAGCCCAGAAAGACCCTAATGTGTCAGGTGGAACAAATAAAGAACGAAATTCACACTCCTGACAGTTTCTGTCAGGGGTAGGTCTGTTCCTAACGATAGCAGACCTGTTCCTAGCTAAAACGGATACGGTCTAGGTTGTCTTGGAGGCAGCTTCCATAGTTTTAGGAATGGAATTTATATTGACATAAGGTTCGAAATGGAACAAATGAAGAACAAATTGCTATTGGAGGCTGATATGGCGGATTTGAGACAAGGTGGCTGCTTATGTGGTGCTGCACGGTATGAAATTAATTTGCATGACCAGCGCACCAGCAATTGTCATTGCCGCGATTGTCAGAAGAACTCTGGCGGGGCCTTTATGCCTTTTACAAATGTTGATGCTGGCCAGTTTCGCTGGATCACCAAGCCAGGTGGGGCCTTTAGCGCCAGCGAAAAGGCTGTAAGGCGTTTTTGTAGTGCATGTGGCACGCCTTTAACATGGGAAGGCGTTAATGACAGTGATACACAAAGCGTCAGTACTGGCACGTTAGACGACCCAAGCGGCCTTGAAATTACCAGCGAAATTTATACACGCAGCCGCTGGCCTGATATTCTTCCTGTGTCGGGCGCACGCCAATATGAAAAAAGCACCTGAAAGCCTATGCTGGCGCAACACTGTAGAGATAAGCAGGTTTATGGCTTTTGCTTTGTATAGCGGCTGTCAAACCACCGTATCCATGCTTTTTTCTTTGGGGCATATTGCTCAAAAAACTGCCGCACGCTGCCATCAGGGTTAGGTGTCCATAGACCTCTGAAGGGAAATGATGCGCCGGTGGCATAATAGCTGATGGTGCCCTCCATAAACATGGAGCCTTCTTTGAGGCCGCCAGCTATTTCTATGGTATAGGCGCCAGAGGATACCCAGCGCTGATGCCATTTTTTATGGATAGGGTCATAATGATTGAGGCTGGTGCCTGATGTGCCAGATGCACCGCTCCAGCTTTCCAGCAAGGCGCACCCGCCGTTAATTTTCTGGATTATGTTGGTGCCTGCTGTTTGTTTAGCAACCACATCCTCTACATCCCAACGTCCCAACCAGAAATCAAAATCGGTAAAGCCGGGGTCTGTAAGGCAAAGAGGTTTCTGTGCAGTGGTGGGTAGGGCTGTAGGCGCTGTTGTGGTTTGGGCAGCAAGCCCGCCATAGAAGGGTAGCAGTATCAGTGCTGCTAATACCAATGAGTTTTTCATGACAATCCGACCTAACATCTGGCGATAATTGGGAAATTACAGAAAGTTTAGCGCCTATGCCTTTTGGTAGGAAGCGCGCTGTCCTTTTGAAAGGTGTAAAGAGAACATAAGTGGAACATATGAGCGCGTCATCTTTTTTCGCCCAAAGGCAATCAACTATTTGCGGCTCGCGGTTTGATAGGCTACTGTCACCGTTATGGGCAGGGTATGCCTACACTAATTTAATAAGGGGGCTTTAATGGCCGGTAGTATCAATAAAGTAATTTTGGTAGGCAATCTGGGTCGTGACCCGGAAGTGCGCACAATGGGGAATGGCTCTCCTGTAGTAAACTTGTCCATTGCGACGGGTGAAACATGGAAAGACCGGTCAACTGGTGAACGCCGTGAGCGTACTGAATGGCACCGTGTTGTAATCTTCAATGAAAATCTTGCGAAAGTAGCACAGAATTATTTGAAGAAAGGCTCGACTGTTTACATTGAAGGCCAGCTTCAAACCCGTAAATGGACAGACCAGTCTGGTGTTGAGAAATATACCACTGAGATCGTGCTGCAGCAGTATCGCGGTGAATTGACCATGCTTGGTGGGCGCGGTGATAATGCAGGCGGTGGCTTTGGTGACAGTGGGCAGTCTTCTTATGGTGGCGCTTCTGGTGGCGGTGACTTTGGTGGTGCGTCTTCAGGCGGTGCAGCAGCAGCAGGCGGCGCGGCAGCAGGCGGTGGTGCGGCCATGGGCGGCGCGGCTGATCTGGATGACGAAATCCCGTTCTAGGGCACTGACGAATAGAGTGATTTTGAAAACGGAGGCCTTTGCTCTCCGTTTTTTT
>JAESQS010000297.1 GCA_016765035.1 Kordiimonadaceae bacterium | reverse complement strand
CTCAGCGCAGGCTGGTGCTGTTGAAGTTCGCCACGGTGTTACCGTCCATCATCCGCGCTATTTTGTTGTACCCAAAATAGGCATGTTACTGACCCCCGGTGCTCTTTTCAGGTCTGCTTGGCGTTGTATGAAGCGGTTACAGGCAGAGGGTGCATTATTTGATGTGATTGACGCGCATTATCTGTATCCAGACGCTGTGGCAGCGGCACGCTTAGCCCAAAAAGCCAAATTGCCATTTGTGGCAACGGCACGGGGCAGTGATGTTACGCAAATAGGCTTGATGTCTAAGCCGAGAGCATTGATTGTCAAAGCATTGAGACTAGCAAGCCACATCATTACAGTGAGTGAAAACCTTCGCTTAGATTTGATTGGTATGGGAGCAAGTGCCGGTAAAATATCGACGCTCAGAAACGGTGTAGACTTGCACCGTTTTAAGGATGTTGGGCATGCAAATATCAAAGAAATGCTTGATATAAAAGGGGATGTCCTGCTGTTTGCTGGTTGGCTAATTCCGCGAAAACGGCTGGACTTGGTCCTTCGTGTGACGCAGTTGCTGCCTGAGATTACCACGATTGTTGTTGGAGATGGCCTGCTTGATGCGATGTGCAGGCAAAAGGCTCAAGATTTGGGCATTGGAAACCGCGTTCATTTTGTGGGCCAGAAACAGCCGGAGGATATGCCAGCCTATTATAGTGCGGCTGATCTACTGTTTTTGCCGTCTGACCGCGAAGGCTGGGCCAATGTTCTATTAGAGGCAATGGCGTGCGGCACGCCTGTTGTGGCGCGAAAAGTGGGGGGCGCCCCTGATTTGGTAACGGAAAAAGTAGCAGGCCGGATAGTTGATAGCGAGGATCCTGCGGCGCTCGCACAGGCAATTAGTGAAGTATTGCGTGAAAAGCCTGATCGTAAATCTGTGCGGGACTTTGCAACAAAGTTTGATTGGGACGAAACTTCGGTGGCACAACGTGCTATATTTGAGCAGGCGATTAAAAGCTTTGCTATGGAGCCAAAGGTCAATGAATAACGAGTGCAATGGTCAGGAGTTTCATCGTGAGCCAGATTAAAACCCACAATTCAGAAACCCACAATTCAGAAACCCAGAAGCCAGAAACCCAGAAACCAGAAACCCAGAAACCAGAAATCCAGAATTTCGATATTCAGGGACCAGTTCTTGTGACAGGAGGGGCAGGCTATATTGGCGGACAGACTGTTTTGAGCCTTTTGGATGCCGGTATATCGGTTTGTGTGCTTGATGATTTATCGACAGGAAGCCTTCGGCCCTTTCACAAAGACACAATCTTTTATGAAGGCCGGGTGCATGATCAGCCTCTGGTGGAAATGATTTTGCGCACGCATAAAATCTAAGCTATTTTGCACTTTGCAGGGTCTATTAAAGTTGATGAATCCATTACTAACCCCTTGAAGTATTATGATAATAATACTGAAGGCAGCAGAGTTCTTATTGAGGCGGCTGTAAAAGAAAATGTTGAAACATTTGTCTTTTCCTCGACGGCAGCAGTTTATGGCTTTGTAGCAGGCGATGGGCAGGTTTCTGAGGAAGCCCTGACAGAACCCTTGAACCCCTACGGATGGTCCAAATTACAAACAGAATGTTTGCTGAAGGATGTATCAGAAGCAAATGGACTGAGATTTGGCATTCTCCGCTACTTTAATGTTGCAGGGGCTGATGCCAAAGGGCGCCATGGGCAGTTTATTGAGGGGCCAACACATTTGATTGGTCGAACAATTGATGCTGTGCGAGGGGCCGCAGGAAAATTACAAATATTCGGCAATAACCTGCCTACCAAAGATGGTACTGGCGTTAGGGACTATCTTCATGTGTGTGACCTTGCTGATGCACATGTGGCTGTCTTATCGTATCTTCAGGCAACCCAAAAAAGCGAAACTTTTAACTTGGGCTACGGTGTGGGGCACAGTGTTTTAGATGTCGTAGGCTGTGTAGAGGTGCTGGCTGGAAAACCTGTCCCCTATGAGTTTGTGCCAGCAAGGGAGGGGGAAGCCCCTGCTGTTGTTGCTGATGTAAGCAAATTACAAAAGCAAATAGGGTGGCAGCCTGCCTATGCCGATATTTCTAAAATAGTACAGTCGGCGCTGGACTGGGCAGGCCGTTAAAGGCTGGTAAAATAATGGTGGAAAACAGGAAATAGCTATGCAGACACTCTATTTTATATTCTTTTGCTTGGGTATCGGGGGAATTATATTTTGGTGCCTTCGAAATGATGATGGACAGGAGTTTGATGGTCAGAAAGCGAGCAAATTTGAAACCAGAAAAATTGTTCGTAAAAAGGTAGAGGACCAAAGCGGTAGGTGGTCGGATGAGGACACGTGAATGAATTGCTGCCCGTTCCCTTTAAATGCCTTGATTTTTAAATGGTTATCTTGCCATATTGACCGCAATTGAAACAAATTCCATATAAGCTATATATGGGATGTAGGAGTTTTTTACGTGCTGGAAATCTTCAATAAAATACTGAAGCTGGGTTTGACATTATGCTGTGTAGCTGTGCTTACAGGGTGTTCTGGCGGGCGTGGTAATTTACCGCCTGCACCATTTGTGCCTGCAAATGAAGGTCCGGGCGAAAGTTACCTGATTGGCCCGCTTGATCAACTGAACATATTTGTATGGCGCAGCCCAGAATTGTCAGTAAGTATTACAGTACGTCCCGATGGCCGGATTTCCATTCCGCTTATTAATGATTTGGCCGCAACGGGCAAGACACCCAGCGAGCTTGGCACAGATATTGAAAACATTCTTAGTGATTTCATTGCTACGCCAACAGTTGCTATTATGGTGCAGAGCTTTGTTGGGCCGTTTTCCCAGCAGGTGAGAGTGGTTGGCGAAGCTGGTAGCCCGCAGGCAATTCCGTATCGCGCGAACATGACGCTGCTGGATGTTATGATACAAGTAGGGGGCCTAACAGAGTTCGCCGCAGGGAATAGAGCGACGCTTGTGCGCTTTGAAGATGGCAAGCAAAAAGAATATAATCTAAATATCGAATCTTTAATCAAAGACGGCGATATTGATGCAAATGTTAAAATCCTTCCTGGTGATGTCCTGATTATCCCAGAAAGCTTTTTATAGTATACTAGTTTGACCAGCGCGGTTTTTTGCGCTGGTCTGGAGAATGAATATGGCAGGACAAGAGGTAGGTCTGCATGACATATACCAACAGGTTAAAGCCTTTGCTTACGGTATTTGGCGCAAGCGTTGGTATGGGCTCATTACTGCCTGGATTATCAGTTTGGTGGGGTGGGGCCTTATTTCAACTATGCCGTATAAATACGAGGCGAATGCTCGTATTTTTGTTGATACTGAAACTGTTCTCCCCACCATTGCGCGCAACCTTGGTATTGAAGTAGACACCACAAAAAAGGTTGAGGCTATACGCCGTACGCTGGTGACACGCCCAAACTTGGAAAAAGTTATCAGGCGGTCTGACTATCTGGACCGGCTAGCAAGCAACGAAGTTGCCATGTCGAGCATGATCGCTTCCCTTAAAGGAGGTATTCGCATACAGCCGCTGGAGGAGGGGATGTATAATATTCGGTATGAAACCGACGATGCCCGACTGAGTGACCGGCAGCGTGCAGAAG
This sequence comes from Kordiimonadaceae bacterium, assembly GCA_016765035.1. GTDB lineage: Bacteria > Pseudomonadota > Alphaproteobacteria > Sphingomonadales > Kordiimonadaceae > Kordiimonas. The sequence continues at coordinate 6,615 of JAESQS010000297.1, read as the reverse complement.
TGGTGAAAGACGTAGTTAATACATTGTTGTCCTTCTTTTTGGAACGCAGTTCTGACGGTGGCGGGCAGGGGCTTCGACAAGGGCAGGAATTCCTTGAGCAGAATGTGAAGGAATATGCTGATAGGCTCAGTTCAGCAGAAGCTGCGCACGCGAAGTTCATGCAAGATAATCTCGACTATATCGGGGGCAACAGTAAGTTCCTCACGCGCTTAACTGATGCTCGGCAAGATTTGCGGGAAACACGCAGCAAAATATCAGAATTGAAAGTGTTACATCAGACATTGCAGGAGCAATTGAAGAATGTACCTGCCACAACGCGGTCAGCAAAGTCAGCGTTTGGACGCAGCCGTGGCTCCAAAGATCCATTAGAGGAGCGTTTGTCCGATTTACAGAAAAAGATGGATGCCCTGAAATCTCTTGGGTTTACGAACCGGCACCCGGATATCCGGAATGTTAACCGCCAGTTAGCAGCTGTTCAAGTTGAAGTGGACGAAAAACAGGCTGCTGTTGCGGCTGAATTAAAAGACGCGGCTGCAACTGGGCGCTCGTCATCGCTCACCACAGAAACACCTAACAGGCTATATGAGCAGTTGATGCTCGAAAACATCCAGACACTCGCTCAGGTTAAAACCATGGAGCAACGGGAGCAAGAGCAGATCGCACTTGCGGAAGAGCTTGATGAAAAAGCCAAGAAAGTCCCTGCTATTGAAGCGCAACAAAGTGCTCTCAAGCGGGATTATAATCTGGTGCGTAAAACCTATAACAAACTGCTGAAACAGAAACAGGACCTTAGCCTAAGGGCGGAAGTTGAAGGCGCTGACGAAGTTTCTTTTAAAGTGATTGAAAACCCCATTGTGCCTCAGCAGCCTAGTGGGCCAAACAGGGTGCTTTTCATGTCGGCAGCCTTCATTGGCGCCTTGGCGTCCGGGGTCGGTGTTTCCTTGGTTTTTTCTTTGCTTAAACCTGTTATTATTACCGTAGAGCAACTGCGCAGCCAGTTTGATTTGAATATTCTAGGAAATGTAACACGGTCCTTTTCTGAGCAGGAAACCAGGCAACGTAATATTGATATGCTGCAAGTGGCCGCGGCTTCTGCCGGGTTGTTTATTGTGTTCGGCATATTCCTAGTGATTGATATTTTTGGTGGGCAGGCCTAACCCGCCGTTGGATAATGGTAACGAGTAGATAAATGGATCTTATTGAACGTTCAGCTAAACATCAGAAAAAGAAAAAGAGCAAAAGCTCTTCTCTTGTTGAAAGGGCTGCCGAAAATAGTGGCGATTCACCTTTTGTAGGGATTGGCAAAGGCATTGGTACGCCTAATCCGGAAAAGAAACGCCGGGACCCTTCCTCAATGAACCCCGTTGCCGAACCCAAGCCAGTTGGGGGGATTGGAATACCGGGCAAAAAGGCGTCCCTTGATCAGGGCACTGAAATTGGGGCTATTGGTTCCATTGGAACCCCTGGCGCGGGCCGGACAAAAAAAAGTGATGCCACAGCCCTAGAGGGCGACAGCATAGGCGCCAGGGACGCCGTCAATGAAAATGATGCTGCGCCTGCTACACTAGAGGAAGAAACAGAACCTGCGCCACGTGGCTTAGCCATTGGTGATACGGGAGCAACCGATACCAAGAGGCCTTCTTCGCACAAGACATCGCGTGTGGAAGAGGTTGATTTGGTTAACTTGCGCGAAGGCGGCTATATTACACCAGATATGGCACCAAATCTGCTTTCTGAGGAATTTCGGATTATCAAACGTACTCTGCTGTTGAATGCCTTTTCCAAAGGGAAACAACGCAGCGAAAACAGCAATGTAATTCTTGTGACTAGTTCCAGCCCCGGAGAAGGCAAAACTTTTTGCGCGATTAATCTTGCGCTTTCAGTGGCAACTGAGCAGGACACCACAGTGTTGCTTATCGATGCAGACTTTTCCAAGCCTGAAGTGCTCAATCGCTTGGGCGTTGCTGGTGGCCGTGGTTTGATGGATGTTGTGGCAGACCATGAATTATCTTTAGCGGATTGTCTGGTGCGCACGTCCATCCCTAATTTAGTGTTATTGCCTGCTGGACGGCAGCATAACCTGACAACCGAATTGTTAGCGTCTGAGCGCATGGAGCATATCGTTGATGAAATCGCCAACCGGTATCCAGACCGTTTGGTTATTTTTGATTCGCCTCCTGTGCTTGCCAGCTCGGCGGCATCTGTGCTTGCACTGTATATGGGGCAGGCTGTTTTTGTGATTGAGGCTGAAAATACTTCAGAATCGCAAATTAAGGAAAGCCTGAATATGATCAGTGCTTGCGACAATATCAATTTGCTTTTAAACCAAGCTCGATTTAGCGGAACCAACATGCGCTTTGCATCATATTACGGCTACGGCGGACGGTAGGGATTTTTGACTTTGGTTATATTCAGGCCCTATAGCAGCTATAAAGCTGTGTTTTTCCTTGGTATTTGGGCAATGGGAAGCACCGCCTCTTATGCACAGCACGTATGGATTGACCCCCGTGCTGAATCGCGGCTGACTTTAACAGACAATGCACTTTTGACCCTTTCTGACCGGCAGCCAGATGCCGTTCTCAGCGCATCAGCGGGCCTTAATGTTCGGGCAGAAGGCCGTAGAACCAGAGGGGCAATAGACTATAGCGCCGATTATTTATATTTTCTGTCAGACAGTTCGCACGATACCCGACATCAGTTGTTTGGCACCATTGACAGTGAAGTGTGGGAAAACCACCTTACGTTAGGGGCGCGGGCCAGTTTACAGCAACAATTCCTCGATCAACGAGGTAGCTTATCAACTAGTTTTGCCAACCGAACGTCCAACCGACGTTTGCTGCAAACCTATACTGGTACAGCCCTATTGAAAGGGGGATGGCGGGATGTAGCTGACTGGCGGGTTAATTATCGGTTTGGCCTGTCCAAAACCCCCGCAGATGACTTGACAGATGAAACGCTAACATCCAACTTTTCCGATACCACTTCCCATGAAGTGAGTGCTTCTGTTGGCTCTGGCGAGCGATTTAACAATATGAATTGGCGTTTATTTGCAAGCACTAGGCGTGTAAATAGGAACCTTGATGTCAATAATTTCCGTTATGACCGTGCTGGCGGAGAGCTAACATACAAATTTAACAGGTTTTTTGCAATTAATGGTTCAGCCAGTTATTCTCACAATGATTTTCAAAGTGACGCTCTTTCAGAAGATGGCTTTGGTTGGGAAGGTGGCTTCCGCTGGACACCCGGAAGAAAGCTGGATTTATCTATTCGGGCAGGCAAGGAAGGCAACCGCTCTACGTGGTATGCATCGCTGCAACATTTTTTCTCTGCGCGGCTGGACTTTAGTGGTTCTTACCAAGATACAATCACTGCTAACACCTTAATTACAAACGATAATGTGCAGAATTTTCAGTTTAGTGAAAACATTGGTCTGGTGGATGGATCTGGACAACCAATCGATGAAGCAGACCCTCGTTTTTCCTATTCTGATGTCGATTTCAGGCGCCGTGTCGCACAGGGAACTTTAACGTGGCGCCACAAGCGAACACAGGTTTATATCAATGGTTCCTACGAGTTACGTACCTTTGATGATGGGTCAGGAACAGCCAAAAGTTTGGGTGGCTCTACTGGTTTTGAACATAATATTAACCGAAATACTGTATTATCAGGTGGCTTAAGTTATCGTAAGAGTAGATTTGAAGGATCAAGTCGGTTAGATAACTATATTGAAGCAGATTTGAATTGGTCAAAAACCATCTCACGCTACTTTATAGGCGTGATAGGGTATGCTCATAGTGAGCGCCAATCTTATCAGCCTGGAGCTGATCTGGAAGAGAACACTTTGACGTTCTATGTAAGAGGAACTTTTTGAGTCACTATGTACGAAAGCTTTTATAATCTTCAAGGGCGGCCTTTTCAGTTAACGCCTGACCCTCGCTTCTATTTCGGTACGCGTACACATAAGAAAGCGATGGCTTATCTCACCTATGGTCTTAACCAAGGTGAAGGTTTTATTATTGTCACAGGCGATATCGGTACTGGCAAGACCACGCTAGTACGGCACCTTTTTGATACGCTGGACCGCAATGAATATATTGCAGCCATGATTGTAAGTACGCAATTAAGCGCTGAAGATCTCCTGCGTAGTGTGGTGGCTTCTTTTGGTCTTGATGCGCAAGCAGAAGACAAAGGGCAGCTTCTGGCCCGGCTGGAAAAATATCTGCGCGAGCAGTTTGCCATGGGGCGCAGGGCTTTGCTTGTTGTTGACGAAGCGCAAAACCTGTCGTTTGCCGCTTTGGAAGAAATGCGTATGCTTTCCAATTTTCAGGAAGGCGATAAAGCTCTTGTTCAAAGTTTTCTTGTTGGGCAACCAGAATTTAGAGAGAGTATCTTTGCAGCACCAGAGCTAGAGCAGCTGCGCCAAAGGGTGATTGCAACACACCACCTTGAGCCGATGGAGCGCGAAGAGCTGGCTGATTATATTCAGCACCGCTTGAGCCTTGTTGGATGGGATAATGATCCCTGCTTCACGGCGTGTGCTGTAGAAGCCATTTATGCACATTGTGCCGGTGTGCCGCGCAGACTGAACACATTATGTTCACGTGTTCTGCTGTATGGGGCACTTGAGGAATTACACACTATCGATGGTGAAACCATTGAAGCTGTAGTTGCGGATATGTCCAGCGATATGCGGCCCGTGATTGCGACCAGTTCTGCTATGCAAATGGGGGCTGGTGCTTCCAACTCAACTGTTCCGCTTGAGGCTTCTGCCAGCGATAAAAAGGCTGGTAAGGTGATGGAAGGCCGCATGGAAAAAATTGAGAAGATGATGGAATCTCAAGATGAGACTCTTCAGAAACTAACCAGCCTTATGGCACAATTGGCTAGTGGTGGCGCAAAGGACGATGACAGCTAACGAGCAGGCACTGGCTAATTCAAAAGCGGCAGATTTATCTAAGCTTACTGGGGCGGACCAATATGCCTTTTCCGCTGATGTGGAAGAATGGTTTCAGGTTGGAGCCTTTGAAAATACGCTAGCCCGCGAAAAATGGTCTTCTTTGGAAAGCAGAGTTGAACGCCAAACGCGTTCAGTCCTTCAATTGTTGGACACCCTTTCAGTTAAAGGCACCTTTTTTTGCCTTGGCTGGGTGGCAGAGCGGACTCCCAGCCTGATTAAGGAAATTGTCGCCGCAGGGCATGAGTTGGCGTGCCACGGCACAGACCATAGGCGGCTTTTCACGCTCGAAAAGGCAGCGATCAAACACGATATAATGGGTGCTAAAAAACTACTGGAGGATATTTCTGGTACGCAGGTTTTAGGCTATAGAGCACCAAGTTTCTCGCTAACCCCTGAAGTTTGGTGGGTTTATGAGTTGTTGAGGGAAGCAGGCTTTGCCTATTCTTCCAGTCTTTATCCCGTTAAAACTGACCATTATGGTATGGAAAAGGCCCCGCGCGGGCCATTTTACCCACTTGGCAGCGGTATCCTCGAAATTCCTATGACAGTGTGTGATACGCCGTTTGGACGTGCGCCTGCATCGGGTGGTGGGTATTTTAGGTTGTTGCCCTACAGTGTTTCTAAAAGGCTGTTGAAAAAAGGGGCGGCGCAGGCTTCTTCTCCGGGGATTTTCTACATGCACCCGTGGGAGATGGACTTAGGCCAACCCTATGTGGCTGAGGCGCCCTTACTGTCGCGCTTTAGGCATTATCAGGGCCAAGCTGGACTGCCGCGAAAATTACGGTATTTAGCGTCGGATTTTAAGTTCGTGCCAATTAAAGACATTTATTGCACACTGTTTACCCAAAGTAATAATGGCGCGGGGGAATAGGGTGCCAATCAGCGTTCGTGAAGTTTGCAAAAATGACTATGCAGCGTGGGACAAATATGTGCATGCCCACCCTGAAGGTACTTTCTGTCACTTATCTGGCTGGAAAATAGTGATTGAACGTGGTGCGGGGCATTCATGCCCTTTTTTTCTGGCGGAAGAGAACGGCAAAATTGTTGGAATTCTGCCTCTAACTTTTCGGAAAAGCCGCCTGTTTGGCAATGCCCTAATTTCAAGTATGTTTACAGTATATGGAGGGGTACTTGCTGACAGCAGTGAGGCCCATACTCTGCTGGAAGAGGCTGCGTGGCATTATGCGCAAGCTAACGGATTGCATATAGTGTCATACCGTACAATAAAGTCTGGGCACTCAGAGGACATAGGGTGGACGGTTGATACTGATAGTGCCGCGACTTTTATAAAGCCCCTGAATAAAACGCCTGAGGATATTCTACTTGATATCCCCCGCAAACAGCGCGCTGTAGTGCGGAAAAGCCTAAAGACTGGTTTGCAGTCGGTTTGGGGTGCTGATGTGGGCGCTTTTTATAAGCTGTATGCGGAAAGTGTCCGGAATTTAGGGACGCCAGTGTTTCCAAAGCGACTGTTTGAGGAACTTCTGGCAGTCTTTGGGGATGCCGTAGAAATACAGCTTGTGAGGACCGAGGAAGGGAACCCCATTGCCAGCCTGATGAGCTTTTATTTTAAAGATACGGTGTTGCCCTACTATGCAGGCGGGTCTCCTATTGCGCGTAAATATGGCGCTCATGATTTTATGTATTATGATTTGATG
>JAESQS010000296.1 GCA_016765035.1 Kordiimonadaceae bacterium | reverse complement strand
GGCTTAGGGTTTTTTACCTAAGCACCAATATAGTGGTCCCGTAGCTCAGTCGGATAGAGCACCAGATTCCTAATCTGGGGGCCAGTGGTTCAAATCCACTCGGGATCACCATATTTTCAGTCTATTTCATGCTGGGGCATCATCTGAAAAGGCTGTTTTCTTAAGTTACCTCTGTTAAATATCCGATATTGAGCGGCCTCATAATTGGTGCCGCAATATTTTCCTGTAATCGTTTTCGTAGATTGGAGAGGCACCGTCTGGTTGCCAACTCAGGTGTTTTATAAACCTGCGTAAGATCATAAGGCCCCCTCCATAGAATTCTTTTTGTCTATTCGACTGTATTCATACCAATGTCGGGCAGGAATGTTTGAATGAGGGCCTTTTCCAAATCACTCGTGCGGACACGGTATCTGTTTACAAAAATCAAAAACATTAATTCCTGATCAGGCAGGCGTCTGAATTTCGTGATGAACCCGGCTACCTGACCATCGTGTGATTGTGACTTCAAGCCGTGATATGGCCCGACAGACCATCCAAGAGCATAATGGTACTTATTTTCTCCCTTGGGCACCTCTGCAAGCGTCCACATCATAGTTTTAGTTTCTTCTTTCAGGATGCTGTCATCATAGAGGGCTGCATCCCATTTGGCCATATCGCCCGCGGAAGAGAGCATGCCGCCCGCGCCCAAAGTTGATGAAGTTTCGGTAGCCTGACGGTTGATCAGCTCTCCGACTTTGTTAACCCAGTATCCGGATGCCCGGTTGGGAATAATTGCCTCGGGATCAGCCATGCCTGTCTGGTTCATTTCAAGCGGATCAAAAATCCTCGCCTTTAGTACTTTGCCGAGTGGTTTACCGTCGATCCGTTCAACAATCATGCTCAGTAAGACATAGGCGGTGTTGCTATAGTACCAGCCTTCGCCGGGTGCAAAATCAACGGGCCGCGAGTGCGCTATCCTGATGATTTCTTCGGGTGTCAGGCGGAAGCGGTAGACGTCATAGCTTTTGATTTCTTCATAGTCTGGAATGCCTGAAGTGTGGGTCATCAACTGGTAAATAGTTATGCCAATCCACTCGCTCGGCAAATACGGTAAATATTTGTGGATAGGGTCATGGAGAGATAGTTTGCCTTCTTCCATTAAGAGAAGGGCAGCAGTAACGACAAACTGTTTGCTAACCGAACCTATCTCAAAAACGGTGTCTGGCCCTACAGGAACAGAGAGCTCCACATTTGCTTCACCATATGTTTTCAGGCTTAGAATATCGCCTTTGGAAGCAACAGCAACCGGGGCACCAGGGACATTATTCTCCTTCATGAAAGTCTCTACCTTCACGTCGAGTGCAGTCATGGCAGCCATTGTTGGCTTAGAGGGGCTATCCATAGAAAGGGCTGTGGCTGGGCCAGAAGTAAGGACAAAAAAGGCAAACACCATGCCCGTTGCCACCCAGTTTTTGTTGGTTATATGGTTCATTAATTTACGCAGGATCATCATTGCTTCCCTCCCCGGAACATTGCGTGGCGGAGACTAGCTAGGTCGGTTGTATTTGTCCATTGCCGTTCCCTAATTAGGTTATTGGCCATGCTTTTTACGGTTGGAGGCACGGGGGGGGCGTTGAATGCACTGTCTGGCATCGATGTTATGGTATCCTGCTCAAGCTTTTCCTCAGTATTCCTAATCTGGGGGCCAGTGGTTCGAATCCACTCGGGATCACCATATTTTCAGGATATTTCATGCTGGGGCATCATGTGAAAACGTTGTGTTCTTAGGCTACCCCCTTTAAATATCTTCTATGGCGTAGCCTTCGTTGCGCACGGTGCGGAACAGGTCTTTTTTGCCACCTTTATTAAGGGCAGCGCGTAAACGGCGCACAGACACATCTACAGTGCGGTCTTCTACAAATACATTTTGTCCCCACGCCATGTTGAGCAGTTGATTACGGCTATAAACTTTGCCGGGTTTTGATAAAAACACACGTAGTAGGCGAAACTCTGTAGAGCCAAGCGGAATGAAAACACCGTTTCTGGTTACCTTTTTTGCTTCCAAGTCCATCACAATGTCAGCAAGGGTTAATTGCTCTTTTTGTAGTTCAGGCCTCGACCGGCGCAACACTGCTTGCACGCGGGCAATCAGTTCGCTGGGTAAATAGGGTTTCACGACATAATCATCAACACCTACATCGAAGCTGTGTAGTTTATCATCTTCCTCGCCCCGAGCCGTTAACATGATGACAGGCAAGTTTTTAGTTTCGTCATGGCTTTTAAGCCAGCGCATTACCTTGATGCCGGACATTTCAGGCATCATCCAATCAAGGATCAGTAAATCTGGTGTTTTTTCTTCAACCATGTCGCAGGCGGCTTGGCCATTGGTTGCAACACCAACAATAAAACCGGCTTGCTCAAGGTTATATTTTAAAATCTCTGCTTGGCCGACTTCATCTTCGGCGACAAGTATATAGGGTGATTGGTTCATGGTTTACGCTTCCTCACCTGTATCCCTGATAACATCTGCGGAAAGGTCATGGTTTATATGGCCTTCCTCAAACTGTTTACCTTCAACAATATAGTAAACTTGTTCTGCAATATTTGTTGCATGGTCTCCAATACGTTCAATATTTTTGGCAATGAATAAAAAGTGGGTGCAGGCGGAAATATTACGCGGGTCTTCCATCATATAAGTGAGAGTCTCACGGAACATGGATGTGTATAGAAGGTCAACACCTTCATCTTGTTCAATAACAGACACTGCTTGTTTGATATCTCGCTGCAAGTAGGCATCAAGCACTTGCCTGATCATTTCTCCCACCAGTTTACACATGCGTTTGACAGAGGCGTGCTGCGCAGAAAGTAGCGGGGTTTTCACCAGTGTTTTGACGCGCTTTGAAATATTTTTAGCATAGTCTCCCATGCGTTCAAGGTCGTTCACCAAGCGAAGCGATGCAACAATAGTGCGGAGGTCTGCTGCCATAGGCTGGCGCAAAGCCAGCAAGCGTGTTGCCTGGGCGACTATTTCCATTTCCAAGGCATCAATGCGCTTGTCACGGACAATCACTTCCGCTGACAGTATGGCGTCATATTGCACAAGGCTTTGCACTGCGTCAGATAGCAGGTTTTCCACCTCGCCGCCCATCTCCGCGATAAGGCGGTCTAGATTGGCAAGCTCGTCGTCATATATTTTTACAATGTGTTCTTGGGGCATGTCTCTGCTCTCTATCCAATACGGCCAGTAATATAAGCTTCGGTGCGTTCGTCTTTCGGGTGCGTAAACAAGCTTTCTGTTTCGCCTTTTTCTACCAAGTCCCCAAGGTGGAAAAAAGCAGTATAATCTGAAACACGGGCTGCTTGTTGCATAGAATGCGTTACAATAACGATGGTATATTTTTCTTTCAGTTCATGGATCAATTCTTCAATGCGGGCTGTGGCAATGGGGTCTAGGGCTGAACAAGGTTCATCCATCAAAATAACATCTGGTTCAATGGCGATGGCCCTGGCGATGCACAGGCGCTGTTGTTGTCCACCAGAAAGGCCGGTGCCTGAAGTCTCCAGCCTATTAGAAACCTCATCCCATAATCCGGCACGGCGCAGGCTTTTTTCCACTCGCCGGTCCAAGTCTGCTTTGTCGCTTGAAAGGCCATGCAATTTTATGCCGTAAGCAACATTTTCGTAGATGGTTTTTGGAAAGGGGTTTGGCTTTTGAAACACCATGCCAATGCGCCTGCGCAACACTTCAACATCAACAGCAGTGTCATACACATTTGCCCCGTCTAGTGTAATGTTGCCTGTCACGCGGCAGCTTGGAATCAGGTCATTCATCCGGTTAATACAGCGCAAAAATGTTGTTTTACCACAGCCAGACGGGCCAATGAGGGCGGTTACTTTCCGCCGAGGTATATCCAGTTCAATATCATGTAAAACTTGGTGGTTACCATAAGAAACACATACATTTCGTGCTGTAATTTTCGGTGTTTCCTGTTGTATTTCCACGGGTGAAATTTTTTCATGTGCAGTCATGTTTTTACCATTTCTTTTCAAGTTTTTTGCGCAGAATGATGGCTGTTAAATTCATCAACACCAAGAAGGTGAGCAGGACCATAATGGCGCCGGCTGTTTTTTCTGCGAAGGCGCGCTCTGGGCTGTCTGACCATAAGTAAACTTGTACGGGCAGCGCTGTGGCGGGCTCAATG
>JAESQS010000295.1 GCA_016765035.1 Kordiimonadaceae bacterium | reverse complement strand
TTTTTAACAACGAACGCGATCTCCACCTCCGGAAGTGGCGCAATGGAGCCGTCACGACGAGTGTACACGCGCACATCGTCACGCACGTCTACACCGAGCATTGACAAAACATCACGAATTTTGTCTGCGCCGGCAATATACGCCGCATTGGCATACGCATCATCCCAATCAATGCTCATAGAATTCCCTTATTGCCAAATTGTGCACGAGTCTTTCGTAAACGTGCCGCAAACTACCCTAGCTGAACATTATATTTCCCGGAAATGCTATATATTTCAAGCTTAAATATTTTATACTTGAAATATATGTATACTCCTTCCATTATTTACGGGAAGTTCGTTAATATTTCGGCAATTAAGGGGTTTAAAATGCGTATAGCATGTATGGGTGGTGGTGCAGCGGGTCTGTATTTTGCAATTAGCATGAAACTGCGGGATGCAAGCCATGACATCACTGTTTTTGAGCGCAACCGTCCTGATGACACCTTTGGTTGGGGCGTGGTTTTTTCTGCTGAAACGCTTCAGATATTCGCGGACAACGATACGATAAGTTCTGATGACATAGAAAAGAACTTTGCTTATTGGGATGATGTTGCCGTTGTTCATAAGGGTGTGCGGTCGGTTTCCACCGGCCATGGGTTTTGTGGTATTGGCCGCATGAAGCTTTTGAATATCCCGCAGGAGCGTGCGGTTTCTCTCGGTGTAAAAATTCAGTATGAAGTCGAGATTACCTCCACGGATGAGCTGGAAGACTATGATCTGATCGTCGCTTCTGATGGCCTTAATTCAAAAGTACGTACACAACATGCCGATGTGTTTAAGCCTAATATTGATGTGGGGGATTGCCAATTTGTTTGGCTAGGTACGCACCAACGATTTGATGATGCCTTCACCTTTATATTTGAAGAAACCGAGCACGGCTGGGTGTGGGCGCATGTGTATCAGTTTGATGATAATACAGCCACGTTCATTGTCGAATGCACACAGAATACATGGGACAATTTTGGTTTTGGCCAGATGAGCCAGCAGAAAAGCATCGCTGTGTGTGAGCGCCTGTTTGCCAGCCATTTGGGTGGCCATAGCTTGATGACCAACGCCAACCATATTCGCGGTTCCGCTTGGTTGCAGTTCCCGCGTGTGCTGTGTGAAAAATGGTCTACTGACAATATTGTATTGATGGGAGATGCCGCAGCAACAGCGCATTTCTCCATTGGCTCAGGCACCAAACTTGCCATGGAAAGCGCTATTGCGCTTGCAGAGTATCTGCACAGTGAACCAACCATGGCAGATGCATTTAAACGGTATGAAGAGGAACGCCGCCTCGAAGTGTTGCGCTTGCAGTCTGCCGCGCGTAACTCGCTGGAATGGTTTGAGGATGTTGAACGGTACTTAGGCTTGGACCCTGTACAGTTTAATTATTCGCTGCTTACCCGTTCGCAGCGCATTAGCCACGAAAATTTACGCCTGCGCGATAAAAAATGGCTTGAAGGTGCAGAGCAATGGTTTCAAAAACAAGCTGACCCAAGCGCTGTAAAAGCAAAAGCCCCGATGTTCGCCCCTTTTAAATTGCGGGGGCTTGAGCTGAAAAATCGTGTGGTCGTGTCGCCTATGGCGCAATATAAAGCTGTGGACGGCGAGGTGACAGACTGGCACTTTGCCCATTATGTGGAACGCGCTAAAGGCGGGGCAGGGCTTGTCTATACTGAAATGACCTGCCCATCGGCTGATGCCCGTATTACCCCCGGTTGTCCGGGGCTTTATGCGCCAGAGCATGAAGCAGGCTGGAAGCGCATCACAGATTTTATTCATGCTGAAACTGATGCCAAAGTGGCTATCCAACTGGGCCATGCTGGGCCAAAAGGCTCCACCAATATTGGGTGGGAAGGCATGGATGCACCGCTTAAGAGCGGCAATTGGGATTTGATTGCCCCGTCAGCAATTGCATGGGCTGATGGAAATCAGGTGCCTCATGAAGCCACTATCAAGGACATGGAGACTATTTGCGCTGAGTATGTCGCTGCGGCAGAGATGGCGGATCGGGCAGACTTTGACCTGCTCGAACTGCATTATGCGCATGGGTACCTGATGTCGGCTTTCATCACGCCTATTACGAATAAACGCACGGATGAATTTGGGGGTAGTCTAGCGAACCGGATGCGGTTTCCGCTTATGGTTTATCATGCTGTGCGCAGCGTATGGCCAGAAGATAAGCCAATTTCAGTTCGTATTTCGGCGAATGACTGGGTTGGCGACAGCGGTATTACACCGGAAGATGCTGTAGAAATTGCTCGTATGTTGTCGGATGCGGGTGTTGATATTATCGATGTATCTTCGGGGCAGACATCCACGGATGCCAAGCCTGTTTATGGCCGTATGTTTCAAACGCCCTTTTCTGACCGAATTCGTAATGAAACAGGTATGAAAACCATGGCAGTTGGTAATATTTACGAACCTGACCATGTAAACTCTATTTTGATGGCAGGCAGGGCAGATCTTGTTTGTCTGGCGCGGCCACATCTGGCAAACCCTTACTGGACATTGCACGCTGCTGCGGCCCTTGGGGAAACAGAAAGCGTGAATTGGCCTAAGCCGTATGAAGCAGGTAGAGATCAGCTTTGTCGGTTGGCAGAACGCGGCGAAGCAGCCGTAGTGAAAGTATAAATACTATGGGTGTTTTAGCAGGTAAACATGCGTTGGTAACAGGGGGCGGCACGGGTGTCGGGGCTGCAATTGCTCTTGCGCTGGTAGCGGAAGGCGCTGTTGTGACTATCTCAGGCCGCAGGCAAGCACCGCTGGATGAAACTGCCGCACAGTCAGATGCCATCACAGCAATTGTCGCAGATGTTACTGATGAAACATCTGTTACTGCTCTTTACAGTCAGGCACGCGCAGTCCATGGCCCGGTGGATATTGTAGTGGCAAATGCAGGCGCTGCAGAAAGTGCGCCTTTTGGCAAAATTGACCAAGGCCACTGGCAGCGTATGCTCGATGTGAATTTAACGGGTGTGTTCCTAACGCTACAGGCAGCTTTGCCTGATATGCTGCAAAAAGGCTGGGGCCGCATGATTTCTGTCGCATCTACGGCAGGCTTGAAAGGCTACCCTTATGTTGCGGCTTACTGTGCTGCAAAGCACGGGGTTGTTGGCCTAACCAAAGCGCTTGCGATGGAAACGGCACAAAAGGGCATTACTGTGAATGCGCTGTGTCCGGGTTTTATCGATACGCCCCTGCTTGACAAGTCGGTCCAGACTATCATGGATAAAACAGGGCGTACTGCTGATGAGGCGCGCACTGCCCTTGCTGCATCAAACCCGCAAGGGCGGTTAATTCAACCCCGGGAAGTGGCGGATACGGCAGTGTGGCTGTGCAGCAAGGGGGCAGGGTCTGTCACCGGGCAGTCAATATCAATTTCTGGTGGGGAAGTTTAGTGGGAAGCGTAAATAAAATGAACCAAGATACAGATATGACGGAGGAGCAACTCCTGTCTAAGCAGCGGCTTCGCCTTTGGGTCAGGCTCCTGCGGGCAACAAAGCTGATAGAAAATGAAATACGCGAGCATTTGCGTACAGAATTTGAAACCACCTTGCCGCGCTTTGATGTGATGGCAGCGCTGTACCGTGCAGAGAATGGTTTGAAAATGTCAGAGCTTAGTCAGGCATTAATGGTTTCAAACGGCAATGTAACAGGCCTTATTGATCGATTGTCAAAGGACGGCCTTGTTGCACGCGTGGCCATTGCAGGCGATAGGCGGTCAACCCGCGTTGAGCTGACGGCGGAAGGGGCAACCTTTTTTGAAAAACTGGCAAAAAGCCATGAAACCCGAATTGATACACTTTTTTCAGAAGTAGATTTTGACGATGCAGCGGGCATCATAACGCGGCTGGCACGAATTGACGGCGACGATGGGGAATAAACAGATGACATCAATGGCAGATTTTAACCCGAAGCATTTCTTGTTTGAATTGAAAAATAAAGTGGCTGTTATTCGGCTAAGCAGGCCTGACCGGAAAAACCCGCTAACGTTTGATAGCTACGCTGAACTGCGGGATATGTTCCGTGATCTTACCTATGTGGATGATGTGAACGTCGTCGTTTTTGCCAGTAATGAAGGCAATTTTTGTTCTGGCGGCGATGTCCATGACATTATCGCGCCACTGGTCGCCATGGATATGCCGGAATTATTGAAGTTTACACGCATGACCGGTGATTTGGTTAAGGCCATGATCAATGCGCCGCAACCCATCATTGCTGCGGTAGATGGCATTGCTGCTGGTGCGGGTGCTATTGCTGCAATGGCATCTGATATGCGGTTGGCTACATCAAACGCTAAAACAGCCTTTTTGTTCAACCGTGTGGGACTGGCTGGGTGCGATATGGGGGCTTGCGCAATTTTGCCCCGCATTATTGGGCAGGGCCGGGCAGCGGAATTGTTGTTCACTGGGCGAGCTATGACCGCAGAAGAAGGCGAACGCTGGGGTTTCTATAGCCGACTTGTGGATGCGGCAGAGCTGGAGGCAGAAGCCATGAAGCTTGCAGAGCGCATTGCCGCTGGGCCAACTTTTGCCAATATGATGACAAAAAATCAGCTCAATCAGGAATGGTCCATGACCATTGACCAAGCGATTGAAGCTGAAGCGCAGGCGCAGGCTATCTGTATGCAAACCAAAGATTTCGAACGGGCGTACAAGGCTTTTGTAGCCAAGGAAAAACCTGTTTTTGAGGGAGACTAAACCATGGCCGATAAAAGCTTCCTGACATGGCCTTTCTTTGAGGACCGCCACCGCACGCTTGCAGCAGAGCTTGATGCATGGGCAACTTCCTCACTGGCCGTTGACCACAGCGACGTGGATGCCACCTGCCGCAGCCTCGTAACCCAGTTGGGTGAAGGTGGCTGGTTAAATTACACTGGCGCTGATGTGGCCACTGGCAAGGGGCTTGATGTGCGCAGTTTGTGCATCATCCGCGAAACGCTGGGGCGGCATGATGGGTTGGCTGATTTTGCTTTTGCCATGCAGGGACTTGGCACGGGGGCGCTATCGCTGTTTGGCACACCAGCTCAGCAGGAATTTTTGGCTGAAACCCGGTCTGGCAGGGCCATTTCAGCATTTGCCCTTACGGAACCAAAATCAGGGTCTGATGTAGCAAACATTGAAATGACAGCTGTGCTGGACGGTGACCATTATATTTTAAATGGCGAAAAAACCTGGATTTCAAATGGCGGTATTGCGGATTATTACACCGTTTTTGCGCGTACGGGCGATGCGCCGAGTGCTAAAGGGCTTTCTGCTTTTATGGTGATGGGGGATGCTGTTGGCCTTGATGTAGTTGAGCGACTGGAAGCGGTTGCGCCGCACCCCCTTGCGCACCTCAAGTTTACAGATGTCCGTGTGCCTAAGACAGCGCTGATTGGCGAAACGGGGCAGGGCTTTAAAATTGCCATGTCTGTCTTGGATGTATTTAGGTCAAGCGTTGGCGCAGCGGCACTTGGTTTTGCGCGGCGAGCGATGGATGAAACCATAAACCGGGCAGCGTCCCGCCAATTGTTTGGCGCACCGCTTGGAAGCCTGCAAATGGTTCAGGGGCACATAGCCGACATGGCGGTTGATATTGATGCCGCAGCCCTGTTGATTTACCGCGCAGCATGGGCAAAAGACGAAGGCGCTCCCCGCATCACTCGGGAAGCGGCGATGGCCAAGCTTTATGCCACAGAGGCAGCGCAAAAAGTGATTGATCAGGCTGTGCAAATTCACGGTGGCGACGGCGTGAAAAAAGGCACAATCATCGAATCTCTTTACCGCGAAATACGGGCGCTCCGCATCTATGAAGGGGCTACAGACGTGCAGAAAATTATTATCGCGCGGCAAGTTATGACGGGTAATACAATGAAGGGCGGTAGCACCTGATATGCTAGGACCAAGCGCTCATACAGATACTTTCACCCGGGACAACCTGCCACCTGAAGCAAGCTGGCCGGAGCTGAAATTGGACCGTCCAAACTTTCAGTATCCTGACTATGTGAATGTTGGTGTGGAGCTGACAGACCGTATGGTGGAGCGGGGCTTTGGTGATCATGTTGCGCTGATAGGGCATGGCCGAAAACGTACCTATAAAGAGCTGTCAGACTGGTCAAACCGCATCGCCCGCGTACTGGTGGAAGATTATGATATCAAGCCCGGTAACCGGGTGCTTTTACGCTCGGCCAACAACCCGGCCATGGTGGCGGCATGGTTGGCTGTAACCAAAGCAGGGGCGGTGGCGGTGAATACAATGCCAATGCTGCGAACTGTCGAGCTTAAAAAGGTCATTGAAAAGGCGCAAGTGACGCTGGCTTTGTGTGACAGCCGCTTGCTGGAGGAAATGGAGCCTTGCCTTGAGGGAACGTGCCTTGCTCGCATTGCAACGTTTGACGGCACCTCAAACTTCAATGCTGATCTAGACCAGTTGGCGCTTGATAAGCCTGTGACTTTTGAGGCGATAAAAACAGGCAGAGATGATGTTGCCTTGCTTGGTTTTACATCGGGCACAACGGGGGCACCCAAAGCAACCATGCATTTCCACCGGGATCTACTGATTATTGCAGATGGCTATGCCAAAGAAGTGCTGAAGATAGCACCGCGTGATGTGTTTGTTGGCTCACCGCCACTTGCCTTCACCTTTGGGTTGGGGGGCTTGGCAATTTTTCCACTTCGTTTTGGGGCCACGGCGACTTTGCTGGAAAATGCGTCTCCGACAAATTTGATTGAGATAATTGAAGAACATAAAGCCACCATTTGCTTCACGGCACCTACCGCCTACCGCGCCATGATGGCTGCGATGGATAAAGGCGCAGACTTGTCATCTTTGCGTATTGCAGTGTCAGCAGGGGAAACACTGCCTACGCCTGTTTATGAGGAATGGACTGCCAAAACAGGCACACCTATTTTAGATGGGATTGGCGCAACAGAGATGCTGCATCTCTTTATCTCCAATCATCTGGAGGACGCTAGGGCGGGCGCTACGGGGCGGCCAATTGCAGGCTATGAAGCAAAAATTGTGGATGATGCCATGAAGGAACTGCCTGCGGGTGAAATTGGCAAGCTTGCTGTTCGGGGTCCAACGGGATGTCGGTATCTGGATGATGAACGACAGGCGAGCTATGTGGTGGATGGCTGGAACATTACAGGGGATGCGTTTTCCCGTGATGCTGATGGGTATTTCCATTTCGCAGCACGGATGGACGATATGATTGTCTCCTCTGGATATAATATTGGTGGCCCTGAAGTGGAAGAAGCCTTGCTTGGGCATGGGCTTGTGGCGGAATGTGCTGTGATTGGTGCACCGGATGCGGCGCGTGGTCAGATTGTGGAAGCGCATATTGTGCTAAAGGCAGGTGCTGCCCCAACTGACGAAACACGTGTGCAGTTGCAAGACTATGTGAAGCAGACCATTGCACCTTATAAATATCCTCGCTCAATTGTTTTTACAGATGCATTGCCAAAAACCCAAACAGGTAAAATCCAGCGGTTTGCCCTTCGGGAACAGGCTCAACAGGGGCGTAAAAACTGATGTCCTCCTATGGAATGCAGCAAAAAGTGGGGTTTCAACACTGCGACCCAGCAGGGATTGTATTTTACCCACGCTATTTTGAAATGTTCAACAGCACTGTTGAAGACTGGTTTGAAAAGCGTGTTGGCTTTTCGTTTCATGAAATCCACATGCGCCGAGAGGAAGCCGTTCCGACCGTGCATGTGGATGTGGACTTTAAAGCGCCGAGTCGGCTGGGGGAAATACTTACATTTTCGCTGACGATGGTGAAGCTCGGGAAAAGCAGCATGGGGCTACATATTAATGTGAGCCACGGCGCAGAATGTAGGGTGCAGGTCCGTTTGACCCTTGTTTATGTCAAAAGCGGTTTGCAAAAAGCGCAGGGCTGGCCAGATGATTTGCGCGTAGCACTGGAAAAATAACTTAGCCAAAATAATGACGGCCTAAATGATGAGATTGGACAGTAAAATGGCACAAACAAATTTACTCCCTGAAGGATGGAAGCAACCGATTGGCTATTCAAACGGTATTATTGCTGACGGAAAAATGATTGTGCTTGGGGGCCAGATTGGCTGGAATAAAGATCAGGTTTTCGAAGCAGTTTCATTTGCCGAGCAATTTGCGCAGACCTTAGAAAACATCCATGCGTTGTTGAAAGAGGCCGGGGCAGTGCCGCAGGATGTTGTACGCCTCACATGGTTCATTACAGATAAAAAAGAATATCTGGCAAGCCTGAAAGAGGTAGGGCGCATCTACCGTTCGGTGTTTGGCACGCATTATCCGGTTATGTCCGTATTGCAGGTGTCGGGCTTGATGGAAGATAAGGCAAAGGTGGAAATTGAAGCAACGGCCATTTTGGGGGCGTCTTGATGGCAGGAAAAGCGAAACGTTTTTCCCTTGAAGATATTGCTGCATTAGATGCGGCAGACCCTCTTGCGCCTAAGCGGCAAGAGTTTGCTGTCCCTAAATGGTTGATTTATCTGGATGGAAATTCGCTGGGCATGATGCCTCTTGCTGTAAAAGACCGTGTAACAACTGTTCTTGCAGAAGAATGGGGCAATAGCCTTATCAGGGCTTGGAATAGCCACCGTTGGATGGATTTGCCTGAGCGAGTTGGTGCTAAAATTGGCACGTTGATTGGGGCAGAAGAAAACAGTGTTATTGTAACTGACAGCACCTCAATCAATGTGGCAAAGGCAGTGTCTGCCGGTCTTTCTCTAAACCCTGATCGCCGCGTTATTCTGACAGACAATAGCAATTTCCCCACTGATATTTATATGGCGCAGGGTGTTGCTGATGTGTTGGGTAAAGACCACACGGTGAAAGTGGTTGCCCCTGATGATCTGTATGAGGCGCTGGATGACACAGTCGCTGTGTTGATGGTGACCCAAGTGGGCTATAAAACCGGCCTGCGGCAGGATATGCAAAAGCTGACAGCATGCGCCCATGCTGCTGGGGCCATTACGGTGTGGGACTTATGCCATTCTGCTGGTGCTTTTGAAGTTGACCTCGCCGGGTGCCATGCTGATTTCGCTGTTGGTTGCACGTACAAATATCTAAATGGGGGGCCAGGGTCCCCGGCTTTTATTTATGTGGCCCCGCGCCACCAAGATGCCATACAGCCAATGCTCACGGGTTGGATAGGCCATCAGACCCCTTTTGCCTTTGATTTAGACTATAAACCTGCGGAAGGTATCAAGCGCCTGAATGTAGGCACGCCGCCCGTATTGGCCCTGTCAGCACTGGATACTGCGCTGGATGTGTGGGACGATGTTAGCATGGCAGCAGTGCGGGAAAAATCTGTTGCTCTGTGTGAGCTTTTCATCACCGAAGTTGAGGCGCGCTGTGGGGGCTTTGGGCTAGACCTAGCCAGCCCGCGCGATGCAGCCCTGCGCGGCAGCCAAATTTCATTCCACTGCCCAGAAGGGTATAAAGTGATGAGGGCACTGGTTGATAACAGTGTTGTGGGCGACTTTAGAATGCCAGATGTGATCCGCTTTGGCTTCACGCCGCTGTATGTCAGCTATGAAGATGTTTTTAACGCGGCGAAAATGCTGGAAAAAATACTGCGTGAAGGGCTGTGGCAAAACCCTCAGTATGATGTGAAGGAGAAGGTGACATGACCAAAGCCTACGACCCGGCTGATGATGGCGCGAAAATGTCCTTTGATGGGGACATGTCCTATGGTGATTATTTGAACCTCTCGAAAATACTGACAGCTCAGCACCCAAAAACAGACGCGCATGACGAGTTTTTGTTTATTATTCAGCACCAAACGGCTGAATTATGGATGAAGCTAGCCTTGCATGAAGTGAACGCAGCAAGAGAGGCAGTAGCCGCAGGCGCATTGCAGCCCTGCTTTAAAATGCTGTCCAGAGTGGCGCGTATTTCTGAGCAATTAAACAATGCGTGGGATGTGTTGCGTACAATGACACCCAGTGAATATAGCCAGTTTAGGGATGCGCTTGGTCAGTCTTCAGGGTTTCAGTCGCATCAATACCGGGCTATTGAATATGCTGTGGGCAACAAGAATGCCGCCATGTTGAAACCGCATGAGCATGTGGCTGATGTGCATACATACCTTGAAAACCTGCTGAACATGCCCAGCATTTATGACGAAGTTTTAAAGCTGTTGGCCCGTCGTGGCTTCACCATAGCGCCTGAAAGGCTGGACCGGGATTGGTCTGAGCCGTACACAGCCCATGACAGTGTTATCGACGCTTGGTGTACTATTTATAAGGATCCTGAAAAATATTGGGACCTCTATGAGCTAGCAGAAAAGCTGATTGATTTTGAAGATATGTCCGCCGCTGGCGGTTTAACCATGTGACGACTGTCGAGCGGATTATGGGCTTTAAACGCGGCACAGGGGGCACATCTGGCGTTGGCTATTTGCAAAAAATGCTGTCAGTGGTTTTATTTCCTGAACTGTGGGACGTGCGCACATCGCTATAAAATATTTGGGGTGTCTATTTTGTGCTTGTTATTTGCCGGAGTAACAGACAATTGTCGCCTCATGTTGCTGCGGCGGTATTTCGCCCTACATACTAACAAAGGGAGTATTATTATGGGCCAATTTAAGAAATTTATTCGTGTTGCTGCGGTTGCTTTAATCGCGGCGAGTACAGGGGCTAGTGCCTCTGCTAAAACAGTTGAAGTGGATGCTAACAGCTTTAAATGTATGGCAGAAATGGAAAAAGTCCGCCATTTCTTTGTGGATAACCTACTGGGGGATTTGGATGCCACGCTGGCTGTGGCGCGGTCAAAAAAGGGCGGTGTATACCCTGCCGGGTCTGTGGTGCAGCTTGTACCAACCGAGGTGATGGTCAAGCGTGAAGCGGGATGGAGCCCTCGCACGCAAGACTGGGAGTTTTTTGAAATTGATGTTTCCGCTACAGGTAGTGAAATTAGGGTGCGAGGCACCGATAAAGCTGTGAATAAATTTGGCGGCAATTGCCTTGAGTGCCACGAACGGGCGCGCCCTAAATGGGATATGATTTGTGAAAAAGGCCATGGATGTTTGCCAATTCCAGTGAGCCGCAAACAAATAGCCATGTTGCAACAGGCTGACCCACGCTGCGGCGCTGCTGCTAAAGCAAAGTAAGATACATACAAGCGATTTTCAGGGCATCTTCCATATGGGATGCCCTGATTTTTTAGCCGGAGTTGTTGTGGTTTAAAGCTGTGCTTTTAATGTTAGCACACCATCTACGACAATCCGTGTGGGGATTTTGTGCCGGTCAATATCTCCCTGAAGAGTGCAGGCAAGGTCTTTGGCAAAGGTTTCATCTTCAAAGTGCCACGAATGAGACCAGCTTGTTTTGCTATAATCAGGGTTTCTCTCTAGCGTTTTCCAATGGTCCCCCAAATTGACATTCACCACATTTTCAGGGGGGTTATCAGGCAATCCAACACGGCCTGCACGGGGCTGTGTACCCAGCCGTTTTACATTGGACACTTTTAGGGCAATGTCATAGGGGTTCTGGTAGTTGGTGATGCGGGCAGCATGGGTAAAAAATGCTTTGGATTTATCATCGCTTGCGCGCAAAGATTTACGTGCAATATCACCACCTATCAGTACAATTTGGCTCACTTGCCAGTTGGTTCTGGAAATTGTTCTATGCTGGGTGGCTTCATAAAAGCCTTCTCGGACCACATAGGCGCCGGTGGAATGCCCCAGCAAATGCACATCAATATCGCATTTGTTTCTATCTTGGTCTTTTTGGTTGGTGGCAAGAACGGCGATACCATCTTTTACCAGCCTGCTCGCTGTTGCTTTGGCATCTGAACGGTCTTCAAGGTAATTGAGGGTGGCAGAAGCACTCGGCCAGTCAAAGCTGACAATTGCCCCTTTAAAGCCTTGCGCCCGCAGATTTTTCTGCAACTTATTATGCCGGTCCATGACTTCCTGCATGCTATTATTATAGCCATGAATGAAGATAAGAATGTCCCCATAACGGTAGCCGCTTAGAGGGTGGTCTGCACCGTGGACACCTTCTGAAGCTCTGTCCAAAACACGCTTGAGCCATTCTGTCCGTGTTAATTTATGGGTGTGAGGGTGGGGTGTGTCCTCCCCTACGGGCACTTCCAAATAGCGGGTTACACCGGGTTCATTACAAAAAGAACCTTCCGGTGTGTTTGGTTTTTTGGCTTTTCGTACTGAAATGACAAAATTTGACGTATCCATAATTTCCCCCTCCCGGCTCTGGCTAGAGCCATTGATCTATGCCCTAGGCATAGGGTGTACAGTGGCTGGACTGCGTGACGGTTGTCACTTGCATACTAAATGCGCGCAGTTGCCCCTCTATACTATAACGCGTTGGAACGCTCTCTGGCCAACGGCAATATGGCATCCCGCGTTAATGGGGCCAATTTTATAGAGGGGGGCTGGGCCAGAGTTATCCATGCAAGTTCTACAATTTCAGCAGCAGGGAACACTTCGTCTGTTACCTCTAACTGAAACATTTCCGCATCGACCATAAAGCCTTCTTCATTGGCTGCTGGCGCAATGTAGCGGCCCAAATACTCGGCATTATCTTCCTTGATGGATATGCCCAACTCTTCTTGCAGCTCTCGGTACAAGGCAGAGCGTGGGCTTTCTGTGCCTTCAATTTTACCGCCGGCTTGCATGAAATAGTCAGAGCCGCGTTTGCGCACCAGCAATGTTCGGCCAAAGCTGTCGTTGATCAATGCCGCTGCCACCTTTACGGTCGGTTGGCTCTTAGGTGTAATAGTGTTCATAGGGCGTTACTTCCTTCCGCGTAAGCCGGTACAAAACTAAATCTTGACCAAATAGTCAAGAATCATTTATAATTGTACTCACTGGCCAATAAGAGGAACTATTGTATGTCGCTCAAACCGTGCAACGCTGTAAATGGAGTGTCCCTTCCTAAGGAAGCGATTGATAGCAATTTTTCGGATTTGCATGACCCTTTAAGTGCGTTGCAAGCCAAGGGTGAAGCTGACCGTTGTTTATATTGTTATGATGCGCCTTGTATTCAGGCGTGCCCAACGTCCATCGATATTCCCACTTTTATCCATCAGATAAGAACCGGCAATATTGAAGGCTCGGCAAAAACAATCCTGTCTGCCAATATTATGGGGGGCACATGCGCCCGCGCTTGCCCGACAGAAGTATTGTGCGAGCAAGCCTGTGTGTTGAATGCGTCGGAAGAACAGCCTGTTGAAATTGGCGCGCTTCAGCGCACGGCAGTTGATCATTTGATGGCAGCCCATGGCCCACACCCTTTTAAGCGCGCTGCGGAGACAGGCAAGCGCATTGCAGTTGTAGGCGCTGGCCCTGCGGGCCTATCTTGCGCCCACCGCGCTGCCATGCTGGGCCATAACGTTACTATTTATGAAGCCAAGGCAAAGCCGGGTGGCTTGAATGAATATGGCCTTGCTGCCTATAAAATGGTGGATGATTTTGCACAGAAGGAAGTCGCGTTCCTGCTGGGTATTGGCGGTATTGAAATTAAATACCATCAGCGCCTGAGATGTGCTCAGGGAGCCCCTCAGGGAGATGCTCAGGAGGATACCGTGTCTCTTGACGAGCTGCGTGACACATTTGATGTTGTTTATATAGGGGTTGGGTTGGGCAGTACGAATGCCCTACAGCTCGAAGGTGAAGATAAAGACGGCATTCTGGATGCTGTTGATTTTATCGAGGACTTACGACAGGCAAGTGAAAAATCGTCAATTGTTGTTGGGGACGATGTTATTGTCATTGGCGCAGGGAACACGGCCATTGATGCCGCTGTTCAGGCTAAGCGCTTGGGAGCAAATACAGTTACACTTGTGTATCGGCGCGGCGAAGAGAATATGAGCGCGACGGACTGGGAAGTGAATTTAGCCCGTACCAACGGTGTGAATATCCGTCTGTGGTCAGCCCCAACTGCCATCAAAGGCAATGGCCGGGTTGAAGCCATGTCTTTTGAAAGCATGACTGTCTCTGACGGCAAGCTTATCGGGTCAGGGAAAAGCTTTGATCTGCCCGCGGATATGGTGCTGAAAGCCATTGGTCAAAAGCTCGATGCTTCGATGCTTGATGGGTTTGAAATGTCAGGCGGTAAAATTACTGTTGGAGATAATTTTGAAACCTCGATTGCTGGCGTGTTTGCTGGTGGCGACTGCATTAAGTCAGGGGATGACCTGACAGTGCAGGCAGTGGAAGATGGCAAGCAAGCAGCCCACGCAATTGATGCGTATCTGGCTGCGAAATAGGAGGATAGTATGGCTGATTTAAAATGTACGATTGCAGGCATTGAAAGCATCAATCCTTTTTGGCTCGCGTCTGCACCGCCAACAGATAAATATATCAATGTTGTGCGTGCGTTTGAAGCCGGTTGGGGCGGTGTTGTTTGGAAAACCTTGGGGGAAGACCCGCCAGTGGTGAATGTTTCCAGCCGCTACGGTGCGCATAAAACAGGCAACCGCGATATCATTGGTATTAATAATATCGAGCTTATTTCCGACCGGCCACTTGAGACAAATTTGGCAGAAATTCGCCAGATACGGAAAGAATGGCCTGACAGGATCATCATTGGTTCCATGATGGCTGTTATTGAAGAAAAGGTTTGGAAAGACCTTGCCGTTAAAATTGCCGCTTCTGGTGTGCATGGTATTGAGCTTAACCTTGGGTGTCCGCATGGCATGTGCGAGCGCGGCATGGGGTCTGCCATTGGTCAAGTGCCTGAAATGGTTGAAAAAGTGACGCGCTGGGTAAAAGAAGTGGTTGATGTTCCTGTCTTTACCAAGCTGACCCCTAATATTACCAACATACTTTGGTCAGCCGAGGCTGCGCAGGCAGGCGGTGCGGATGCTGTGTCTTTGATTAATACCGTAAACTCCATTGTGTCTGTTGATTTGGACCAAATGGCCCCAAACCCTGTTGTTGACGGCAAGGGCAGTCACGGTGGGTATTGCGGTTTAGCTGTTAAGCCTATTGCGCTGAATATGGTGGCTGAAATTTCGCGTAATGACGAAACCCGTGATTTGGAAATTTCTGCCATTGGTGGCATTGAAACATGGCGTGATGCGGCAGAATTTATTGCATTGGGCGCAGAAGGGCTGCAAGTATGTACGGCGGCCATGATCTATGGCTTTCGTATCGTAGATGATATGATTGCGGGCCTGTCTGGCTGGATGGATGAAAAAGGCTATAAATCTATCAGCGAATCTTGCGGGATGGCGGTGCCAAACACCGTTGACTGGAACGCGCTGAATATGAACTTTGACACCAAAGCGTTCATCGACCCGGAAAGCTGTATTGAGTGTGGCCGCTGCCATATTGCTTGTGAAGACACAGCCCACCAAGCCATTGAGTTTGCAGTGGCAGAAGACGGCAGCCGCAGTTTTACTGTTGTGGATGAAGAATGTGTCGGCTGTAATTTATGCTTTCATGTGTGCCCAGTGCCGGACTGTATTGAAATGCGCCCGGTGGAGAATGATAAGCCATATGTAACATGGCCTGAGCACCCACTCAACGCCATGAAAGCGGCTGAATAAACTACGAAAATAGGGGGACTATCGCATGTCAGGTTTATCTGCAGATACGAAAGCAAATGATTTAGAAGCCTTGTGGATGCCGTTTACGGCAAACAGGCAGTTTAAGCAAAATCCGCGCATGATTGCTAGCGCAGACGGCATGTATTTTACGCTTACGGATGGCCGGAAACTGCTTGATGGTGTCGCGGGCCTTTGGTGCTGCAATGCGGGCCATAATCGCCCGCGCATTGTTGAAGCCATTCAGAAGCAAGCGTCTGAACTGGATTATTCACCGGCGTTCCAAATGGGGCACCCAAAGCAGTTTGAACTGGCAAGCCGCCTTGCGCGTATGATGCCGGGCACGCTGAATAAAATCTTCTTCACTAATTCAGGTTCTGAATCCGTAGAAACGGCCCTTAAAATGGCCATTGCTTACCACCGGGCACGGGGGGAAGGCCACCGCACGCGGTTGATCGGCCGGGAAAAAGGTTATCACGGCGTGAACTTCGGCGGCATGTCAGTGGGAGGGATGCCTGCCAACCGTAAAATGTTTGGTACGCTCGTGTCGGGTGATGACCATATGCGCCATACGCACGGTATTGAAGGCAATACTTATTCTAAAGGCCAGCCGGAAAATGGCGCTGAGTATGCTGATGACCTGATCCGTATGATTGAATTGCACGATGCTTCCACCATCGCAGCTGTGATTGTGGAGCCACTCGCGGGGTCTGCTGGGGTTATTCTGCCGCCGAAAGGCTATTTGGAACGGCTGCGTAAAATTTGTGATGAACATGGAATATTGCTGATATTTGATGAAGTTATCACTGCGTTTGGGCGTTTAGGGGCCCCTTTCGCAGTTAATCTTTTTGGGGTTGAGCCTGATTTGGTAACAACTGCCAAGGCATTGGCGAACGGCGTAATCCCTATGGGTGCCGTGTTTGTACAAGACAAAATCTATGATGCCTTTATGACCGGCCCTGAGAATATGGTGGAATTTTTCCACGGCTATACCTTCTCTGGCAATCCGATGGCCTGCGCTGCGGCGCTTGCGACCCTTGATA
>JAESQS010000294.1 GCA_016765035.1 Kordiimonadaceae bacterium | reverse complement strand
TTAAAGCCTTAAAACCTTATTAACACCTCCTACTCAAACTGATGCCATCAGGCAACATCAGGCGAATAAGGAGGTGACTATGCCTCATACAAACTATAGTGCAGGCACTGGCTCCGGCGCAGCCTCTACACCATCAACTCTGATTGGCAAAGTAGAGGATGTAAACCCGGCTTTTATCACCATAAACCTTGAAACCAGCATCCACCAAAACATCTCCCTCGCCAGCTTGTACCGCGTCGGGGCCTTCATAAAGATCCCCGTGGAAAACAGCCTGATTTTTGGCTCCGTGCAGTCTATCAAACTAATACAGCCAGAAATGGCTTTAATCCTGCGGGTAGATTTACTGGGTGAGCTAGGGTCTCAAGGGTTTTCCCGTGGCATTAAAACCTTCCCAACGCCTGGCTGCCCTGCCTTTTCTGCTGCTATGGCAGAACTTGAAGAAATATTCGCGACTGACAGCAAAGACACCGTACGCATTGGCACAATTTTCCCCAGTGATACGCTGCCCGCAACACTTAGAACCGAACAATTGCTATCGCGGCATTTTGCAATTTTGGGCAGCACCGGCACAGGGAAGTCAAGCGGTGTTGCGTTGCTTCTGCACCGATTAGTGGAAAAACACCCCAATGCCCACATCGTTATTCTCGACCCTCATAATGAATATGAACGAGCTTTTTCGTCAAACGGCACTCATATCTCAGTAGATAATTTAGCGCTGCCTTACTGGCTGATGAATTTTGAAGAGCATGTTGAACTGCTGGTCGGGCGCAACACAGAAGGCCGCGAAGCCGACATTGATATTTTAAAACGCTGCTTGCTTGAAGCCCGGAAAAAATCTAGCCAAACCTATTCCTTGAATCGCCTGACCGTAGACACCCCCATACCCTACAAGCTGACAGACCTAATAAATGCCATTACAACCGAGCTTGGCAAGTTAGACAAAGCAGAGGAAATACGGCCCTTTCTGAAGCTTAAAAATAAAATTGAAGAACTTAAAAACGATCGGCGTTTTGCTTTCATGTTTTCAGGCATGATGGTGCAAGATACCTTAACCGATATTGTTTCCGAACTACTTCGTTTCCCCGTGGATGGTCGCCCCATCTCCACATTAGACCTGTCGGGCGTTCCATCAGACATTGTCGATGTAGTGGTTTCCTTGCTTAGTAGGCTGGTGTTTGACTTCGCCATGTGGAGCCAGCGCCATGTGGGGGCAACGCCCATATTACTTGTGTGCGAAGAAGCCCACCGTTATGTGCCCCATGCCAGTATGGACACTCGTGTCCATGCTGCCCGAAAGTCACTGGAACGCATTGCAAAAGAAGGCCGAAAATACGGCGTATCTTTAGGCTTGGTTTCACAGCGCCCGTCTGACCTCTCCGAGGCAGTTTTATCCCAGTGCGGAACAATCATGACCATGCGCCTCACCAACGGCAAAGATCAGGAATTTGTTGCTAACTGTATGCCAGATGGCGCGCGCAACTTTTTGGCCGCCCTGCCGACACTGCAAAACCGTGAATGCATCATTTCTGGCGAAGGGGCTATTTGCCCCATGCGCGTACAGCTTGATTACCTTGATGACCACAAGCGTCCGGCCAGCAATGACCCCAATTTTGGGCTGGCTTGGCGGCAAGATATTGACGACCTTAATGATTTAGTAAACCATACCATAGATAACTGGAGAAAGGGGGTTAGAGGATAGGAGCGCTGAGTTGTGTCAATTGCTGTAAACGTCCACTATGAGATTCTTGGGCGTCGCGGCCACAGTTGGACTATTCTAGAGGTTATCAAGAACCGAAAAGACGCCACAAAAAAAGCTACTGTCTTGTGGGAAGCCAAACAATATACTGGCGTCCGCATCATCAAAGAAAGCTACAATAAAGAAAACCACGAATTCTTATCTGTGGAGATATTCTCGCGGGGGTCTTCAGCTAAAAAGTCCAAACATGACCAGACCGGCCAGATTACACCCTGCCTGACACCTGATGATCTCTATAATGCCGATGGTCGTAATTCCATATGGCAGCTTATGCAAAACTCGCTGGCGGAATGGCGCATTACCCCCACCGAACTGCTCCATAATCTAGAGCATTATTACAAACTGTATAACACCGGCACCAAATTACAGGACGCCGTGCAGCGCACAGCCGTTTCTTTTGATGAGGAAGAACTCTCCATCCAGGAACGTATGCGTAAAATCTATAAAATGATTGATGCAGCAGTTGAAGTAGTAAAAAGCAACGAAAGCGCCGTGCCTTCCCTTGAAATGGGCCGTTTAAAGCCTGTGATCGACGGATTGGAAAAAATCCCCAATAAAAAATTCCTACTCACTGCTGGTATCGTCGACTATTTAAAACCAACAGTGACACTCTCGGATAAATTTGGCCGTGTCGCTGTTTTTCTATCCAACCGCCACCCACCTTGGGTTATAGGCATCCTAGATCAGCTTCTCTCAGAACTGTTGCAACACCCCACTGTTTTAGACCAACTTCTTGGCGACCATGAACACCGCGATGCTTTCATTATGGAACTTGCCCACATGCAAGCAGGGCATTTAAAAGATCTTGTCGGCAAGCCGGGGTACAAAAAAATAAATAGCGAAACATTGCGCCTTAGTGGATTTTTGGCGGAAGAAAACTTGCCTTTAACCGCCCATATTCTTCTAAACCGCGTAAAGGCAGAAATTGCAGCGCCAAAACCTATCAATAACAATGGGTTAGTGGCCCAATTAACATCGCTCCACAATATGCTGGATACGTTTCGCGCAATGGAAATGGGGGTTCATGCAATAGACACCCTCTCAGGGGAACTGGCGGCTCGGGCCAGCCGGTTAATTAACAGCCAATCTATTTCAGACCTCATCGCGGAACACGAAAACCCTATCGCCAAAGTCAATGCGCTACTTGATTTGGAAGCCGCAACACTTGGCAGTAGCAATAAACGCACAGTGGCCAACTTTATTCTGCCCATATTATCCAGGCCAGAACATGAAGTGGTTTTCATGGGGCTGGATAACCAACCTATTCAACGCATGAATGAGTTAGTTGCCCTTCAGAAAAAAGTTATGGGGGCTGACCTTACTGAAATGCACCGTCGGCAAATTGCTGAAAAGCTGGATGAATTTTGCCGTAATATTTTGGATAACACGCAAATACTCAAAAAAATCCACAAGTTACCAATCAGCCTTCAGGAAAAAACCGATAAAATTCTGGGCATGATGGCAGAAGGCTATTTTACGGATGGCGATTGTTATAACCGCGCGGAACAACAAGTGCGTGTTTATATGAAGCAAGACGGGTTTACCGAAGGCCTTATTAACGGGTTGAACCGAAGTGGTGCAGAGCAACGGCTGCTGGCCTTTAAAGACTTGCTGCTGCGTGCAGGAATTCAAGGAACAGATGACGAAGTGGAAACCGCTGCTTCCGAATCAACACCTCCAGAAAGCAAAGCTGACGACGATGACGAAGAGGCCGCTGCCCTTAATGACGAAGAAGAAGGTGCCACAGAGACAGAGAAAGCCGAATAAGCAGCCTGATTTTCATTTTTAAAAGTCGGAAATAATGCCGCCGTTTTCCCAGTCACCATAACGGGTTGGTTCTGGCCCTTCACGGCCACCAAACTCCTTGGGTGTTTTTTTACCCCCCGAAGCTGGCTTCTCGTTACCCTTTTCCTCAGTCGTTTCTGGAAGGGAGTTTTTTTCGGTTTTATCAGCCATTACTTTAGCTTCCCAATTTCTCAGCCGCCAAAGACTGCAAGTTTACTTCAGGGCGCGCGCCCAAATGCGAGATTACCTCTGCAGCAGCAATGCCGCCAAGCTTTGCACAGTCTTCAAGGGACCGTCCATTTGTATAGCCATACAAGAAACCAGCCGCGAACAAGTCACCAGCCCCTGTTGTGTCATCCACTGTTGCAGGGAAAGCGCCCACTGTAATTTCACCATCTTTCGACACAATAACAGAGCCTTTTTCTGAACGTGTCAATGCAGCGATTTGTACATGAGGCCGCAATTTATCAACAGCTTCTTCAAATGTATCTGTTTGATAAAGCGCTTTAATCTCGTCTTCATTGGCAAATAAAATATCCACTTTATTTTCTACCAAATCAACGAATTCATCCCGGAACCGGTCCACACAGAAACTGTCTGAAAGTGACAGCGAAACTTTGTTCCCCGCAGCAATTGCCATATCAAAAGCTTTAAGAACAGAGGCTTTCATGGAAGGCGTATCCCACAGATAGCCTTCAACATACAGAACATCAGCATCCCCCGCATCTTCTGCAAGAATATCATCTGGTGTCAGCTCAACACAGGCCCCCAGAAAGGTGTTCATGGTGCGCTGGCTATCTGGTGTGAGCAAAATCATGCTTGTGGCTGTTGGTGCCCCCTCAGACGCCGCTACAGTGTCAAAGGAAACACCTGCCGCCTGTATGTCATGCCTGAAAACAGTGCCTAACTGGTCGTCATGTATTTTACCAATATAGCCAACTGTGCCGCCAAAGGATGCAATGCCCGCTGCTGTGTTGCCCGCAGACCCGCCAGAGCGCTCAATCGCTGGTGGCATCGCAGCATACAACGCAGCAGATGTTTCCGCATCCACCAGCATCATGGAAGCTTTTACACGGCCATGTGTCTCTAAAAATTGGTCGTCAACACGGGCGATAATATCAACAATCGCATTTCCCATGCATAAAACCTGATGTTTGGATGTCATGGCATTGCCTCTAAATAAATTTAAAATTGCTATTTCACGCACCATAGAAAAGCACTACGGGATTGCAAGCACCAACTGATCTACCTATCTTCTATTAATAAATAAAAAATGACAGCGAGAAAGATCCTCTGATGATAGCGACAGCCTTTAACCGAACATGGCAGCAATTGCTGCATCCAAAATTTCGAAGTGTCTTCCTTACAGCCCTTATAGCCGCTGGTATAACACTGGTGGCCCTGATGGCGCTGCTCAACAGCTATTGGCCGGAAAGCTACACATTTGGCTGGGAATGGCTGGGCCAATATAGCAGTTCTATTATGGCTGGCGGGTTTTGGGCAGTCGCAACCGTGGGGTCTTACTTGTTATTTCCGGGCGTTGTTACCATGGTCATGGGCCTCTTAACCGACAAAATAGCCTCAGCAGTTGGAGAAGAATATTACCCAAACCACCCCGGCACCCGCCAATTACCCGTTGGTGATGTTATCGTAAGTGCGGCCAAACTTACCCTCATCATGGTTTTGGTGAATTTACTGGCTATATTGCCCTATATTATCCTGATGTTTTTAACTGCTGGCACCGGCACGTTGCTGCTGTTTGTGATTTTAAACGGGTTTTTACTGGGCCGAGAGTATTTTGAAATGGTTGCCTTACGCCATATGGACCCACGCTCTGCCAAACATTTTCGCGTAGAGCACAGTGGCAAAATATTCCTCGCAGGGACCATAATAGCAGCGATGTTTTTGGTCCCGTTCCTGAATATTCTGGCCCCTATTACCGGAGCAGCTGTCATGACTCATATTTTTCACCACCTTGGTGGACCCCAACACAGCAAATGATGACACCGATGATAGAACAGCGAATAATGGCTATGAAACACACCTTTAAACTACTCCCACTACTTTTTGTGGCGGCTTGCATGGGTGAGACCACGCCAGCGACAACGCAAACAGCAGCGCCAGACACAAATTTACCAACCCTAGCGCCTATCAACACACCACCCATGGAGGAAGAGGCTTTACTGCCTGACCCGACAAGGCTAACCGGTTTGAACCCCGCAGAAATACAAGCCCTGCTGGGGGCACCAACCCTTGTGCGCCGAGATGCAAATGTGCAGATGATGCTGTTTGAAAACGGAAACTGCGTATTTGAAGTCGTGTTTTTTGAGCCAACACCGTCAGAGCATTTTAAAGCCGCGGCAACAAATGCGCGCACAACCAACGGCACAGACATGGACCAATCAAAATGCCTTGCAGACCTATTACCAATGGGGCAATGGCTGGACACAGGGAAATAAGTCAGCTTTAAACCCGCTGGCAGGGGAGACAGAATGAACAAACTAAACTTGGATTTCGCCACCATTGTCCGGCTTGCGGTCTGGAGCATCCTTGTCGGTGCTGTGCTCTACTGGCTTGAATGGAGCACAGGGGATATTTTTGGCTGGATAGCCAACAAAATAGCAGGCATATGGCACTGGCTGGCAAATACTGGCTTTAAATATATGCTGTTGGGCGCAACAATCGTTGTACCCGTGTTTCTATTCTCGCGACTACGAAAGCGGTAACCATGGCTCGTTTTTTTAACCCCCAAGGGACTGATGGTGAAAAAGATGCCCGCCTTCACGCCCCAGCCACAGCACGGAACCGTGATGCTATTCTGGATGTTTTAAAGCCAGCTCTGCCGGCAACTGGCTTGATATTTGAGGTGGCTAGCGGCAGTGGTGAGCACGCGGCTTATATGGCCCAGCAACTACCAAACCACCAGTGGCAACCCAGCGATATTGAAGAGCACCACCTTAAAAGCATTGAGGCATGGCGGCTGG
Organism: Kordiimonadaceae bacterium; assembly: GCA_016765035.1. Classification (GTDB taxonomy): domain Bacteria; phylum Pseudomonadota; class Alphaproteobacteria; order Sphingomonadales; family Kordiimonadaceae; genus Kordiimonas. The sequence continues at coordinate 516 of JAESQS010000294.1, read as the reverse complement.
ATGCGGGGGCAAGCAACATATTGCCCGCCCAACATTTCGATGTGATGACAGACACTTTTACCGATGCCTGCTTTACCGATGCCCGTTTTACCGATGCCCGTTTTACCGATGACTGTGGGCCAGAAGGCCTTGCCGCCGTAGCAGCCATTAACCTCATTCATATCGCCCCGTGGGAAGTGGCAGAAACCCTGATTAAAAAGGCAATGTCGGCCCTAAGTGCCGAGGGAATTCTGTTTCTCTATGGCCCCTATAAAAGAGAAGGCCGCTATACAAGCATTTCCAACGAGCAATTTGATATGTCCTTACGGTCCCGAAATAATGGCTGGGGATTACGCGATATGGAAGCTGTAATTGAAGTGGCAGAGCTAGCAGGCTTCAAGACCCCTAGCATTACACCCATGCCTGCAAATAATTTCTCGCTGATATTTACGCAAAAACAGAGTGACAAGGATTAGGGTACATTTGTCTTAATTAAAACCAGATCCGCCCACTCCCCCTACCCAACCACCCCACAGT
>JAESQS010000293.1 GCA_016765035.1 Kordiimonadaceae bacterium | reverse complement strand
TGCGGTGTTGGCGGTAAATATTGGCCAATGGTCATAAAATCAATATCTGCCACACGCATGTCATCCATCACTTGGCTAATCTCTAGGCGGTCTTCGCCAAAGCCAACCATCAGGCCTGATTTTGTAAACATGCTGCTGTCTAGCTGCTTCACCCGATCAAGCACCTTGAGGGAGTGATAATAGCGCGAGCCGGGGCATATTTTCGGGTATAGGCGCGGTACAGTTTCCAAATTATGGTTAAAAACATCCGGCTTGGCCTCTACCACACGCTCAAGCGCGCCGGGCTTATTGCGGAAATCAGGCGTTAAAACCTCAATTGTGGTTAGGGGGCTGGTTTCGCGGATGGCTTTTATCACCCGAACAAATTGGTCTGCACCGCCATCATCCAGATCATCCCGGTCAACAGAGGTGACGACGATATGCGACAGCCCCATGGTTGAACAAGCTGCTGCTGTATTTTCCGGTTCCAGTGGGTCAACGGCCATCGGGCGGCCTGTTTTTACATTACAAAAGGCGCAAGCCCGTGTGCAAGTATCCCCAAGAATCATCACTGTTGCATGTTTCTTGGACCAGCATTCACCGATATTCGGGCAAGAGGCCTCTTCGCACACAGTATGCAGGTTTTTCTCACGCATTAGTTTACGGGTAGCGTGATACTCCTTGCTGACGGGTGCTTTAACCCGGATCCAGCTAGGCTTTCGCTGAAACTGTTTCTTTTCTCCAGGTTTATTCATTACCAACCTTCCAGACGCGATAGTCACTACATTTTACCACAAATCAGCTTTCAGCCTTTGCCGCGCTTGTATCGTAGCGCGCATCCACTGTCCAGCAAAGTCGCTAGATGTGAATGGCTTTACCATAAGCTGCCAGAACACTTTCATGCATCATCTCTGAAAGTGTTGGATGCGGGAATATTGTATGCATCAATTCTGCCTCTGTTGTTTCCAAGGCACGGCCAACAACATAGCCTTGTATCATTTCAGTTACTTCAGCACCAATCATGTGCGCGCCCAGCAATTCCCCTGTTTTCTTATCAAAAATGGTTTTCACTAAACCTTCCGGTTCGCCAAGGGCCACTGCCTTGCCATTTGCCATAAAGGGGAAGCTACCCACATTAATGTCATAGCCTTGCTCTTTTGCTTTGGCTTCGGTTAACCCAACAGAGGCGACTTGCGGCATACAGTAGGTGCAGCCAGCAATATTGCCTTTATCAATAGGGTGTAAACCTTTCACCCCTGCGATTTTTTCTGCGACAATCACGCCTTCATGGGAGGCTTTATGGGCAAGCCACGGTGCGCCAGTTACATCCCCAATGGCCCACATGCCTTGAACGCCCGTAAAACCCCATTCGTCTGTAACAATGTGCCCGCGGTCCGTTTTAATGCCAACGCCCTCTAGGCCAAGGTTTTCAACATTGCCTGCAATGACAATAGCAACAATCACACGGTCAACGGTGATTTCTTCTTTTTTGCCTTTTTGCTCAACCACGCAAGTAACGCTGTCTTTGCCTTTTTTAAGTTCGATCACTGATGCATTCAGTTTCAGTGTCATGCCCTGCTTTTTAAAGGATTTTGCAGCAAACTTGGAAATATCAGCATCTTCTACAGGCAGGACACGGTCCATCATTTCAACAACGGTGACGTCAGCGCCAAGCGTGTTAAAAAAGCTCGCAAACTCAATGCCGATAGCACCAGAGCCAATAACCAACAGTTTCTTGGGCATAACATTTGGCGTAAGGGCGTGCCTGTATGTCCACACAAGTTTACCGTCTGCTTTTAGGTGCGGTAGTTCCCGTGCCCGAGCGCCTGTGGCAATGATAATGTCTTTGGCTGTTAACTGGCTGGTTTTACTGTCCTTACCTTTTACAGCAAGTTTGCCTTTGCCCTGTATTGTGGCTTCGCCTTCAATATGAGTGACTTTGTTTTTCTTCAGTAAAATGCCAATGCCACCGTTCATTTGGGCTGCAACGCCCCGGCTGCGCTTCACAATTGCATCGAGGTCAAAACTAAGATTATCCACTTTCAGGCCAAAGTCAGCCGCATGTTTTGCGTTATGGTACATTTCAGCAGACCGCAACAGCGCCTTGGTTGGGATACAGCCCCAATTGAGGCAAATACCGCCAAGGTTTTCGCGCTCAATACAGGCCACATTCATGCCCAATTGAGCAGCGCGAATAGCAGCCACATACCCACCAGGCCCGCCACCAATGACAATAAGATCAAATGTTTTACTCATAATCTAAATCCGCTCATGATTTTCTTTACGAAGCGGACTATCAATACCGCCTGTATGCTCAGTGCCTGCATTTTCAATTATCAACACACTGGTTTCTTCTGGTGCATAGGGTTTATGTTCAACCCCTTTTGGCACCACAAAAAGCTCATCTTCTTCAACCCACACATGGCTATCCCTGAAATCAATCCGTAAACGACCAGCGATAACCAGAAACATTTCGTCCTGATCATCGTGCGTATGCCAGATAAATTCGCCTTCCAGCTTGGCTAGGTAAATGTGGTTTTCATCCACATTAGCAATGATCTTTGGCGACCATTGCTCTTTGAATAAGCCAAGCTTTTGTTTCAGGTTTATCGCCTCCATGGGATGGCCCCTTACAGCAACATCATCACGGGGTTTTCAATATAAGCCTTGAATGCCGCAAGGAATTCCGCACCAACAGCACCATCTATAGCTCTGTGATCACAGGACATAGTCACGCTCATCACTGTACCAACAGCCAGTTCTCCGTTTCGCACTACCGGTTTTTGCACGCCAGCCCCAATCGCAAGAATGGCCCCTTGCGGTGGGTTAATGACGGCAGAAAATTCGGTAATCCCATACATGCCAAGGTTAGAAATTGAGATTGTGCCGCCAGCATATTCTTCAGGCATCAATTTGCCGTCCCTAGCTTTGCCAGCAAGCTGTTTCACATCTGCTGAAATGGCAGCAAGGCCTTTTTCGCAGGCACCACGAACCACAGGTGTTACAAGCCCGCCTTCAATGGCAACAGCCACAGAAACAACTGCCCGCTCGTACCAATACATTTTGTCGCCAGCATATTGAACATTAGCGGCAGGTACTTTTTTAAGGGCAAGCGCTGTTGCACGAATGATAAAGTCATTCACGGAGATTTTAATGCCGTCTTTTTCGCCCTGCGTGTTCAACACCTTGCGTTGGTCAAGCAGCGTATCAATCTCACAATTAATGGTGAGATAAAAATGCGGCACGGTTTGTTTGGATTCTGTCAGGCGCTTGGCAATAACCTTACGCATCCCAGAAAGGCGCTCTTCCCTAAACGGAATATCATGCGCGCCGTAAGTAGGGGCCGTAACGGCTGGGGTCGCTGCTTGAGTTGATGCGACAGGCGCACTCACTTGTGCAGTTTCAACATCCCGTTTTACAATACGGCCATAAGGCCCTGTGCCTGCAACAGCGGCAAGGTCCAGCCCTTTTTGTGCAGCAAGGCGACGCGCAAGCGGTGATGCTTTCACGCGCTTAGATGTATCCGTACTAACAGGCGCTGATGCCACAGGCGTTGCTGCAGCGGCTGGAGCGGCAGCTTCTACCGGCGCAGGCTGTACTGTTTTAGTTGGGGCAGCAGCAGCAGGGGCTGCGTCTGGCTTAGCCACAGGCTTCGGCGCTGTCGGAATGGTAATATCCGCAACATCTTCGTCCTCTTCTGCCAACACAGCAATTATTTGCCCCACGGGCACATCTTCTGTGCCTTCAGCCACCAGAATTTTGGCGACAACACCATCATCGATGCTTTCGACTTCCATGGTGGCTTTGTCAGTTTCAATTTCGGCAATAACATCACCGTTTTCAACTGTATCACCCTCTTTGACCAACCATTTGGAAAGTGTTCCCACTTCCATGGTCGGTGACAGAGCTGGCATAAATATTTCAATAGACATTGTTGCTTTACCCCTGCCCTATTCTACGTAACAAACGGCTTTGGCCGCTTCGGTGATTTTTTCGGCTGTTACAACGGCTTCTTTTTCAAGATTATTTGCATATGGCAATGGCACATCAACACTGTTAACGCGTGTTACGGGCGCATCGAGCCAATCAAAAGCCAGCTCCATCAATTGCGCAGAAACATCACTGGCAACAGAGCATTGAGGCCAACCTTCTTCCGCAATGATGCACCGATTTGTTTTCTTCACGCTTTCAACCACTGTGTCTATATCAAGCGGGCGAATGGTGCGTAGATCAATAACCTCGGCACTAATGCCCTGCTCTGCCAGTATGTCAGCAGCCTTAAGGGCTTCGCCAACTGTGATGGAGTAGGAAACAATTGTTACATCTGTGCCTTCACGGAAAATACGCGCTTTGCCAATGGGTAAGATATAATCTTCCACATCAGGCACTTCGAAACTTTCGCCGTACATCAGTTCGTTTTCCAGGAAGACAACCGGGTTAGGGTCAAGAATAGCAGCCTTTAACAAGCCTTTGCTGTCCGCTGCATCATAAGGCGCAATTACCTTCAAGCCCGGCACACTTGCGTACCAAGCAGCGTAATTCTGGCTGTGCTGCGCGCCAACACGAGATGCTGCACCATTAGGGCCACGGAAAACAATCGGGCATTCCACTAAACCGCCTGACATATAGCGTGTTTTTGCAGCAGAATTGATAATATGATCAATGGCCTGCATGGCGAAATTAAAGGTCATAAACTCAATGATTGGTTTAAGCCCAGTGAAAGCCGCGCCAACACCAAGGCCAGCAAAACCGTGCTCTGTAATAGGTGTATCAATAACCCGGCGCTCGCCAAATTCTTCCAACAGCCCTTGGGTAACTTTGTAAGCCCCTTGGTATTCAGCCACTTCCTCGCCCATGATAAACACATCATCGTCTTTGCGCATTTCTTCTGCCATGGCATCACGCAGTGCTTCGCGCACAGTTTGCGTCATCAGTTGCGTGCCAGCAGGCACTTCTGGGTCAGCAGCGACCACGGAAGCAACAGGTGCCGCAGCAACCGTATCAGGCGCAGAAACAGCTTCAACAGGTGCTGTTTCGCTTTGTGTTGCTGGCTGGGCCTCTGGCACAGTGATTGTTGCCGCGTCTTCATCTTCTTCAGCAATAAGGGCTATTAATTGCCCAACAGGTACATCTTCTGTGCCTTCTGCTACTAGGATTTTGGCGACAATACCTTCATCGACCGCTTCGACTTCCATCGTTGCTTTATCAGTTTCAATCTCGGCAAGGATATCGCCGTTTTCAACGCTATCGCCTTCTTTGACGAGCCATTTTGCAAGTGTGCCTTTTTCCATGGTTGGGGAAAGTGCAGGCATGGTAATTTCAATAGCCATTTTTTATATCCCCTTACGCAAGCACGTCAGTATAAAGTTCAGCAAGATCCGGCTCTGGGCATTCCTGCGCAAAAGCGGCTGCATCCGCCACCATGGCCTTAATCTCTTTATCAATTGCCTTAAGCCCTGCTTCATCCATTATGCCTTGATCAAGAATACGTTCTTTGATCTGGTCAATGGCGTCATGGTCTGTCCGCATTTTCTGTACTTCTTCTTTCGAGCGGTATTTCGCCGGGTCAGACATGGAATGCCCCCGGTACCGGTATGTTTTCATCTCAAGAATGAAAGGGCCTTTGCCGTCACGACAATGTTTAACGGCTTT